>JANNBP010000259.1:0-7112 GCA_031385555.1 Deltaproteobacteria bacterium | reverse complement strand
CGTGGCCGCAGGCTTCGTGGCCGCAGGTTTCGTCGCCGCAGGTTTCGTCGCCGCAGGTTTCGTCGCCGCAGGTTTCGTCGCCGCAGGTTTCGTCGCCGCAGGTTTCGTCGCCGCAGGTTTCGTTGCGGGCTTCTTCTTCGTCGTCATCGCTTCTCCTTCTTCACGAACGCTGCGAGGTGCTTGCCGGTGAGCGTGGACTTCGTCGCGACCAGTCGTGCCGGCGTGCCTTCGAACACGACCTTCCCCCCGTCGTGGCCGGCGCCGGGGCCGAGGTCGATGATCCAGTCCGCGTGTGCCATCACCGCCTGGTGGTGCTCGATCACGATCACCGACTTCCCGGCGTCGACCAGCCGGTCGAGCATGCCGAGCAGCTGCGCGAGATCCGCGAGGTGCAGCCCGGTGGTCGGCTCGTCGAGCACGTAGATGCCGCCATCCCCAACCAGGCTGGCCGCGAGCTTGAGCCGTTGTCGCTCGCCGCCCGATAGGGTGGTCAACGGCTGACCGAGCCGCAGGTAGCCGACGCCGACGTCCTTCATGCGCAGCAGGATCTCGTGTGCGGCGGCCACGTGGGTCTTGCCGGGCCCGAAGAAGCCGAGCGCGTCGTCGACAGAGAGGTCGAACACCTCGGCGATGTCGAGCGTGCCGAACTTGTGTTCGAGGACCGACGCCTGGAACCGCTTGCCCTGGCAGTCCTCGCACGTCGACGTCACGCCGGCCATCATGCCGAGGTCCGTGTAGATCACGCCGTTGCCATTGCATGTCTCGCACGCGCCCTCGGAGTTGGCCGAGAACAGCGCCGGCTTCACGTTGTTCGCCTTCGCGAACGCCTTGCGGATCGGCTCGAGGAGATCGGTGTACGTCGCCGGGTTGCTGCGCCGCGAGCCCTTGATCGGTGCTTGATCGACCGCGATCACATGGGGGGTGGAGTTGGCTCGATCGCCAACCCCGCCCCCGATCCATTGTACGGAGACGGGCTGGTTCACCACCGAGCCGTGGATCAGCGAGCTCTTTCCCGAGCCGGCGACGCCGGTGATCACGACGAGCACGCCGAGCGGGATGTCGACGTTGACATGCTTGAGGTTGTGCGTCTTCGCGCCGCGGATCTTGATCGAGCCCTTCGGGGTTCGCACCGAGGTCTTGAGCGCCGCGCGATCGCTGAAGTGGCGCCCCGTGAGGGTGGGGCTGGTGCGCAGCTTGTCGACCGTGCCCTCGAACACGATCGTGCCGCCCGCGGCGCCGGCGCCCGGCCCGAGATCGACCACGTGATCCGCGATCGCGATCGTCTCCGGCTTGTGCTCGACGACGAGCACCGTGTTCCCCTTGTCGCGGAGGCGGAGCAGGAGCTCGTTCATCTTCTGGATGTCGTGCGGGTGGAGGCCGATCGTCGGCTCGTCGAACACGTACGTGACGTCGGTCAGCGACGACCCGAGGTGCCGCACCATCTTCGTGCGCTGCGCCTCGCCTCCCGAGAGCGTGCCCGAGGGGCGATCGAGGGAGAGATAGCCGAGCCCGATCTCGACGAAGGACTCGAGCGACTGCCGGAGCGTGGAGAGCAGGGGTGCGACCGACGGCTCCTTGAGCCCGCGTGCCCACTCCGCCAGCTCGTCGATCTGCATCGCGCATGCGTCGGCGATGTTGAGGCCCTTGATCTTCGACGAGCGAGCCCCGGCGCTAAGCCGCGTGCCCTGGCACTCGGGGCACGACGTGAACGTCACCGCGCGCTCGACGAAGGCGCGGATGTGCGGCTGCATCGCCTCGACGTCCTTCGCCAGGAACGACTTCTGGATCCGCGGGATCAAGCCCTCGTAGGTGAGGTTCATGTTCTGGAACTTCACCTTCGTCGGCTCCTTGTAGAGGAAGTCGTGGAGCTCCTTCTTCGAATACTTCCTGATCGCCTTGTCGGGATCGACGAACCCGGAGGCGCCGAAGATGCGCACCATCCAGCCGTCGACGGTGTAGCCGGGGATCGTGAGCGCGCCCTCGGATAGCGACTTGCGGTCGTCGTAGAGCTGTGCGAGATCGATGTCGGAGACCTGGCCCATGCCTTCGCAGCGCGGGCACATGCCGCCCATCACCGTGAACGTCTTCTTCTCCGCCTTCTTGCCCTCGATCTCGATCGAGCCCGCGCCCTTGACCGACGGGACGTTGAACGAGAACGCGTTCGACGAGCCGATGTACGGCTTGCCGAGGCGGCTGAACAGCACGCGCAGCATCGCGTTCGCATCCGTGGCGGTGCCGACGGTCGAGCGCGAGTTCGAGCCCATCCGCTCCTGATCGACGATGATCGCGGTCGTCAGCCCCTCGAGTACGTCGACCTCGGGCCGCGCGAGCGTGGGCATGAACGTCTGGACGAACGAGCTGTACGTCTCGTTGATCATCCGCTGCGACTCGGCGGCGATCGTGCCGAACACGAGCGACGACTTGCCCGAGCCCGAGACACCGGTGAACACCGTCAGGCGCCGCTTGGGAATCTCGACGCTGACGTCCTTCAGGTTGTTCACCCGTGCGCCCTGGACGCGGATCAGATCGTGACTGTCGGCGGCGTGACGCATCGCGCTTTCTACCAGGTCAGCTGGGTGAGCTGGATCAGGTTGCCGCAGCCATCATCCAACTTCGCGATCTTCGAACCGGTGGTGTCGGTGGGCGGCAGGGTGAGCTCACCGCCGCGGCTCCTGATCTTGTCGCAGTCGCCGACCACGTCGCTGGTGGTGAACATCACCGCGGGCTGCCCCTGTGCGAGCAACGCCTGCGCGTAGGCCTTGCCCGCCGGGTTGTCGTCGGCGGCGAGCTGGAGCTGGCAGCCGTCGGGATCATCCGGAGCCACCACGGTCAGCCAGCGGAAGCCTCCGTTGCTGAAGTCGGCCTTGGTCTGGAAGCCGAGCACCTCGGTATAGAAGCGGTGCGCCTTGCCCTGGTCGGTGACGTAGATGACGACGTGGTGAAGCTTCATGCTCGGGAGACGGAGGCGGCCGGCGCGATGTGACAGCAATCGTCAGGCCGGCAGATCTTCGATCGTCAGCTCGGCAAGCGCGTCGGCCTCGGTCACCACCTCGGCCCCCTGGATCAGGGCGCCCGCGAACCCGAACACGAGGATCCGCAGGAGCTTGCCACCCGGCGCCAGGGCCAGCGCGACGCTGCCCTCCACCAGGACCGGCCGCATGTGCTGCGCCGCGCCCTGGTAGGCGACCGCGCCGGTGGCCCAGGTCCGTGCATCGGTGACCTGGACGACCTCGCCACCATCGACCCGCACCACCGCCTCGGGATCGAGCACGGCGATCAGGCCTTCGATGTCACCGGCGCGCAGCGCGGCGATGAACGACTCGACGAGCGTGCGCTGCGTGGCGAGTGACACCTCGGGGATCGCGGCACGTTGGATCCGTCGGCGTGCGCGGCTCGCGAGCTGGCGCGTGGCGGCGCTGGACTTGCCGACGATGCCCGCGATCTGATCGAACGACATCGCGCACGAATCGTGGAGCACGAAGGCGAGCCGCTCGGCGGGCTCGAGCTTGTTCAAGACCAGCGTCAACGCCTGACCGACGTGACCTGCGAGATCATCGGCGGTGGTCGAGAGCTCGGGCACGTCGTCGAGCGAGGCTTCGCGTCGAGACGTTCGCGAGCGCAGCGAATCGAGGCAGACGCGCGCGGTGACAGTGGTCAACCACGCACGCAGATTCTCGATGGCGCCCTCCGCGCGCGCCAGTCTGATCCACGCCTCCTGGATGGCGTCGTCGGCCTCGCTCGCCGAGCCGAGCATGCGAGACGCGACGTGGCGCAGGTGGGGGCGATGCTCTTCGAAGGACGCCGCGAGCTCGCTCACGTCGTCTTGTATCACCAGCGCCTCACCATCTCCAGAAGGCGATCAAGCCGTCGCTGCGCACGCGCGCGCACAGCGAGCGCCACGGGGCGAGGTTCGCGGCGATCGGGCTGCGGGTCATCGGCTCGTCGTCGATGCCCCACCGCGGCGCGACCTGCGAGCCATCGGTGAACGTCCCGAACAGGCGATCCCAGACGATCAGCACGGCGCCGTAGTTGCGATCGCGGTGCGCGTGGACCGCGCTGTGGTGCACGCGATGCCACGCCGGCGCGTTGAGCACGGACCCGAGTAAGCCGAGCGTGCCGGGATAGCGCGCGTGCGTGAGCACCATGCCGGCGGCCTGGATCGCGAGCAGGAGCGCGAACATCTCGACCGGCATGCCGGCGATCGCGAGCAGCAGGTGAAACGGCAGCGTGGTCGCGGGACCGAGCACGCCGAGCCGGAAGTTGAGCGACAGGTTGTACTCGGGCGACTGGTGATGCACCGCGTGGATCGCCCACAGGAGCGGCCGCTCGTGCGAGGCGCGATGCGACAGGTACTCGGCGAGATCGATCGCAATGAAGCCCGCGATCCAGACCCACCACGAGGTCGCCCACGTCCACGGGGGCGCGACCAGCGCGTAGAGCGCGATGATCGACCCTTGCACCGATGCGATGGAGAGGGTCCTCAGCACGCCGCAGCCGAGGTTCGACCACAGCCAGCCGCGCGTCGCGATCTGGCGGCCGCGGCGCCGCGACACCCGCAGCTCCCAGACAAGCAGCAGCGTGTTGATCGCGCCGAGCAACGCCGACGCGACGACCACCGACCAGAACGAGCTCACAGCGGTCCAGCCAGGCGGAGTAGCTCGAACACGAGCTCCGCACCGAGCTCGATCATCGCCGCCGCGAGCGGGGCATTGCCCTCGATGGCGACCCGCACGAAGTCGAAGGCGGGCAGGGCGTACGGTCGCATCGCCTCGAGGACCGCCGCCGCGAGCTCGGGCCTGGCCGCGCGGAACACGACGGTGCCCGGGAGCTCGGGATCGAACGCGGCAAACCCCGTGATCGCGTCGCCGTCGCGCAGCGTGACGAGGTGGAGCAAGTTGCGCGTACGAAACTGCGCGATCCTCTCGAGGGGAACGTCGAGCGTCATGGCGATCACCGGATCGTCGGAGCGCTCGGCAAGCCGCGATCGCACCACCTGAGGACGGACGCAGCTCCACGGGACCTTGAACGCCACCGACTCGAATTCGAATCGGAATCCGACACGCTCGTAGAGCTTGATCGCCGACGCATTGTCGCGCTTGACGTTGAGGTACCAGCGCGTGCAGCCGGCGGCGAGCGCGCGTGCGCGCACGTCGAGGAGAAGTTGCTCGCCGATGCGTTGCCCGCGCATCGTGGGGGTGACCGCGAGCTGCACGACATGGACGAGCGTGCCGTACGGCCGCCAGCTACAGAACCCGACTACCTGGTCGTCTCGAACGGCGACCCGGATCTGCGGGATCAGGGTCTCGACGAAACGCTCTCGGGTCGGCACCGGATCGGGGATGCCGAATGCGGCGAACAAGCGCGTGAACGCGTCGTAGTCACGGGGCTCCCCGGGTCGGATCATGTCACCGGCTCACGACGGTTGCGATCGCGATCACGATCACCGGCGCGAGCGTGCGTCACCGGCGCTTCTTGCGCTCGTACATCGCGCGATCCGCAGCGGCGACCAGATCCGAGAGCTGCGCGTGCTCGGCCGTTCGCTCCGTGATGCCCGCGCTGAACTCGATCTTGTACGGACGCTCGAGCCACGCGAGGTGTGCGTGGAGGCGATCGAGCGGGGCGCTCATCGTGTCGGCGGTGCCGCACGCGAGCACGCCGAACTCGTCGCCGCCGAATCGCGCGATCACGTCGGCATCGCGGAACGTCCTGATCAACGCGTGGGCGAAGTCGACCAGCACGCGATCGCCTTCGGCGTGGCCGTGGGTGTCGTTGATCGCCTTGAACCCGTCGAGGTCGAACGACAGTAGCGTCGAGGTGACCCCGACTCGATGGCTGATCGCGAACACCTTGCTGGCGAGCTGGTCGAAACCGCGGCGGTTCGAGATGCCGGTCAACGCATCCGTCGTGGACTCGCGGGTCGAGCGCACCTCGTTCTCGACCATCGCGGCGAGATCGTCGAGCAAGGCGCGCTCGTCGTCATCGAGGTGCCGTGGCTTGCGATCGATCAGGCACAGCGTACCGATCGCCTGCCGTTCGGAGCGGATCGGCGAGCCGGCGTAGAACCGGACGCTCGGATCACCCGTGACCAGCGGATTGTCGGCGAAGCGCGCGTCGGCGTGGGCGTCGTCGACGATCAGCACCGCGTCGTCGGCGACGGCGTGACCGCAGAACGACACCTCGCGAGGAGTCTGGGGTGCGTCGAGACCCTGGCGAGACTTGAACCACTGGCGGTCCTCGTCGATCAAGCTGATCAACGCGATCGGGACGTCGAACAGCCGCCGCGCCAGCCGCGTGATCCGATCGAAGCGCTCCTCCGCTTGGGAGTCGAGCAAGTCGAGCGAGCGAAGCTGCAGCAGGCGCTGCGTCTCGCTCGCCGGTTTTTGCGGGGGCTTCAAGGCTTCGACTGTAGCGCGACCCCCAGACCCACGGGGCCGCGGGAGAGGGCCGGAATCACCGGTTCCAACGACCGCGGCTCGCCACCCCGAAAATCTGAAGCCTGCCTGGAATCCGGTGCCCCGCGGTGCGGTAGTGCGGAAGGATCGCGACGACCGGCGATGCCCGGTTCGGCAGGTCGATGACGCGGCCCTCGAAGGGCTCGACGATGCCGCGATCGCCGGTGTGGATCGAGGTGCCGTCGGCAAACTTGACCTCGACGTCGATCAGCGTGACGCGCGTGCGACCGGCACGCAGCTCCAGGTAGTCGAGCTGGCGCGCGGTGCGCGGCAGTTGGATGTACGCGCGATTCCGGCCTGCCTCGAGCCAGACATCGGCCAGCCGGTTGCGCGGCTGGTAGCGCTCCTCCGTGTGCGGCTGCTGGTTCTGCGGCAGGTTCGCATTCGACGGCTGCGCGAAGGCGGTGGATGAGGCGGCGAGAAACAGGAGGGTGGTGAGAGTACGCATGTGCCTACGACGTGCGTGGGGAGTGCCGCTTCAACAATCGTTCGGCCGGGGAACCTCACCTACGAAGATGTGCGAGAACCCTCGCGATGGCGATCTCCGGAACGATCAACGTGCGCTGCCCCGCGTGTGGAGTCCCTCAGGACGCCGCACTCGTCCAGAGCGTCAACGCACGTGACGAGAGTGCACTCGTGGGGCGATTGCTCGGCGGCGAT
>JANNBP010000179.1:0-6996 GCA_031385555.1 Deltaproteobacteria bacterium | reverse complement strand
CCGGCGAGCGGTGACGATGTCGAGCTGCTGCGCGCGCTGCTCACAGCATGGACCACGAGTCACGATCCGGCGCTGGAGCGAGCGATCGTACGCGTCGGCGCGGATCTCGGTCGCATACGGGGGCCGATCACGGCGCGATCGTTCGGCGAGCTCGAGGGGGCGTGGCACGCGGTGGCGGCGAACAAGGATCCGATCGACGTCGCGCGGCTCCTCGAGCTCAAGTTTCCCGGGCACTGGAAGCGCGCGCTCGAGCGCGTGAATCTGTTGTCCGAGCTCACCGCGGATCCGCGGATCGCGATCCGGCTGTCGGAGGTCGCGCGGTTGTACACGTCGAGATCGTCGCGGCCGCTGCACATCGCGATCGGACGCGTGCTGGCGGATGCCCCGACGCCCGCCGCCTTGCCGGGCATCGAGGCTGTGGTGACCACGCACGGCGAGGCGTACGATCGTGCGCGCGAGGCGATCGCGGCGACGGCGATCTATCCGGCGGATCCGGCGCTGCTCGCACGCGCGGGCGGCGAGGGACCCGATGTCGAGGCGCTGTACGCGCAGCACACGGCGAACCCGGGCGATCTCGATGCCCGCATGGTGCTCGCCGACGCCCTGCAGGGAGTGGGCGATCCGCGCGGCGAGCTGATCATGTTGCAGATGGCGATCGCCGACGGCACGGCCTCCGAGGGTGCGGCGCGGCGCGTGAGCTCGCTGCTGCACGACCACGCCGACGAGTGGGTCGGGCCGCTGCCGGCGATCGAGCGGACCGGGCGGCGGTTCGAGCGCGGCTTCCTCGTGGCCTGCGAGACCAACGCCGACCACGCCGCGATCGCGCGCACGCTTGATCGGCCGGAGTGGCGGACGATCGAGGAGCTGTCCCTGCGCGCCGAGGACGTCGCGCTCGGTCCGTTGCTGGCGAAGTTGCCGCTATTGAAGCGCCTGTGCGCCGATGACCGTTCGCTCGCGCAGCTCGCGGCGACGAGCCGGCCCCTCCCGCAACTCGAGGTGGTGTTCGCGCGCGGCACCTGGCAGGCACCGACGGGGCTGTTTCCGGGACTGCGCGTGTTCGGCAGTTGCGGATTTACGGATCAGTGGAACGTCGCGATGTATCGCGCGCAGCTGCGGCTCGCCGCCGAGCTCGGGATGCACGCGGTGGTCTACACCGCGTTTCCGCGCAATCAGCTGTCGGTCGCACTGTCCTACGCGAGCTCCGGACCGCCCGAGGTCCGGTTCACGCTCGCCCGGCACCGTGGCGGGTTCGATCCACTCGGCTGGCGGCTTCGCGTCCGTCGCGACTCGCCGGTGATCGAGGTCGCGTGGACCTATCATCGGTGGGCAGAGAGCATCGTCGCCGAGGTGTTCGAGCCTCTGGCCGCGACGCGGGTGCCCACGATCGCGCTCCACATGCCCGACATGTTGCGGGTTCATCTCGAGCGGCTGATCCGCGAACGCCCGTTCGGCATCGAGGTCGTCCCGGGCAACCCGATCGATCTGATCGGGTTCGGCTGATCGCGGAAAACCTTCGGCGAGGACGGGCGTTGAAGCGCCATGCCCAAGATCCGGCTGGTGTTGGCGCTGCTGCTGCTGGGACAAGCGGCGGAGGCGAAGGTGCCGCGCTATGCGCGCCCCGACGTGGCCGTCGGCGTCAAGCTCAGCGAGCGCACCCGGCCGGTCTTGCCGAGTGTCAAGGTCGCGCAGCCGCTCCTCGGCCTCGAGGCCGTGCTGTCGATCACCTGGGGGACCGCGCCGGTGCGCATCGAGCAGGTCCAGATCCTCGAGCAGTTGATCGCGAACACGCCGGATCGCGAGGTCGAGGAGAAAGCCGACTATCTGTTCCGGCTCGCGGAGCTCTACGCGGCCCAGCAGCGGCAATGGCGGGTGAAGGCGCACGAGCTGTCCACGCGTGCCGACACCACGACCGAAGCGGCGACCAAGTCCAAGCTCCAGGCCGAAGCCGCCACGTCCGCGAACAAGGCGAAGGACTTCCTGTTGCGCGCGGTGAAGTCGTACAAGGCGCTCGTCGAGAACGACGCGTTTCGCAACTATCCGAAGCTCGACGTCGCGCTGTTCGACTACGGCTTCACGCTGCAGTCCGGCAAGTACATGAAGGAAGCGCGCGCGGTGTACGACAAGCTGCTCAAGAACTACCCGAACAGCAAGTTCGTCCCCGAGGCGCATCTGGTGTTCGGCGAGTACTACTTCGAGACCGCGCAGTTCGCCGATGCCGAGGCCCGCTACAAGATGGTCCTCAAGTTTCCGAAGGCGGACGTCTATGCGTACGGCGTGTACAAGCTCGGCTGGGTCCAGTTGCAGCTCCAGCGCTATCCGGAGGCGCTCGAGTCGTTCTTTCAGGTCGCGCAGAGCACCCGCAACGATCAGCGGCAACTCGCGATGCACCGCGCCGCCGTGCTCGACTTCGTGCGCGTCTACGCCGAGATCGGAAAGGCCGACAAGGCAGCGCCCGCGTTCCAGCGCGTCGATCCGGTGATGGTCCCCGAGATGCTGGAGATGCTCGCGCAGCGCTACCTCGAGCAAGGCAAGAGCGATCGCGCCGCGTATCTCCACCAGGAGCTGATGAAGACCACGCCGCGGAGCGAGCGCGTCTGCGACTGGCAGTACCGGGTCGCGCACGGCATGCTGTCGATGCCCGGCGCCAACACCGCCGACACGGTCCGCGAGATCGAGAACCTCGCCCGGCTCGCACGGGTCCTCACGGAGAAGGCCGCACTCCCCGCACCGCAGCTCCGGGAGTGCCGCGCGAACGCGACGGCGATGGCGAGCGAGCTGGGGCGCGCGTATCACAACGAAGCGCAGAAGACGCGCAATCCCTCGAGCCTCGACTACGCGATCCGGCTCTACCAGGCGCTTGTCGACAACTTCCCCGACGATCCGCAGCGCGCGGACGTGCAGTACCTCCAGGCCGAGGCGATGTGGTTGCAGGCCGCGTTCGAGCCGAACGATCGCCTGCAGCGCGAGCGCTGGGCCGCCACCTCCGCCGCGTTCGGCGCGGTGGCGAAGGCCGATCCCAAGCGCGCCGCGCTCGCGAGCCGGGCCGCGGCCCTCGCGTACATGAACGGCACCGTCGATCCGACGCTCGCCACCGGCACCGTCCCCGCACTCACGCCAGGCAAGCCGCTGCCGGCGATCGCGCTGTCGAAGGAGGACCAGCAGCTCGTCGAGGCGATCGCCGCGTTCGCCACCACCGCCTCGAGTCCGCGCGATGCCGAGCTCGGTGCGCTGCGCTTCCTCGAGGGCAACGTCTATCGGCGCGCGAACCAGCACGACAAGGCGGCCGCGATCTTCGTCGGACTGATCGCCACGCACCCGGCCGAGACGTTCTCCGAGGCCGCCGCGGTGCTCGCGATCGACTCGCTCGTCCTGCTCCAGAAGCTCGACGAGATGCTGCTGCTCGCCGACAAGCTCGCCGCCGATGGTCGCTACCTCGCCGACAAGCCCGAGCTCGCGAACGTCGTGAAGTACGTGCGCTCGCGCTCGATGCGCCGCTAGCCGATGGGGACTGTCCTCAGATCCTTACGTTCTGGTCCGCATGCGCCTGAAATCGCACACGTGAGTGGGGACAGTCCTCACGAACGCTCGTTGGAGCGATGTTGGGGACTGTCCTCAGATCCTGAAGTCGTGGTCCGGCTCCGGCTGGAATCACACACGTGCCTGGGGACAGGCCTCATCAGCGGGTGGTTCTCGCGCAACTCGACGATCGCCACATCGCGGTCCGCTCATCTTGCGTTCGTGAGGACCGTCCCCAGGCACGCATGCGATTTCGATGAGCTACGGATCGAAAGTTAAGGATCTGAGGACAGTCCCTACTTCGTGAAGTCGGCCTGGATCGCGAAGTTCTGGCCGGGCGTGACATCGATCGGGAACGTCCGCTTCACCGGTGGATCGTCACCGGAGAACGTCACCTCGACGACGTGCTTGCCGGCGGCCACCTCGATCACTTTCGGTGTGCGACCGCGCAGCTTGCCGTCGATCGCGATGTCGCCCCAGGGGTTCGCACCGATCGTCAGCGTCGCGGTGCCGGCCGGGGCGACGACCGCCGCATCGGGCGTGCCCGCGTCGGGCTTCACGCGACCCGCGTCACGAGGTGGCTCGCTGGCGCGCGCATCCTCGGGTGCATCGGGACCGGCATTGCCGACGTTTGCATCGGTCCGCATCGGATCCATCGGCTCGGTGTCGGGCGGGGCGTCGGGCTCGAAGGCGTAGAACGGCGCGTCGAGCTTCGGAGGCTGCGCGTCGGGGCGCATCACGCTGTTCTTGCCACGCGAGAAGATGTAGACGGCGCCGATGCCGAGCACGATCGTGCCGATCGCGCCGAGCACGAGTAGCGGACGGTTCGGCGGTTCGCGGCCCGGCAGGTTGGGGCGCTCTCGTTCTCCTGCGTCGCGCACCGGCTCGCTGTCGGGGCGCACCGAGCGCATCCGCGGTGGGCGGACCTCGGCCTCGGGGAGCCGATCGATCTCCTGTGCCGTGGTGATGGTCGGCTTGCTCTGGCGCTCCGCCCTCAGCTTCAGCTTCGACGCGCTCGCATCGTCGTCGTCGTCGTCACCGGCCATCGGTGTCGGTGGCGGGACCGGCGTCGGATCGCGGAACGGATCGTCGTCGACCTCACCGGGTGCGATCGAGGCGGGTTGGCCCTTGCCGTCGCCGCCCGCCTTGTTCGACGGCAGCACGTCGACGCCGATCAGGGGCGTCTCGCGCGACAGCAGGTTCTCGAGATCGACGTGGGTCGCGAAGGTCTCGGTGCGTGCGCGCGCCTTGCCCTGCGGGCGCGCGTCGGGCCGCTCGATCACCGCCGTGCGTGGACCGACGGGTGGGTCGAGATCGACACCCTGCGACGGTGTGTTCTCGGCGTGCGTCGGCAGCCGGCGGGTCTCGGCGGGGCAGTACTTCGCGACCATCGCCGCGATGTCGCGCGGACTCGGCGTGGCGTCGAGGTTGTAGAGGTAGCGCTGGAGCGCAGCGAGCATCTCGCCGGACGAGGCCCACCGCGCACGCTGATCGCGCTCGAGCGCACGCATCACGACATCGTCGAGCTTCGCCGGGATGCCGGCGACCTTGACGCTCGGTTTTTCGATCGGCCCGTCGGTGACCGCCGCGAGCGTGGCCTCGGCATCGGGACGCGCGAACAGGCGCGTGCCGACGAGCATCTCCCAGAGCAGCACGCCGACCGAGAACAGATCGGTCTGCCCGGTCAGCGGCTCGCGGCGAACTTGTTCCGGTGACATGTACGGGAACGAGCCGGTGGGCGATGCCTGCACGTCGCTGCCGGCATCGACGGCGCCGAGCGTGACCGCGATCCCGAAATCGACGAGCTTGACCTCGCCGTCGCGCGACAGCATCACGTTGCGCGGCGACAGATCGCGATGGATCACGCCTTCGCCCTTGCGGTGGGCGTAGTCGAGCCCCTCGAGGATCTTGGCCGCGACCCAGGCCGCGATCGCCGGCTCCATCCGCTGGTCCTGGCGGGCGAGGGCCTCGGTGAGCCGGTACAGCGTCGGCCCGTCGATGTACTCCATCGCGATGAAGTAGGTGTCATCGATGACGCCGAGCTCGTAGACTGGGACGATGTTGCCGTGGGCCAGCCCGACGAGGATCTTGGCCTCGGCGACGAACAGGTCGACGAAGTGGCGCTGTCCCGACAGCTTCGGATGGATCTGCTTGATGACCAGGGGCTTCTCGAAGCCGCCCGGGCCGACAAGCTTCGCGAGGTAGATCTCGGCCATGCCGCCGGTCGCGAGCTTCTCGGTCAGGAAGTACTTGCCGAACGTCGTCGGCAATTCTGTCATCGCCGGCAATGTATCATGCACGCGGTGGTGCGACTTCGGCTCCCGGGGCTCCTGGCGTTTGCCACAGTCGTCCTCGGCTGCGGTGAGGATCCCGCGCGGGTGCGGCTCGTGCCGGTCGACCTCGGTGGGGAGTGTGGCCGGCCGTCCAACGCGAACCAGCTCGCGATCACTGCGTTCGCCGAGACCGGCGAGGTCAAGCGAGCCGTCGGCCTCGATCGCGCGATCGATCTCGCCGACTTGCCCGCCGAGACCACGCAGCTCGGCGTCGAGATCCTCGTCGGCGGCGGTGCCACCGGGGCCGCGGGCAAGACGCTCCCGCTCGTGTTCGACGAGCTCGCCGCCGACGCCACCATCCCGATCGTGATGGCCCCCCCCGGCGGGTTCTGTCCGATCGGCAAGCTGATCGATGCCCGCCAGCATCCGCTGATCGCACGCGCGGGGACGGGGGTCCTCGTGGCCGGCGGCATCGGCCCCACGGGCCCGCTCTCGACCGCCGAGCTGTTCGATCCCGCGACCGCGACGTGGACCGCCGTCGAGGTCCCCGAGGCGCTGCGCGATGCCACCAACGGCCTCGCCGGCGCGGTGCTCACCACGCTCCCCGATGGCCGCGTCGTGCTGACCGGCGGACCGCGCGGCCTGCTCGCCGTGTTCGATCCCGCGACCAAGAGCTTCGGGTCGACCTTCGCGATCTCGCCGCAGCGCGCCTTCCACGGCGCCGCCGCGACCCCGAATGGCGTGTTGCTCGTCGGCGGTTGCCAGGGCGTCGACGCCGGCACCTGCAATGCCACGCCGCTGCGCTCGTCGGTAGAGTATCGGCTCGACGGCACGTCCGTCCTCACCGGCCCGAACCTCCCGGAGTCCGCGGTCGTCGAGGGCGCCGAGCTGTTCGATACCGGCGGCGTGTTCGTGCTCGCCGGCGGCTTCGGCACGGCGGGGGAGGCACACCGCTTCGCGCTCGACGACCGCGACGCCACGGGGCTCGTCGGCGTCGGCGCGCAACCCACGATGCTCGACGGCGGCGGCGTGCTCACCGCCTTCGCACCTGACTCCGCACCTCCGTTGTCGACCGCGGCGGTCGTCACGCCCACCGGTACGGTCGTGTCCGTCACGGCCGCGACGCCGCTCGCCGGGGTACGGCTGGTTACCCTCGAGGACGGTCGCGTCGTCGGTTTCGGCGGCGAGACCGGCGTCGATGCGCTCG
>JANNBP010000168.1:0-8901 GCA_031385555.1 Deltaproteobacteria bacterium | reverse complement strand
CGCCGCAGCTCGAGCACTTGATCCGCGATCCCCGCCGGGCGGCTCGCCGGACTCTCGGCGACGAGCCGGCTGCCGATCTTGATCACGACGCGCTTCGCCTGCGCGAGGACCTGCCGCTCGGGGATCACTTGATCGCCTGACGAGCGCGCCACCGGCGATCGAAGCTATCGATCACCGCGTCGAGGAACGGGTTGCCTTCGGAGGACAGCTGGAGCTCGACCGCCGCCGTCGCGCGCGCCAAGAAGTTGGTCTTGGTCGCGAGCGAGGTCTCGATCGATTGATCGAGCTCGTCGACGACCTCGGCATCGGTCACCTCGGAGCGCTTCGCCAGCAACCGGCGCAGCGCACCGCGACTCGCGAGATCCGCGAGCTCGAGCGGCGCCTTCACCGAGGCCTTCGCAGCTGCGAGCACGCCTCGGCGGAACGGGCGCCACGACAGCGCCCCGGGCGTGCTCTCGATCGCCCTGCCGATCTCCTCGCGCAGCGCCAGCGCGGTGAGGCGATCGATCGCGAGGCCGGTATGGAGCTTCGCGCAGTAGTGATCGAACAGCGTCATCGTCACGAACGTGCGGGCCGCGGCGCGCGCGCGATTGACGGTGGCGATCAGCACCATCATCCGCTTCGTGGTCGCACTCGCGATGCGCAGCAGGATGCCGCCGGCGGCCATGTCGACGACATTTGCGGGCTTCGAGGCGCCGTGCACGAGCGCGGTCACGGCATCGCTCTCGACATCGATCTGGTGGTCGCGTGCGATGCGCTTGTAGCCACCGCCGAGGACGACGGAGATCGCCCAGTCGTCGAGGAACGGCAGGGGCACCGCACCCGCGAGAGCACCGGCGAGCGAGCGCCCGATGATCGAGCGGCGGTGTGCGTCGAGATAGTCGCGGCGCGTGACCAGGGCGGTGGTGGTCACCTGGCGGAGCCCGATCCGGCAGGTTTCACGGTGGCGCCCGATCCGGTCGCGACGGGCGGCTTCGCGGTGCCATCGGCCGTCTTGTGGATCGGCGGTGCGATGCCGTTGAGCAGGTAGTCGCGTTCGTCGACCTCACCGCGACGGGTGGGCGTGGAGATCACGTCGCCCTCGGGCGGGGCGGTGATCTCGGTGGCGCCGAGCTTGGTGATCGCACCTTTGATCGCGAGCTTCATCGTGAACCGCCGGCCCTCGCGCGAGAACGCGACGGCCCCGGTCAGGTCGATCGCGAGCGGTACGCCCTTCTCCACATCGATCGTCACCTCGCCATCGAGCGCGGCGATCGTCCTCGTCTCGCGCCACTTCCGCTGCGGCAGCGCCTCGTGCGGGAGCTCCCGCGGCGACGGTGCGAGCTTGACCATGATCTTGCGCCCCGCGCGCCCGGCGACCTGGACGACACCTTTGTCCGTCAGCTCCGCCGCGGGGCCCACGAGGTCCCAGGTCGCCGCGATCGGCCCGAAGTAGCTGTCGCGTAGCTGCGCCGGCTCGTCGAGCGTCTCGGGTGTGCGCCCGTGCCACTTCTGGTAGCGCGGCTTGAGGTAGAGCTTCCCGGCCTTGAAGATCGCCTCGCGGCCATAGTCCGCCGAGTTCTCGTAGAGGCCGTGGAACGCGACATCCCCGGGACCGTGTCCCGAACCCTTGTCCCCGAGCTCGAGGACCGACTTGTCGGACAGGTCGCTGACCGGCTTGCCGTTCTCCTCGACGATCGTGTGGGTCTCGAGAGAGAGGCTATGCGGACCCAGCGCTGCCAAAACGGCACCGTGCGACGCCGCCATGGCACGCGCCAGCTCGGCGGGCTCCTTGGTGGCCTGGTCGACATCGATCGCCGACGGGGTCTTTGCCTCGATGACCAGCCCCCTGAGCTGCTCGTCGCTGACGCCCTGATCGCGCCCGCAGGCGACGGACAGCAGGTACAGGAGAGCGGGACGCATCTGCGAGGTGTCTTAGCTTTCTCGACGGGCCAGGTCAATCAGGCTACCGTTTCCCCGGATGCTCGACATCTGGGAGCAACACACAGGCTCGATCGCCGCGTACGTGTTCGTGGTGGTCCTCGGCTTGCTGTGGGGCAGCTTCGCGAACGTCTGCATCTATCGGTGGCCGCCGACCGAGCAGTTCCCGAAGGGCCGCTCGGTGGTCAAGCCGGGCTCGCACTGCTTCGCCTGCAAGCAGCCGATCGCCTGGTACGACAACATGCCGCTGATCGCGTGGCTGTGGCTGCGCGGCAAGTGCCGCAGGTGCAAGGCCCCGTTCTCGGGGCGCTACTTGATCGTCGAGGCTGCGACCGGCGCGCTGTTCGGCGTGGCGTGGTGGTTCACCGTGCACCACGGCATGTGGTGGTGGAAGGAAGACTTCGATCACCGGCTGATCCGCTTCGGGATCTACGCCGCGTTCTGCTTCGTGATGGTGGTGATCACGTTCATCGACATCGATCACAAGCTGATCCTCGACAAGGTCACGTTCCCGTCGATCGCCGTGTTCTACGGGCTCGGGTGGCTGCTCGCCGAGCGACAATGGTGGGAGGGGCTCGTCGGCGCCGCGATCGGGTACGGCGTCCCGTGGCTGATCGGCGAGGTCTACTACCGGGTCACCGGCCGAGAAGGGTTGGGGCTCGGCGACAGCAAGCTGCTGGCCGTGATCGGCGCGCTGCTCGGCTGGAAGGGCGTGTTCGTGTCGCTGTTCGGCGGCGCGCTGATCGGCTCGGTGATCGGGATCGTCATCCTGGTCCGCGCTCGCAAGGCCGACCCAGAGGCGCCCGTGGAGAGCCCGGAGGGAGAGGCGTTGGACGAAGCGCCCTCCCTGATGCGTACGGAGCTGCCGTTCGGGCCGTTCCTGTGTATGGCCGCGGTGTTTTATCTGTTCGCGGAGCCGTATTTGCAGCTGCACTTCCGCTTCCTGGGCGGCTGAGTGCGGTCTCACAGAGTGCTATCGTCGCGCTAACCGTGGGAGGAGCGGCCGAACAAATCATCGCCGGTGTCGTGCTCAGCGAGCGCCTCGCCGTCACCATGTACGGCGCCATTCACCGGGCGCAGTGGTCGGGACAGCGCAACCTGCGCGGGCTGGTGATCGACGCGAAGATGCTCGACGAGGCCGCGTTTCGGACGGCGCTGGTCGATCTCAAGGACATCCAGACCGCGATCTCGCTCGACCACCCGAACATCGTGCCCACCATCGCGGTCGAGCACGGCGGTCCCGATGTGGTCGTGGTGACCCGTGGCGTCGGTCGCTACATGACCTTGCAGGACCTGATCTCCGCGGCGCGCGCGAACCGCAAGGATGGCGGCAAGCTCCCGCTCCAGGTCGCGGCTGCGATCGGCAAGAGCGTGGTCGAGGCGCTGGCCGCTGCGCACAAGGCCAAGGTCGTGCACGGTGCCGTCCACCCGCGGAGCGTGCTGGTCGATCAGGACGGCGCGGTGAAGCTCGGCGATTTCGTCAATGGTCGCGCGCTGACCTCGGCGGTAGCGCAGGGGGCAGACTCGTCGCTGTGGCGCGGCTTGTCGGGCTACCTCGCGCCCGAGCTCGTGGTCGGCGAGGATCCGTCGCCGGCCTCGGACGTGTTTGCCGCCGGCGCGATGCTGTTCACGATGCTGTCGGGCGAGGTGCCCCCGGGCACGCTGCACGTGTCACCCGCCGTCGAGCGGCTCGTCCAGCGCGCGCTCGATACCGACCTCACGCGTCGCTACAAGAACGCGGTCGACCTCCTCGAGAATCTGCTCGAGGCGTTCGAGGACGATCGCTGGGATCTCGCGGATCGCGGCGAGATTATCAAGGCGGCCGGGCTGTCGGAGACCGACACCAACATCGACGACGCCACCGAGGAGCTGCTCGCGTCGCTCGGTGCCACGTCGGCGGCGGTGCAGGTCACGCCCATGCGGCCGAGCGTGGATCTGCGCGCCGAAGCCCTCGCGGCGCGGCCTGGTCCCGCGACCGGCGCGAATCGGCTCGATGCGCTGCTCAACGATCTCGAGGATCCGCGCGAGCTGACGTCCGTCGAGGACATGGCCGCGTTCAAGCGCGATCCGATCAGCGAGCTGATCCAGATGGATCCGCGCAAGCGCGAGGCGATCGTGCAGGTCAGGCCGCGCGTCCCGTCGCTCGACGATCCGGACGACGAGACGCCGATCCCGCCGCCCTCTCCACGGGATTCCGAGGCCACGCTGGCCCCACCGCTCAGCAAGCGTCGCTCGCAGTCGGTCGACGAGGCCGCGGCGCTCGAGGCGATCGTGGGGCTCGGGCGCTCGAGCACCTCGCGGCCGGTGCGGATGCCGAGCAGCGGTAGCTTTGGCGATGATGCGGTCGGGGGGTTCGATGCTCCGTCGGCGCGGATGAGCGGCGCGGCCGATGCGGCCGAGAATGCGGCGAAGAAGCTCGAGAACGCGGCGAAGCGTGCCGAAGCTGCCGCGGCGCGCGTCGAGACCAATAGCGACGCGATCAAGTCGATCGAGAAGCCCAAGCCGAGAGCCGTCCAGCCGATCGTCGATCCGATCATGGTCGACGATGCACCGCCGGTCCGGATCAAGAGCCGGTTGCCCGGCATCATCGGGTTGCTCCTGATCGTCGGGCTCGTCGGCGGCGGCATCTACCTCTACAAGAAGCAGGGTGACGACGCGGAGGAACGCGCGGCTGCTGACCGGGAGAAGGATGCTCGGCTGAAGCTCGAGGCGGAGCAGCTATCAAAGCGTCTCTCTGAAGCACAGGCGGACCTGGGCACGATCAAGGTCAAGTCAAAGCCTGCGCCGGCGGGCGTCTGGCTCAAGCTCGGCAAGGGGACGTTCGATTCGCTCCCGCAGTTGTCGAGCCAGATGCACGAGATCCGGATCGAGGGCGTCGAGGGCTATCAGCCGATAGACGCACAGGTCGTCGCCGCACACTGGTCGGGCGAAGGTGACAAGCGCGCAGCGCGGATCGTGATCGAGCTCAAGCCGATCGCGAAAGACAGCAAGGGTAAGCCGGCTCCCGTGAAGCTCAGCTCGACGCCACCCAAGCCGCCCGACGCGACGGGATTCGTGCCGGGGTTGGGGCCGATCCACTTCGACGTGAAGTGCGTGGACGGTGAGAAGAAGAACCCGTGCGGCGGCGAGGTCTGGCTCTACATCGGCATCACCGATTCAGTGTCATATCCAACCGTCGCCGGTCGTTCCTACGAGATCAAAGTCTTGAAGGACGACTTTCTTCCGGGTATCGCGACGATCGCAATCGATGATTGGCGCGATCCGAAACAGGGCAAGCCCACCGATCCGATCGACAGCGCGGCGAAGCTGACCGTGATCGAGCGCCAGGTCGATCTCGTCCCCGATCCGAAGGCTCCCAAGAAGAAGGGGCCGTAGGTGGGGAACGGTCGGACGCTCCACGTCCGCTGCACCACCTGGGAACAGGTCGAGGTGTTTCATACGCGGAAGCTGCGCGGCGGCAAGCTGCTGTCGATGAAGGTGCCGTTCGACGCGCAGATCGGCGCGCAGGTCACCCTCGGGCTCGAGCTGCCGAACAACGTGGTGATGGCGATCGACGGCGTGATCGCGAAGTCGTCGCCGATCGCGGGCGACACCAAGACGTGGATCGAGGTCGAGCTCGCGGGCTTCACCGACGAGGTGGTCGCGCGGATTCGCGGGATGGCCGAGGGCTCGGGTCCGACCGAGCCGGTCGAACCGGTCGCGCCACCACCACCACCACGGCCCACCCTCTCGCGGATGACCGAGGAGGATCTGCCGGTCGACGAGCGGCAGCTGTTCCAGCAACTGACCTCCGAGCTGCGCAAGCTGCGCGCCGCGTCGGTGCACGACGTGCTCGGCGTCGATGCGGACGCGAATGCGGAGGCGGTGCGGCGCGGCTGGATGGGCCTGATCAAGCGCCACCATCCCGATCTCGTCGCCCGCCATCGCTCGCCGGCGATCAGCCATCTCGCCGAGGAGCTCACCATACTCGCGAACCGCGCCTACGATCGGCAGCGCGCGAGCCTGGTCGCCGAGGGCCGCGCCACAAATGTGCGCTCGCAGGTCAAGGCCCCAGCGGGCTGGCTCGTCGGGTTCGACGATCTGAGTAGCCGCGGGCGCACTCCGAGCTCGCCGCCGCTCCCGATCGAAGCCTCGGTGGCGAAGCTCGTCGAGCACACCCGGGCGACGACGCCACCGCCGATCGTGGATCCGGCGTCGATGCAGGGTGGCGAGGCGTTCGAGAGCCGCGCGCGCACGATGCTGTCGGAGGGCGATTCGTCCCACGCCCAGGAGGTGCTCGCCGCGGCGCTCTGCGTCTACCCGCGCAGCCGCACGCTGCGCTCGCTGTACTACGTCGCCGCCTCGATCACCGCGCTGCAAGGTGGGGAGGTCATGCTCGCAACCTCGCAGCTCGAGACCGCGCTCGCGCACTTCGAGCAGTGCCGCGAGGCATCGCAGATCCTCGAGCACGTGCGCCGCAATGGAGCGCAGCGCCTCGACGAGATCCGCGTGGTGTTCAAGTGAAGCGCGGGCGCGCGGTCGGGATCGATCTCGGCACCAGCAACTCGGTGATCGCGGTGATCGATGCCGACGGTGCACCGCGCGTGCTGACCACCGAGGAAGGCTCGACGACGTTGCCCTCGGTGGTGTGGTACGCGCCCGGCGGGATGGTGATCGGTGAGGCCGCACGCGAGGGTCTCGATTGCGCGCCCGACGTCACGATCTTCGGGGCCAAGCGGCTGCTCGGTCGGCGCTTCGATCATCCCGACGTCAAGCGTCTCGCGCGCGTGCTGCCGTACGAGCTCGTCGAGTCGCCGAACGGTGATTGCTGGATCAGGCTCGCGCCGGGCAAGAACGTGTCGCCCGAGGAGGTGCTCGCGCTGATCCTGCGCGAGCTCAAGGGGGTCGGCGAGCGCTTCTACAAGGAGCCGGTGACGGGTGCGGTGATCACGATCCCGGCCTGGTACGACGCCGCCCAGCGCCAGGCGACCAAGGACGCCGCCCAGATCGCCGGACTCGAGGTCCTGCGCTTGCTGAGCGAGCCCACCGCCGCGGCGCTCGGCTACGGCGCGCATCGCGGTGCGGATCGCAAGTACCTGGTGTGTGACCTCGGTGGCGGCACCTTCGATGTCGCGGTCGTCGACGTCGACGGCGGCGTGTTCGAGGTGCTCGCGACCACCGGCGATCCCTTCCTCGGTGGCGATGACGTCGACCGCGCGGTGCTCGAGCATCTGGTGCGCGACGTCAAGCAAGTCAAGGCGCTCGACGTCTCGACGGATGTGATCGCGATCGAGCGGCTGCGGCTCGCTGCGCAACGCGCGAAGCACGAGCTGTCGACCGCCCCCTCGACCCACATCCAGATCCACGAGCTCGTCCAGCTGCCGTCGGGCAAGGCGACCGAGTATGGCCGCGCGATCCGCCGCGACGAGCTCGAGCTGTGGTCGTCCCCGCTGGTCCGCCGGCTCGAGCCTCCGATCCTGGCCGCGCTCGCCCTCGCGGGACGCCGGCGCGAGGACGTTCAGGAAGTGCTCCTCGTCGGCGGGATGACGCGGATGCCCGCGATCAAGCGCGAGATCGCGCGGGTCACCGGACGGGATCCGAAGCTGGTGCCGAACCCCGAGGAGGTCGTCGCCGTCGGTGCGGCGATCGAGGTGGCGCGGCTCGAGGGTGTGATCGAAGGCATCCTGCTGATCGATGTCGCGGCGCGCGGCATCTCGATCTCGATCGAGGGTGGCGCGTGCGAACCGGTGATCGCGCAGAGCGCCGTGGTTCCGACGCGCGAGCATCGCGTGTTCGCGACCCGCCATCACAACGAGGCGCGGATCGAGTTCGACGTCTGGGAGGGCGAGTCGACCGAGACGTCGAAGAATCGTCACCTCGGCAAGTACGCCATCGTCGATCTCCCCGAGGCGCCGGCCGGCGACGTGCTCGTCACCGTCGACATCACGCTCGAGACCGACGGCACCGTGCGGCTCGGCGCGACCGAGCTCGTCTCCGGCGACCGCCTGCAGCTCGAGGAGGTCGAGCACACCGGCCTGTCGCGCGCGGACGTCGCGCGGATCACCCGTCAGTTCGCCGAGGCCTCGTGAACCGGCTCCTCCTGATCGCGCTGGTCGCGTGCGGGCATCCCGCGCCCACGATTCCGAAGCAGGAGCCCGAGAAGAGCGTGCAGCTCAACGCGCCGGGCGCGAACGTCGACATCGAGCAGGCGCTGGTGCCGGGCTACGTCACCGTCGTCGATTTCTGGATGGAGTCGTGCGGCGCGTGCCACGTCGTCGGCGGGATGCTCGCCGTCGGGGTCGCGAAGGACCCAAAAGTATTGATCCGGAAGGTCGACATCCTGGATCCGTTCACGCCGGTCGCAGGCGCGTACGACATCGGGGCGCTGCCGCATTACCGCGTCTACGACAAGCGCGGGAAGATGCGCTACGTGCTGGTCGGCAACGACTGCACCAAGGCGTCCGAGATCGCGCAGCAGCTCGCCGCCGAGCCCTGACGACCTAGGCTCGCGAGAACATCACCTTGATCGTCCCGAGGTCGGTCGCGAGGAGGCCGACGACGCCGCCGGGTGCGATCGGTTCGACGGTGGGCGGCTCGATCTCGATCTGGATGCCGTGGGCCGCGAGCTTGACCAGCCCGCGACCGGTCAGCACGTTCGCGAGCTCGCTCGCCGCCGCCTCGAGCAGCGACGCGTCGAGGGGCAGGTCGGGCACCATCGCCGAGGCCGCGCGCCTGGCGATCTCGACGGGGAACCGCCAGCCGACCTGAGTCAGATCGCCGCGCACGTGGATGACGACGGCGATGTCGGTGCGTCCCGTGCGCTCCGGCAGGCCGCTGTCGAGGCCGGCGCCGATGCCGTATTGCTGGAGGACTCCGACGATGGTGGCGAGGAAGTCACCGATGGCGACGAGATCAGGCGCGCGTGACACGAATGAGCTCCCTGGTGGTGGTGGTACCCGCGAGCCAGAGCCGCAGGGCGTGAAACCGGAGGGTCTTGAAGCC
>JANNBP010000164.1:0-1670 GCA_031385555.1 Deltaproteobacteria bacterium | reverse complement strand
GACGCTCGAGCAGGTCGGCGAGATCACGAACCTGACGCGCGAGCGTGTGCGTCAGGTCGAGGCGCTCGGCATCTCGAAGCTCGGCACCACGGCGACCCGCTTCGGCCTCCGCTAGGTCCGCACAGGCCGGAGAGCGCGCGCGGTGGCTGCGCCCCAGCCGATCGAGCGCGTGTTGTGCGTGTGGCGCACGGTATGGCGTACGGAGAGGGTCGCCAAAGCGCCATGGGTCGCCAAGTTTCGCCAAGAGTTGTTTCGGAAGACGCGCTCGGATCGACACTCAGCAGAACGCCCAAGTCCGGCCGGTTGCACACGACCGGAAGCAACGGTGCTTGCTAACCCAGTTGCTGTCTGATCGGGCCCGGTGCTCTCGTTCGACGCCTCAGCGTCGAACGAGCTCGAGTGGTCTGACCGGTGTCACGTCGGACTCTCATTTATCGATCCTTGGCGAAACTCGGCGAAACCTGGCGCTTTGGCGACCCTCTCTGCACGTCACGCCCGTGCGAACGCACGTGGGCGCAGCTCCTTCGACGCGGCCCGGGGCAGGCCATGCGCTCCGCGCGAGCCACTCACGCCGGACGCAGCACGAGCACCGGCAGCCGGGTCGCACGCAGCAACTTGTCGGCGACGGAGCCGACGAGCGCACGCGTGATCCCCGAGCGACCGTGCGAACAGATGCAGATCACGTCGACGCCGAGCCGCGCCGCGGTCTGTGCCATCGTCTTCGCCGGATCCTCGCCACGCACGACGTGCGCCCGGACCTTTTGCTTCGCGCCGAGGGGCGTGAGGGCGAGTAGCGTTTTTTCGATCTCCGCTTCGTCGACCTGCTTGTCCTCGCCGACGATGTGGATGATGTGGATCTCGGCGTCGGGCTCGCAGACACCGAAGGCGTAGGGCACGGCGCGGTTGGCGAACTGCGAGAGATCCGTGGCGACCAGCGCGGCGCGCAGCACCGGCACGGTGATCGTGGGGACCTCGGCCTGCGGCGGCACGCACACCACCGATTGCGTGGCCTCCTCGACGATCACGCTACTCACCGAGCCGAGGCGACCGAGGCCGGTCTTCTGACCGGTGCCGATCACGATCGCGTCGACCTTCTCTTCATTCGCGAGCTCGATCAGGTGATCGCCGATTCGCCCGAGGCCGCGCCGGGGCCGCGCGAGCACGGCTGCGCCGTCGCGATACGGATGGTCCAGCGTCGCGGTACCGAACCGGCGCACCAGGTCGCGCTCCATCAGCTGCTCGATCTGCGGATCGCGATCGACCATGTTCTTCGACTCGAGCCCGTAGTGCTCGCACGCGTCGTCCGGGTAGTAGATCGCGCCGAGCACGACATCGAGCTTGCCGAGCATGCGCATCCGGTGCGTCCACTGGATGCCTAGATCGCAGACGGCGGAGTCATCGATGCCGAGCAGCAAGCGCAGCGGCGCGTCGTTGGCCGCGTACCTCAACCACGGCCCGGGATCGCGGACCACGATCACCGGCACGCTGGTGCGCGAGATGATCTGGTTCGCCGTCTTGCCGAGACCGCTGGTGCCTTGGATGCGCGAGCGGGCGGCGATCACGATCAGGTCGCTGCTCTCGGTATCCGCGAAGCGCACGAGCGTCTCGTCGGTCGGGCCGGCGACCAGCTCGGTCCGCACCGGTACCTTGCCCTTGGTAGCCGCGGCATG
>JANNBP010000120.1:0-23773 GCA_031385555.1 Deltaproteobacteria bacterium | reverse complement strand
GGAACGGGCCGGTAGGCGCGAGGTTGCCGAGGGCGCGTAGGTTGTCGAGCTGGAGCGTGGTGCCGGTGGCGCGCGGCCGGTCGAGCTCGACGAAGCCGCGGAAGCCGTACGCGAGGAGCTTGGCGCGCCGCGCGAGGAGCGTCTCGACGACGTACGCGGTGGCACCTTGCTCGGTGTACGCGCCGGCTTCGACCGCGGCGCGGATGTGGAGCGGCTGGATCCTCGCGAGGATCGAGGCGGCCCAGAAGATGTCCTCGGGGGTGCGCTGCTCGAAGGCGGGGTTCGGGAGCTCGGGGCGCCAGCGCGCGGGCTCGAACACCTTGGCTTCGAACAGGCCGACGGCACGGATCGCACTGCGTTCGGCGCGCCGCCAGGAGGGGGAGCGGAGCCCGAACGTGAAGAGGTTGAGGAAGGTAGATCGCCAGTCGAGGAGGTGCTGCCAGCCTTCCATCGCGGCCTTCTCGCCGAGGCCGGTGGACCCGAAGGCGTCGCCGAAATCGATCAGGTAGTGCTCGATGATCCCGCGGCCGTCGGGCTGGGTGGGGTGGAACATGTCGAGCGTGTTGGCGTCGCGGGTGTCGCTGTTGTTGACCCACGCGTTGAACAACCAGAGACCGCGGAGCGTGCGGCGGTGCTCGTGGGGGATCAGGTCGTTGGGATCGTCGACGCGCTGCCCGCGGTAGCTGAACGGACCGAGCGCGCTGCCCGACGGCTGCGCGGAGATCAGCACGCGGACGCGGCCCTCGACACTCGGGTTCGCGTTGACGAGGAGCTCGCGCAGCGCCTCGGCGGTCAGTGGGATCGAGCGGCGGTAGTCATCGCGCGTCTTGGCTTTCGGATCGAGGACCAGGCGTGAGAGGTCGAGATCGATCGCCTGCATCGGCGGCACGCGATAGCCGGCGAGCCAGAGCAGCCGCGAGGAGATGACCTCGGCGCTCGTCGACAGCTCCGGGAACCCGGGGTGGTCGAGCTTGAGGAACCAGACCTGCGCGGCGGTATCGCGCACCACGAACCCGGCGCTGACACCCTCGAGCTTGCCGCTGATCACGGCGAGCGGACCGGGGGCCAGGTGTCGATCGTAGGCCGCACCTTCGCGCGCTTCGATCACGGCGTAGTCGCTGCGCCCGATGCGGTTCTCGAACCATGGCGAGTCGGGGACCTGACCGAGTCGGTTGACGTCGCGCGCAGGGGGCGCACCGGCGAGCGCCTGCACGTAGGTGCCGGGGCTGAGGAGCTGACCGAGCGGTCGCACGAGGAGGAGATTGCCCTTGTCCCACCAGTCGGAGGGATCGAGCTCGACCGGGGGCGGCATCACCTTGGTGGGGGCGTCGATCTGGAACAGCTGATCGTGGGGCGTGCTCTTCCACGAGGGCGCACAGGCGGCGAGCGCGAACATCGCGAGTGCCTTCATAGCGCCGACTCCACGCCGATGTTGAACTGCAGGCCTTCCGGAGACCAACCGAGCGTGGTCTGGAAAAAGAGCGTCGGTTCGCTCGCTCCGCGCAGGCCGCCGCCGATCGAGTAGCGGAGCGGGTCGAGCCCGACCGGAGCGATGCCCCAGATCGTGCCGGCGTCGACGAAGGCGAACGCATCGAGGCCGATCCGCGAGGCGAGGTACTCGTAGATCGGGAAGCGGTACTCGGCGGAGGCGACCAGCGCGTAGCGATCGCGGAACCGCTCGCGGTCGTAGCCGCGCACGTTGGTGCGATCGACCGTCGCGAGCGAATCGAGCGGCTTGTCGTCACCGGGGATCAGCGGCAGGGCGGCTGCACCCGCGACCGTCAGCACGAGCACGCGGTGATCGGGCAGCACCGGGAGGTGAAGGCGCGCGGAGGCACTGACCGTGGTGGCCGACAGGTGCTTGCCGGTGACGTCGGTGCGGCCGAGCACGCTGCCCTCGAGCGTGATTCCGCGCGAAGGCCGGCCCGCGGTGTCGCGCGTGTCGTACCGGCCGACGAGCCGCGCATCGACGTACGTCGCGAGGTCGTCGAAGCCGGGCGGTGGCGCCACCGTGTCGCCCGCCATCAACGGCGTGATCGTCGGGCTGACGCCGGTGGTGAGCCGCTGCCGGCGCATGCCGACCTGCGCGATCCCGGAGGTGGTGTAGCGATCGATCCCCTGGAGGTCAACCTCGACGAGCGCGCCTTGCTCGAACACCTGGATGACGCGCTCGTCGGCGGCGAGCGAGGCACCGCCGATGCCGTAGTAGCGCTGGTTCTTGTCGCGCTCGATGTACGCACGGGCTCGCAGGCCGCGGCCGCCCGGGAGCAGCAGCGCGTGGCTGTACTCGAGCTCGGTCTGCCAGTCGCTGTCGAGGCGGATGATGCCGCCCGTACGCAGGCTCGCCCTCCCATCGAACAGATCGCGCTTGACCCACAGCCCGATGCCGGCACCGTCGCCGAGGCTGAACTTGAAGCGCGGCGCCAAGCGTACCTTGATGTTCTCGACGGACAGGAGATCGCCGAGCCGCGTGTCGAGCCGGTACTGATCGATCGCACCGACGAGGAGCCCGATCGGCAGGAACGCGAGCTCGAGCGCGCGCTCCGGCAGCATCAAGATCTTCCAGTGGAGGTCGAAGTGGTGCCGGTGGTCGAAGCGTACGGTCGTGGTGTCGTCGAGCTGCGCGGGGGGCTCGCGCGGCTTGGGTGGTGGGCCGGGAGGCTCCTGCGGCGGCGGCTGCGGAACGACCGGGATCGGCGGGACATTGTCGCCGCCGGTCCCCCCATCGGCAGGGTCGGGGGCCGGGGCGTCGACGGGTTTGTCGTCGGCCTGATCCGGCGGGGTGGGTTGCGAGGGTGTGGTCGGATCGCGATCCTCGCCGGGCCCACCCGGCGCGGGCTGCGCGAACGCGGAGGTGCTCGCGAACAACAAGACGATCGCGAGCTTCATGGCGGTGGACCGCCGGGTGGGTTCGCCGGGATGACGGTGCTGTCGAACACCTCGCCGCGCAGGTTGATCGCCCGGAGCGTCAGCTGGTTGCCGTCGATATCGACGAGCACGTAGTGCGGCTCGGTCCGCGCGGCCGCGGTGAACGGCCGCGGATGCACCGGCCGGATCGGTGCGCCCGCCGAGCCGCTGACGAGGTACGTGGTGCCGGCGATCGGTTTGGTGCGTTCGTAGTCGTGATCGTGACCGGTGACGACGAGCTCGACGCCGTAGCGCTTCGCGAGCTCGCCGACGACGCTGCGCAGCTGCAGATCCGATCCATGCGCACCCGACGAGTACGGCGGGTTGTGCATGAACATCACGATCAGCTTCCCGTCCTTCGCTGCCTCCTCGAGGGCCGCGCGGACGAAGTGGTATTGCCGGCACCGCTTCTCGCAGATGATGGTGACGTCCATCGCGACGAGCCGGACGTTGCCCCAGTCGGTGTAGAAGAAGTTGCGAGAGCCCGTCCACTTGTCGAGGAAGAAGAACCGCGAGTAGTAGCCGCGGTTGCCGAGATCGTGATTGCCGATCGACGGCATGATCGGCGCCTTCATCAGCAGCGGCCGCTCGATCTGGAAGTACGTCACCCACTGATCGGCGATGCCACCGCGCTCGACCATGTCGCCGGTGTGGAGGAAGAAGTCGATGTTCTCCTTCGCGACGGCCTCGACCACCGAGCGGTGAACCTGATGGTTGGTGCGCGTGTCGCCGAACACCGCGAACCGAAACGTCTCGCCGGCGGTGATGCCGTTGCGGAACGAGCCGAGGCCGGCCTCCTTGCCGTCGAGGAACACCTTGTAGTTGATCAGCTCGTCGCGCGGGAGGTTCGCGAGCGTCGCCGAGCACAGGTCACCGTTGCAGGTCGCGGTGACCCTGCCGTGCTGCGCATCCGAGATCCACTCGACCACAGCTTGCTGGACGCGGTACGGGCGAAACGCGATCAGCGCCTCGTCACCGATCACCATCACGTACGGGCCCGTCCGCAGGGGATGCGGGGTGGGCTCGCGCCACTCGCGGACCGCTCCGACACAGCCGAGCAGGAAGACGGTGAGGAGAGCTGCTTTCATGCGGGACGGCGCGGAGCGCGCACGCACTCGGTGCAATGCGTAGACCGCCGAAGTATCGGATAACCGGGCGAACGCCGCTTACCGGTACGAGTTTTTCTGTGCGCCAGGGCTCGTTGCGCGGTGGTGACCCGCAACGGCTACGTGCACGTCGTTCATCGTGTCGGGGGCGCGTCCTCGATCACCTGATTGGCCGGTCTGACGAGCCTCCCGAAGTAGGTATCGAAGTCGTCAGTAAGTTGCCGAGTTTCCGAGCGGGTGTTACCCGGGAGACTCGTGCGCGACAAGGCCTCCGAAGCTACCGGCGCCGGACGCGGCGTCCTCTACATCGCGGCCGCGAAGCTCTACTTCATGGTGGCCGGGCTGTTCGTGCAGATCCGGCTGCCCGGCATCCTGTCGCGCTCGGCGTTCGGCAGCTACTCGCTGGTCGCCGGCATCGCGAGCTTCATCAACAACGTCGTCGTCACCGGCACGATCCAGACGGTCAGCAAGTTCGCCGCACAGGAGCCCGACAAGGCGAGGGCGGTGCAGGCGGCTGGGCTCAGGATGCACGTGCGGCTCGGGCTGCCGATCGCGCTCGGCTTCGTCGCGCTGTCGCCGGTGGTCTCCGAATTCGTCCTGCTCGACGACAGCAAGACCGCGCCGCTGATGCTCGCGGGGCTGATCGTCGCCGGCTACTCGTTCTATGCAGTGTTCGTCGGCACCGCGAACGGGCTGCGGCAGTTCACCAAGCAGGCGGGGCTCGACGTCACGTTCGCGACGCTACGCGTGGCTGGCCTGATCGGCATGGCGATGGCGGGGCTCGGCGTGCTCGGCGTGATCGGCGGCTGGGTCGTCGCGGTCGCCCTCATCCTGTGTGCGGCGGTCGTCTGGGTCGGCGTGCCCAGGTCCACCGAGAAGCTGCCGGTCAAGCCGCTGGTGAAGTACTTCCTCGGCGTCGCGGTCTATCTCACGCTGTTCAACGCCCTGCTGTTCGTCGACAGCATCTTGATCAAGCGGTTCACCACGATCTACTTCGAGGACAACGCCGCGCAGCTCGCGACGGCACTCGACGTGGTCCCGTGGGCCAAGCGTGCGAGCGGGTATCACTTCGATTCGAGCGTGCTCGCGGACGTCCAGAACGCGTACTACGCCGCGGTCCAGAACCTCGCACGCCTCAGCTACCAGGCGATCATCGCCGCCACGTTCGTCGTCTTCCCGCTGGTCAGCAAGTCGACGTTCTCCGACGACAAGGAGACCACTCGCGGGTACATCCGCGTGACCTCGCGCTACTCGCTGATCTTCGCGATGGCGATCGCGGTGGTGATGGCAGCGAACCCCGCCGACGTGCTCGGCCTGGTCTACGCGGCCGACTACGTCGAGCTCGGTGCGACCGCGCTGGTGCCGCTATCGCTCGGCACCGTGGCGTTCTGCGTCCTCGCGATCAACGGCACGATCCTCAACGGCGCGGGGCTGACGCGACCGGCGATCGGGGTGGCCGCGGTGACGCTCGCGGTGGCGTTCGTCGGCAACTGGATCGCGATCCCGCTCGCGGCACCCTACGGCCGTACCCTCGAGGTGGCGGCCAGTGTCAGCGGCGGTGCGATGGTGATCGGCGCGATCCTTTCGGGCGAGGTCCTCCGCCGCAGGCTCGGTGCGTTCGTCCCATGGCTGTCGGTGGCACGGATCGCGGTCGCGACGGGTGTCTCGCTGGTGGTCGGTCGCGTGCTGCCGTGGAGCGGCAAGTTGATGACGCTGGCCGAGGCGGTCCTCGTCGGCGTGGTGTTCCTCGTCGTGCTCGTCGCGACCAAGGAGCTCGGGAAGCGGGATCTCGAGGCGATCAAGGCTGTCCGCGCGAAGCGGGCCGCCGGAGGAGGTGAAGCATGAAGCGACTTGGCATCCTGTTGTTCCTGTACGCGTGCGGCGGTGTTCCGCAGAACACCGATACGCTCGGGGACTCGATCCGCGGCTACAACGACGGCGTCCGCTGGGGCCGCTACACCGTCGCCGCCGCGAAGGTGCCTCCGAAGGAGCGCGCCGAGTTCATCTCCGAGATGGACGAGCGCGCCGAGAACATCAAGATCACCGACTACGACATCGTGGATGTCAACGCGAAGACCGACCGCGAGGCCAAGGTCCGCATCAAGATCGGTTGGTACGACGACCGCGAGGGCACCGTCCACGAGACCCACGCCCTCCAGACCTGGGAGCGCCGGGGCAAGCTCTGGTTCATGGTCGAGGAAGTCCGCGTCCGCGGTAAGGAAATGCCCGGGTTGCCCGAGCCGATCGGAGCTTCGGTCAAGCCGATCAACAAGAAGGAACCCACACGGGAATCGCGGCGTTAGCGGCAAGGACGGGGTACCATTTGCCCCGAGGTGTCGCAGAGCGACTTCGTGGCCAAGGGCCAGACGCTGGTCAACTCCGGGCAGTACCAGGAGGCCGTCAAGGTCTGCCGTCTGGGGCTGCTCGGGAGGCCGACGACCGTCGAGGGCCGAGTCGTGCTCGGCCAGGCGCTGCTCGCGCTCAAACGCTACGACGAAGTGCTCGCCGAGATGCGCGTCGCGCTCGAGCTCGATCACCACTCGTTCACCGCCCAGCGCCTGAAGGCGGAGGCGCTGCTCCTCAAGGGTGACCCGCACGCGGCGATCGAGGTGCTGCGCAAGCTCCACCAGCAGGTGCCGGGCTCGGTCGACGACCTGCTCGCCGAATGCGAGATCAAGCTCGGCAGGCCGGCGATCAGCGCGAGCCATCCGTCCGTCAACTACGTCGGCAAGGGGTCGGGACACGGTCCCGTCGACGACAACACCCGCAACTATCCGAACCACGCGTTCGGCGACGCCGACGAGGAGACCACCGGCGGCAGCTTCGACCAGCCCACCGCGATCGCCGGCCCGAGCTCGAAGAAGAAGTCGGGCGAGAAGGTCTCCGTCCAACCTCGCGACTCGCAGCGCCCCACCAGCGAGCATCTCCCGTCCACGCAACACCGGGGGCCCGCGCGCGGCCGGCCCGAGGTGACGCCGTCTCCGAAGGTGCTCGCGGTCGGCGACAAGTCCGGCACCGTCGAGGTCGACCCCGAGCTCGAGGGGATCGAGCTCGAGGAGCAGGATGACTTCGGTGACATCGCCGCACCACCGCGCGGGAGGCAACAGAAGGCCGCGCTCGAGCGAGGTCAGGTGAGCTCGTCGAGGCGTGCCGGCGCGCTTCCCACGCCCGGGCTCGAGCGCGCCCCGGTCAAGAAGAAGCAACGGGGGGAGATCTCGAGCGTCGAGCTGGTCGACGACGATCTCGTCGAGGTCGACGATAGCCTGAGCGGCGAGGACAGCCTCGGGAGCAGCGAGACCTTGCAGCCCGTCGACATGCGCAGGGTGGGCGGGACGCGCGTGCGCAACGCGGTCAATTTTCCGTCGGGCCCGCTCGATATCAGCAACAGCAACCCCGCTGCGAACCGGCCCACGGCCGTGGCGGCCGTCGTCGCACCGCCACCGCACCTCGCACAGCTGATCGCGAATGCACCGCACGTCCTCGAGGTCGCGCGCCCGCAGCCGAGCTCGACGCGCGGGCCCCATGGGCCGATCGCGGCGGCGTTGCCGACCATGGCCGCCGTGCAGCCGCCCTCACCCTACGGCACGCCGCCCGCTTCGTACGGCAACGCGCCGCTGCCGGGGATGCCGGTCGCAACTCCGGCGGCCGCGCGGCCCACACTCGCGATCAACGCCGCCACCGTCGACCCCGCGCACCAGCCGTGGGCCCAGCGCACCGTCGCCGCGCAACCCAATCCGGTCTACGAGCAACCGCCACCGCACGGACGCTCGCAACATGCCGAGGATCCGACGCAGCGCCCACAGCCGATCGATCCGCAGCTCGCGGCGATGCTCGACGCGGTGTCGATGCCGCTCGAGCCGAGCCAGTCGAGCGCGCGCGTCCTCAAGACGGGGATGCGCAAGGGCCGCTCGAAGCTGCAGGTCGCGATCTGGCTGATCATCGGCGCGCTCGTGATCGCAGGCGGCGTGATCGTCGGCTTCAAGTTCCGCACGATGCGGCTCGACAAGAAGATCGCGGATAGCCAGACCATCGCGAACGGGCTCGCGAAGGCCGACACGTGGAAGGCGATGGTGAGGTCGCGCGATCGGATCGCCGGCATCGCCCAGGCGTCGCCGACCCCCGACAACATGGCCGCGCTCGCGCGGATCCGTGCGCTGATCGCGTTCGAGTTCGGCGAGGGCGTCCCCGAGGCCAAGACGGCGGTCGATGGCCTCGGTGGGCAGGGCGGGCTCGATGCCGAGATCGCGGCCGCGTACTACGCCCTCGCGGTCAACGATCCGAAGAACGCCCTCGAGGCTGCCAAGCGCGCGCTCAAGCTCGCCGCCGACGATCCGGCCGCGCTCTACGTCCTCGGACAAGCCGAGTTGCTCGCCGGCGATGTCGCGGCGGCGGTCAAGCAGCTACAAGCCGCCGTCGAGAAGGAGGGCAGGCCGCTCTATCGGGTGGCGCTGTCACGCGCGTACTTCGAGAGCTCCGACTGGAAGGAAGCCACGCGCGCGATCGAGCAGGCGCCGCTCAAGGCCTGGTACGAGGGGCTCGAGGCGGACACCGCGCGCGAGCTCAAGGACAGCGGGATCCAGCTGAGCTCGCTGATCGACGAGCACCCGAGCGTCGTGGTCCAGCGGACTCGCCTCGCGGTCGCCACCGGTCAGGCCGGCGGGACCAAGGCGACCGAGTTGCGCACCCAGCTCGAGAAGATCATCGCCGAGGGTGGCAAGTCGATCAACGACCAGCCGCGCGGCGTCTCGCTCGTGCAGGTCGGCTTCACCTACCTCGCGCTCGCGGAGCTCGACGGGGCGACGGGCAAGACGGCCAACCCGGCGGTGGACGCCGCCCTCAAGCTCGAGATCGACGACCAGCGGTTCGCCGAGCAGGTCACCGAGACGCTGTACTCGACGCTGATCTTCGCGCGGGCGACGAGCGCCGCCGAGCGCACGCTCAAGGGCTGGCCGGGGAGCCGTCGCGCCCGCCTCACGCTCGCGCAGCTCGCCCTGCAGCAAGGGCATCCGCAGGACGCGCTCGATTGGCTCGTCAAGATCGAGAACGGGGACAAGCTCGCCGTCCCACTGTCGGTACGCGGCCGAGCCAAGCTCGCGCTCGGCGATCTCGCGGGTGCCAAGGAAGACCTCGATCACGCGATCGAGAAGTCGAACAAGAAGCTCGAGCAGGCGCTGGTCGCGCGGACGTGGGTCGATCTCGTCGGTGGGGAGGTCGACGCCGCGCGGTCGCGGATTCGCTCGCGGTTCCAGGGCATGCCCACGCCGGCCGTGGCCACGGTGTGGGCCGCGATCCTGCGCGCCTCGGGCAGCCCCGACGACATCAAGCAGGCCAAGGACGTGCTCGAGCCGGTCGCGAGCGGTGCGCCGAGCGTCGATCTCGCCCGTGCGCAGCTCGAGCTCGCGCGGCTCTATCGCGAGGCCGGCGACGAGGCGGCGAAGGCGCTCTACACCAAGCTCATCGCGCAGACCAACAGCCGCGAGATCCGCATGGAGACGGCGAAGTACCTGATCGATTTCTCCGACGACACCGGCGGCCGCGAGATGTTCGACGAGCTGCTCAAGGGCAACGTCGCCGATCCCCCGGATCTGCTCGTCGAGGCGGCGCGCGCCCACTTGCTCGTCGGCGATCACGTGGGTGGCGCCGAGCTGTTGGATCGCGCGGACAAGACCAGCACCAAGTCCTGGAAGTACGACCGCGAGCGCGGCCGGCTGTCGCTGCGCAAGGGTGACTTCAACGGGGCCGCGCTCCAGCTGACCAAGGCGCTCGAGAAATCCGGCGACGACATCGAGACGCTGTTCCTGCTCGCCGAGGTGTCGAGCTTCGATCTCGAGAAGTTCAAGGACCTCGGGATCAAGCTGCGCGCGACCGTCAAGGCGCGCCTCCAGGAGGGGCCGCTCGCGCAGCTCGTGATCGGCAAGTTGACGGTGCAGAACAAGGACGACAAGGGGCAGGAAGGTGCGAAGGCGTTCAAGGCGGCGAACGAGGCGATGGCCAAGGCTGCACCGCCTCGGCTGCGCGCGCAGGCTGCGCTCGGTGTCGCGATCGTCGCCTACAACATCCCGGACGATCCGGTCGCGCTCGATTCGCTCGCGGTCGCCATCAGCCTCGATCCGACGCTGTACGAGGCGTACATCTACGTCGCCGACATCCTGATCGGGAAGAAGGACTATCAGAAGGCGCTCGAGAAGGCGCAGCTCGCGATCAAGTACAACCCCGACTCCGTCGACGGCTACCTGATGATGGGGCGCGTCGCGTCGGAGACCCGGAACCGCAAGCTCTACGGCGACATGCTGACGAAGATCAACTCGATCGCGCCGAACAGCGACCAGCTCAAGGCGCTGCAGTCGCTGCGCTTCTGATCGAACACGTGCTCGTGCTCGCAGCCGCGCGCCGAACCGCGACCAGCTCGAGTCGCTGCGCTTCTGATCGAACACGTGCTCGTGCGCGTCCGCCGAGACCAACGACCGAAGGGCTGCGTGGCTACCTCGTTGCCCGCCTCTTGATTTCGGCGGCCGCTCGTGTGATCCGCGGTTCGGATCCGCTCAGGCCATGCCTGGGTGCTCTCTGCGCCCTCCTGCGTTCGGCCCCGATCCGCCGAGTCGCGGTGGGCTGATCGCGCACGTGCTGGTGCTCGTGGCAACGCGCTCCAAAGGGCGCGGCGAGCTCGATCAGCCCATCGCGACGAAGACCGCGACCGCGGCACCCGCGGCGAGCAGGAACATCACGATGATGATCAGCGCCCACGGCGGTTTGCCTTCGCCCTTCTTGTGAACGCCGGTGCGCTCGGGCTCGAGCATCTGTTCGAGGGACTCGATGTCCGCGCTCTGCCCCTTCTTGGTTCCGGGAGGCCGGCTCGGCGCGTGCGCACGCTTGATCGGTTGCGGCTGCTGCTGGTTCGGTTGCAGCGACTGCAGGCCGAGCTCGCTCGTCCAGTTCGACGTGTTGACGAACGTGCTCGGGTCGAGGCTCATCGAGCCGGCGTGCGGGTTGTTGCCGGCCGCGTCGGGCTCCCCGCCCTCGACGAGCGAGGTCATCTTCTTCATCTCATCGAGGATGAGGGCGTCGATGAGGTTCGACTCCTTCGGCTCCGCCGACCGCTTGCGCATCATCTCGACCTGGGCGTCCTTGACCAGGTTCGCGATGTCGCGCGCCGTCACCTTCATGCGGCGCGAGAACAGATACTGGGCGAGGGCATCGCCGAGGTCGTTGGCGCTCTGGTAGCGCTCGTCGGGATCCTTTGCGAGGGACTTGCGGACGACCTGTTCCAGCTCGGCCTCGACCTCGGGGTTGAGGGCCGAGATCGATGGCACGCGCGCCTGCCGGACCAGCTCGACAGTCTGGTAGTCGGTGTCGCCGTAGAACAGCCGGCGGCCGGTCAGCAGCTCCCACATGATGATGCCGATCGCGAACACGTCGGCGCGGTGGTCGACCTCGAGGCCGCTGGCCGCCTCGGGGGACAGGTAGCTGAACTTGCCCTTGACGACGCCCGGGTCGGTGGACTCGATCTGACTGGTGGCCTTGGCGAGACCGAAGTCCACCACCTTCACCTCGCCATTCTTCGACATCAGAATGTTCGGCGGGGAGATGTCGCGGTGCACGATCCCGAGGGGCTCGTTGGTCTCGGGGTGCTCGAGGCTGTGGGCGTACTGGAGCGCCTTACAGGTCTCGATCATCAGGTAGATCGTGTGGGCCGCGTCGATCCGCCTGCCCTTCTGCTTCTGCCGTTCGATGAGTGCCTTCAGGTTGCACCCGTCGACGAACTCCATCACCAGGAAGTAGGCGTTGTCGGGGGTCTTCGAGATGTCGAAGACCTGGACGATGTTCGCGTGCTGGAGGAACAGCGAGAGCCGCGCCTCGTCGAGGAACATCGAGACGAACTTCTGGTTCTTGGTCAGGCTCGGAAGGATGCGTTTGATCGCAACCGACTTCTTGAAGCCTTCCATCGACTCCGCAACGCCGCGGAACACCTCAGCCATGCCACCATGGTCGAGACGTTCAGTGATCGTGTAGCGGTCGCGCATTCCCGACCGACGAAGTCTATCAGAGGTTCCCGACGAACAACAAAGACGGGCCGAGGACTTACAGCCAGGCTTACTCCGGCTGCGTGTCGGACTCGACCTGCTCGCGGGCCGATTTGCACTCGAAGCACAGCGTGGTCACCGGGCGGGCCAGGAGGCGCTTGAAGCCGATCGGCTCGCTGCACTCCTCGCACTCATCCATGATCCCGGCGTCGAGGCGCACGATGGCCTCCCGGATCTTGGTGACCAGGCCGGCCTCGCGGTCGTGGAGGCGAAGCTGGGTCGAATACAGCTCCTCCTCGGCTGCCTCGTCCATCGAATCGCGGCCGATCCGGTCCCGATCTCGGTCCATCGTGAATTCCACGGCCGACTGCGCGTGGTTCCCGAGGCGGTTCAGATCCGCCTGCAACCGCTGGCGCAGCTCATCGGTTTGCTGGGTCGTCAACATGGACCCAGTCTACGGACCGAGGTCCTGCCGTCAATCGACAGGAACCGTCGACGAAAGCTTTTTTCGTCGTCGACGAGACGCACGTGCAGGACCGCTCGCTGTGCTTGCGGGTCACGCCGTGATTGGGGATCATGCGCCGTTCCTGGCACCAGTCGTGGGGTTTATTCCCGACCGCGGAGCCGGGGTGGACGGCGGAGCGGGATTGATTACGCGACCCTGACGAACAGCGTGCCGCGTTGCGGCGTTGAATGGATCGATACCAACGCGCGTTCGTTTGACACCCACGCTCCGAGGACCACAGATCCATGTCCCCCACCCCCACGACCCGCTGGAAAGTCGCCTCCGCTCTGTTCGCCGCCATCGCGGGGTACGCCATGTTCATCCGCGGGCCTGCCGATGACGTCCAGGCGACCCAGATCGAGGGTCGGAAGGGGTCGATCCCGGCGGCCTACAAGCGGCCGTTGCGGGTCTCGGCCGAGTCGCTCGGGATCTCGAAGCAGGAGCTGATCGACCAGCTGCTGACCGCAAAGTCGGTCAAGGACGTCCAGTTGCTCGCCGACAAGCTCGGCATGGTCGGCGACGACGCCTCGATCCGATCCGTCAAGCCGCTGCTGGCCGACCCACGGCGTGGGGTGCCCGAGGCCATCGTCGTGGCGATCGGCAAGATCGGCACGAACCAGGCGATCGAGCTGCTGATCGACAAGACCCACGATGACCGCCCCTCGGTCCGGTACGCCGCGATCGGCGCGCTCGGGGCGTCGCAGAGCCGCGATGCCGAGGAGACGCTGGTCGAGCTCGCCACCAAGCCGGGCGATTCTGGTCAAGCCGTGGCGATCGCCGCGCTCGGTTCGCTCGGCAGCGAGAAGGCGACCGCCACGCTGATCGACCTGACGAGCAAGCCCGACGTCCAGGTCGCCGCCGCGGCGGTGCGCTCGCTCGGACAGATCGAGTCGCCCGAGGCACGGAAGGCGTTGCGCGCGTTGATCGACTCGCCGGATACGTCGGTCGCCTCGGCGGCGATCACGGCGATCGATTCGATCGACGCGGACCTCGCGGAGCGGCTCGGCCGGATCATCAAGTCGGGCGATCCGCAGATGATCATCCCGGCGCTGTCGGCGCTCGGTAAGGCCGGCGAAGCGGCGCTGCCGATCCTCACGTTCGCGGCGCTCCAGGGTCACCAGAACGGGCGCTGGGTCGCGGTGAATTCGATCGGCCAGATCGGCGGCAGCAAGGCGATCGCCATCCTCGGCGAGATCCTCGAGCAGGGCGACCGGCAGTCCGCGATGGCCGCCGCGGCCACGCTCGCCCAGATCGGTGGGCAGGAGGCGCGTGAGCTGTTGATCGCGTCGGCGCTATCGGATCGCGCGCAGATCACGGGTGCGCTGGCGCAGCTGGCGCAGCTCGAAGGCGAGGACGTCGATGCCGCGTTGCTCGTGATCCTCGAGAAGGGCTCGAGCATCGCGAAGCGTGCCGCGCTCCCGCGCTTGCTCAAGCTGGGCAACGAGAAGGCGATGGCCGTCGCGATCGAGATGGCGCGCAGCGGTTCGCGGACCGACAAGCTGGAGGCGATGCGAATGCTCGCGGATGCGGGCTCGCCGAAGGCCTGGGAGGCGCTGCTCGACCTCGCCGGCAAGTCGCGGGGCACCACGCGGATCACCGCGCTCGAGATGCTGTCGCAACGCCGCCCGGGCGATCCCCTCCTCGAGGCGCTGCTCGCCGACTCGCTGTTCTCGGGTCGCCGCGACGAATCGACCTTCGCCGCCAGCATGCTGGGACGGATCGGGACGGAGCAGGCGCGGCAGACGCTGATCACCGCACTCAATGGCGGCGACAAGCAGCTCGCGCTCGCCGTGGCCGGCGCTCTCGGCCAGCAAGCGATGACGGACTCGGTGAAGACCGCGCTGCTCGCGGCGGCGCGCAACGATCCGGCGCTCAAGAACCAGGTGATGCACCAGTTGATCAACGCGGGCGCACCCGAGGGTATGCGGCTCGCGGAGGAGGTGCTCAACGGCAAGGACGCGGGTGCGGCGAGCACCGCGATCTACGCGCTGGCGGCGAACGGCAGCGCCGAGGCCAAGCGATTGCTCGAGCGCGCGCTCGATTCGAAGGAACCGGCCGTGCGGATCGCGGCGATCTCGAACCTGGCGCAGAACGCCGACGACCACTCGACCGATCTACTGATGCGGTTGACCCGCGATCAGGACCCCAACGTGCGCGCCACCGCGCTGACCACGCTCGGTCAGGTCGGCTCGGAGCGGGCACAGCAGGCGATCATCGAGGCCTCGAACAGCGGCAAGCCCGAGGACAAGATCGCCGCGATCTCGGGGCTCGCGACGATGGACGATCCACGGGCCGGTCAGCAGCTCGCGAAGCTGATGCGCGATCAGGATCCGCTGGTCCAGCAGACCGCGATCAACAACGCCTACAACGGCGGCCCCGAGGTCGATCAGACGCTGATCGGCATCCTCAACGACCCGTCGACCAAGGACGAGATCCGCAACGTCGTCGCGATCCAGCTGCGCGGTCGCGGTACCGAGCTCGACGATGCGGCCGAAGCCCAGGTCACCAAGCTCGCCGGCCCGCGCGGTGCGTACGGTGGCTACGGCTACGGCGGCACGAGCGATCTGTGAGGCCGACGTTTCCGCGCAGGGAATGGAGAATCGCCGTCGTCGACGGCGTAACCCCTGAGCTGGCCTGGGTCGATCCGAAGGCCAGGCGAGAGCACGACCGGGCGGCCTTTGCCCCGGACCTCGACGCCAAACGCGACCGGCTTGAAGTTCGCGCCACGTGCAAACGGGCCCGAGTCGTCGTCGGGAGGTGATGGGAACGGGGTGGCGAGTCCTCGAGTTGGGGACCCCGAATACAATCGACCGGGTGAGTGCGACCGCGCGAACTCCCGATCCCTGAGCTCAACCCGGAGGACAGAGAATCTTCCGGCGAAGCCGGAAGGTCGGTCGAGGTCAACCGAGGGAGCTCTGGGGTCAGGCAGGGACGAAGACGCGAAACACAGTGCCGCCGCCCGCGGCGTCCTCGACGTCGATCCAGCCGTCGTGCTCCTTGACGATGCCACTGCACACCGCGAGGCCGAGCCCGGTGCCGCCCTGGCTCTCCTTCGTCGTGTAGAAAGGGTCGAAGATCTTCTCGCGGATGTCGGCGGGGATGCCGCTGCCGGTGTCGGCGATCGCGACGGAGACGAAGTCACTCTCGCCCTCGAGGCCGGGGCGCGCCCGGTGAACGAGGCGCGTCTCGATCGACAGCACGCCGCCCTCGGTCATCGCCTGCACGCCGTTGAGCATCAGGTTGATCAGCACCTGCTGCATGCGATCGGCATCGCCAGCCACGGCCGGCAGCTTGTCGTCGCGATCGATCTTGGTCTTCACCTTGGCGCTCGCGAACTGACCGGCGAGCAGCTCCATCGTGGTGGTCACCAGCTCGTCGATCTTGAACGAGCTGCGCTCCGGCGAGCCGACCTTGCGGCGCGTGAAGTCGAGCAGGCGCTGGATGATCCGCGTGATCCGTGCGGTCTGCTCGGCGACGATCTCGGCGTTCTTCTCGACGACCTCCGGCTCCCTCGACTTCTTCTGGATCGATCGAGCGCGACCCGCGATCACGTTGAGCGGCGTCCCGACCTCGTGCGCGATCTCGGCGGCGAGCTGGCCGATCGTGGCGAGCTTCTCGGTGTGCCCGAGCCGCTGCTCGAGCGCGAGCTTGGCCTCGTTCTGGCGCGAGGTCTCGCTGCGTGACTCGCGGAGGGAGAACGTCATCTCGTTGAACCGGGTCGCGATCGTCCCGATCTCGTCGTCGCGCTCCGACAAGATGACGTGTGAGAGGTCGCCCTTCGCGACGTCGTCGATGCCGCGCAACAGCTTCGTGATCGGCCGGCTGACGAACCGGCTCGAGAGGGCGCCGACGACGATCGTGGTGACGATGACGATCAGGAGCACGAGGACGAGCGCGCGCTGCTTGTCCTCGCCGGTGATCTCGAGGACGTCGGCGGAGCGCGTGATCTCGAGCATGCCGATGACCTTGGCTTCGTCGCCGCGCCCCGACGATAGGATGGCGTCGTGGAAGTACAGACCGTCGTCGACGTCGGCGAGCGTGGCGTACGGTTCGTCGAGCAGCTGGCGCAGCCGCTTGACCTGGGCCTCCGAGTACACGGTGCTGACCGTGTCGGCCGCGCGCTCCGAGGGCACCACCTGGACGCGCCATCCGCCGGTCGCACGACCGAGCTCGCGCAGCTCGGGGTCGCTCGGGAGCTTGGGAAGGGCCCGAGCCTCGAGGGCCACCCGCAAGGTCGTCGCGATCGCGCGTGCCTCGCGCTCGACGGCGAGGCGGCGGTCCGCACCGCGCTCGCGGAGGTCGAGGAGGGCGTAGGCCGCCGCGGCGATCGCCACCACGACGGCGGTGGCGACGGTGATGCGAGTGGCGACCTTCACGTGAGGAGAATAGCCCGTCTACCCCAGAGTTCGCCTGCGCCGATCCTTCGACCAGGCGGACTAGCGGCCCATTCGCTTCTTCAGCTCGGCGAGCTCGTCGTCGATTCGCACGGCCTTCGCCTCGGCCTTCCGCGTCCGCTCCTCGGCCGCCGCGAGCCGGCGCTGTTCGTCGAGCCGCCCATCCTCGAGCAGCTCGTCGAGCGACTTCGAAGGCGCCGCCGCCGGCAACGCCCCACCGCGATCCTGCCGATCGAACACCTCGCCGCACGAGCAACACCTGAACGCGCGCTGTTTATCGTCGACGACATCGACGAAGAACACGCCGTACGCCTCCGAGAGCTCGACCTCCTGGAACGTCGCGCGCGTCTTGCACTCCGGGCACTTCTCGACGAACGACTCGCCGCCACGAACGACCCTGGTGCCCGCCTTGCGGTGGAACAGCATCCACATGCGGCGCACGGTAGCCAGATCCCGTCTCGGATCAATCAGAAACTGTGGCTTCGCAGCCCGACCTCATCGACCCGGCGGTACGCGCTGGGAGAGGTCGCCTGCGATCGCACGTTGCGGGGAGCAACCGCTGGTCGCCGTCGTGCGCAGGTGCGGTCGAAGGGGGCGCTCGCGCGGCCGAACTACGCCGATGCCGCGGCCGAAGGGGCGCTCGCGGCGGCCGACGCCGATGTCGCGGCCGAAGGGGCGCTCGCGCGGTCGGACTACGCCGATGCCGCGGCTGTGCGGATCAGGTCCGGTGTGTCGGTGCCGAGCGACTCACCTGGCTTTTTGCGGCTCTCCGATCGTCCACAGGTAGACCGGCTTTCCGGCGACCGTCTCCTCCCGATCGGGCTTCCAGTCGCCCATCCCGAATACGTGCGAGACCACGCGCGCTCCGACCGGCAGCTCGCTCCACAGTCGTGGCCGCAGCTTCAAGTTCAGGTGCTCGAGCAGATACAGCGCGACCACCGTCGCCTTCGACAGATCGGTCTCGAACATGTTGCCGACGCGAAACTCGACCTTGTCCGCGACGCCTGCCTTGCGCGCCGCCTCCTGCGCGTCGCGGATCAGCTTGTCGTCGATATCGATTCCCACACCGCGCGCCCCGAAGTCGCGCGCAGCCGCGATCACGATCCGCCCGTCACCGCAGCCGAGGTCGTAGACCACGTCGCCGGGACCGACCTTCGCGAGCTCGAGCATGCGATGCACGCGCACGTCGGGCGTCACCCAGAAGATGACGTCGCCCTTCCGCATCGGAATCTTCTGGCCGGCGACGTACACCTCGTCGGACGGCGCCGCGGCGGTGCTCGTGTCTTGCGACTCGCCGCAGCTCGCCACCAGCACGCACACGATCCACAGCAGCTTCATCCCCTGTGTCTCACTCGTCCATGCGGTGGTCGTCAAGGCGAACGCTGGCAACTCGTGTGCGAACAGGCGAGCCCGATGTTCCCCTGGGTCCTTGGTGACGATCGACTTTGGACGGCACGGAGAGAGGGATCCAGGATCGCGAGAAGGATCCAGGATCGCGAGAGGGATCCAGGATCGCGAGAGGGATCCAGGATCGCGAGAGGGAGTTGGGACTGCGACAGATCCAGGAGTGCGAGAGGGATCGGTGCAACCGAGAAGCTCAGAAGGGGGATATGGGGCCGGGCCAGATGGCGAGAGCGCGAACGGTCTGCTCGCTCCCCGCGCTCGGGGGCTCGCCCTCGCGGTCGCTTTGCGCGCGAACCGCGCCGGGCGCCACGCCAGCCAGCACCTGCTCACGACCGCCGCTCGCGCCCGCGCTCGCTTGATTCTCGGCGCTCTACCGGGCGCCCGTCACGGTTCACGCGCAGCGCCCGCTCTCGGGCGAGAGCCCCCTCGCGCTCCGCCGGAGGGCGAGGAGCTTTCAAAAGACAGCAAAGCCCAAAAGGAATCCATCGTGAGCAACTTCATCGCCTACAACGTCGCTCTCGACCTCGTCCGCTCGCTCCGTCTGATCGTCGAGCAGCTGCGCTCGCACAGCAGCAACCTCGCCGATCAGGTCGAGCGGGCCGGCACGAGTCTCGTCTTGAACCTCGGGGAAGGAAATCGCAGGGCCGGCAAGGATCCGCGGCGCTTCTTCGTGATCGCGCAAGGCAGCGCCTCCGAGATCCAGGCTGCGCTGGATGTCGCAGATGCGTGGGGCTGGGTGGTCGATTCGACCGTGAAGCCGCTCCTCGATCGCGAGCTCCGGTTGCTCTGGGGGCTCACGCGCCCGAGGTTCGAGCGCTCCCCGAAACGAGAGAAGGCTGTTCCCTGAGCTTCGCCCGGCTCGTGTGATACGAAGGCGCCGCCTTCACCTCGTTCGCGCTCTCTTGCGCGATCTCGTAGTGTGCTTCCGCCGGTTGCCGTTGTGGAACTTCTGACCCTCCGCCAGGTTCAAGTCAGCTAGTGCGTCGTGCTGCTTCCCGCCACCGCCGGCGCCGCCACCGAATCCGAATCCGCCTCCGCCACGCGCGCCGCCACCGGATCCGAGCGATCGCGCTTCACCTGCGCCTTGATCGTTCCGTCACTCGGACGTTCCGCCTTCACCTCGGGCTTGCGCTTCGGCTTGGGCATCTCGGACGCCTTCGCTTCCTTGGCCTCGCGCTCGCGCTCGAGCTCGCGCTCCTCGCGGCGCTTGTCGCGCATCCGGCGTAGCCCGCCGACCATGATCTCGGCGATCAGCTGGTCGTACTCCATGCCGCTCGCCTTCGCGATCAACACGAGGTCGGAGTAGTCCGGCGTCAGACCCGGCAGCGGGTTGACCTCGAGGACGTAGATCCGCCCGTCTTCATCCATCCGCATGTCGACGCGCGCGACATCGCGGCAATCGAGCGCCCAGAACGTGGCGCGCGCGATCTTCTCCATCGCCTTGAGCTCGGACTCCGACAGCTTCGCGGGGCACTCGTAGTAGACGTGCTGCTCCCACTCCTGCTTGACGCCGTAGTCGTAGACGGGGCGCTTGTTGCCCTCGTCCTTGAACTTGATCTCCATCGGAGGCAGCACGCGCGGACGCTTGTCACCGAGCAGACCGACCGTGAACTCGCGGCCGGTGATGTACTCCTCGATCAGCGCGGGCTGGCGGTACTTCTCGACGCAGTTCTTCACCGCGATGCGCAGCTCTTCTTCACTGTCGACCACGTTCTTCGCGTCGATGCCCTTCGAGGAGCCCTCGGCGTTGGGCTTGACGATCAGCGGGAACTTCATGTCGCTGTTGAGCCGCTCGCGCGCCGATTCCATGACCTGGAACTTGGGCGTCAGGATGTCATGCTGGAGCAGCACCTTCTTGCCGAGCGCCTTGTCGAGCGCGATGGCGAGTGTGGCCGAGTCCGAGCCTGTGTAGGGGATGCCGAGCAGCTCGCAGAGGGCAGGGACCTGCGCCTCGCGGTTGCGGCCTTCGACACCTTCCGCGATGTTGAAGATCAGGTCGACATCGGCTTCGGCGAGCACGCGCGGCAGATCCGGCGTGGCCTCGAGGTGGACGACGATGTGGCCCTGACGAGCGAGCGCGTTGGCGATCGCGATGATCGTCTCCGGCGGATCCCACTCGGCCTCGTCATCGCCCTTGTCGATCTGCTGCCGCTTGACGTTGTAGGTGAAGCCGATCCGGATCGGCTGCTTCTGGCGCTGCTTGGTGCGACCGCCGAGCTGCGCCGCGGTGGCGAGGCCGGTGCGCAGCGCAGCCGCGTTCAAGATCGACGCGATCGTGGCGTTGTATGTCAGCCCGACCTGCGCGGTGGCCGCGAACAGGGAGCTCGACGAGCTGAGGGCCGGCAGGGCGTTGACCTCGAGCAGGTAGATCCGGCCCTCGGGGGTGACGCGGTAATCGAGCCGCGCGACGTCGCGCAGTCCGAGCGTCTTGATCGTGTCCGTCGAGATCGTTCGCACGCGCGCCGCGACATCGCGCGGGATGTTCGCGGGGCAGCGGTACTGGACCTTGCCGGGCTCGATGTTCTTGAGCCGGTAGTCGTAGATGTTGAAGGCCCGACCCGACTCACCAGACTCCATCGAGACCTCGACGGGCGTCAGCAAGCCGGCGTCATGGCCGACGCCATCGATGAAGCCCATCGCGACATCGATGCCCTCGATGTACTCCTCGATCAGGACCCCATCAGGATACTGGCGAAGCGCGCTCTTCAGCGTGGACTGGAGGTCCCGCGGCTCCTTGATCACCGAGCTGCCGAGCAGGCCCCCGAACCGTGCGACGAGATCCGCATTGTAGATGCCCTTGGAGCTGCCCTCGTGGTTCGGCTTGACGATCACGGGGAACGCCAGCCCAGCGCCGCGCTCGATGATCTGCTCGTAGTTGCGCGGGGTGACGAGCACGCCGCGCGGCGTATCGATGCCGGCCTTCTGGACGAGCAGCTTGGTCAGCCACTTGTCGAGCGTGATCGCGTTCGTGTACGCGTCACTTCCCGTGAACGGGATGCCGAGCTCCTCGAACAGCGCGGGATAGAACGCCTCGCGCATGCGGCCGCGAATCGTTGTATCGCCCTCGGCGGTGTTGAAGATGATGTCGGGGTCGATCGTCTCGAGGCGCTCGAGCAGATTGGCCGCGGTTCCCGAGACTTCGACCTTCTCGACCTCGTGGCCGGCGGCTTCGATCGCAGCTGCGATCGCGCTCACCGTCTCCGCGCTGTCGTATTCGGCTTCCTTCTCGGTCTCGCGGACGTCAGTCAGGCGGAGGTTGTGAGTAAACGCGACCTTCATTGGGTGTGCGATCACTAGCAGAGCGGTGTGACAACGAAACAGTCAAGCGAGAATCGCCTGTTGAGCCGACGCACACCGATCGCGCCCGTGATGCGTCATAACTAGGTATGCGATTCGCGTTGCTGGTCGTTATCGCGTGCGTCGTCGCGTGCGGCGGCGCTGCCACCCAACCGTCACTCCCCAGGCCGGCCGCGCCCGCACCGGCGATCCCGGCTGACGATCTCGCCATCGCGAAGGAGGGTGCGAAGCCGGCTGATCGGGATCTCGCCGTCAAGGACCCGCGGATCGTTGATCTCGACATCATCCGCATCCACGCGCCGAGACCCGGCGAGCCCGACAACGGTGGATCAATCGCGACCGCCGATCTGTTTCGCCTCGCCAACGACGCGACGAAGGCCGGCAACACCAAGGATGCGATCGGCCGTTATCGTCAGCTCGTCACCGAGTTCCCGACCTCGCTCTACGCACCCGTCTCGCTGTTCAACATCGCGGCCCTGCTCGACAAGCAGGGAGATCCCGTCGCGACGATCTCCACCCTCCGCGAGCTGGTCACCACCTATCCGGAGTCGCGGGAGTCGATCGAGGGCCACCTTTATATCGCGGCGCTCCAGAGCGAGAAGGCGCAGTGGCCCGATGCGCTCGCCACGCTGGACACCATCATCGTGCGTCCGAACCTGACGTTCGCCGACCGCGTCGAGGCCTTCGCCCGTCGTGGCTACGTGCTCCTCGAGCAGAAGCAGTTCGATGCGGCCGATGCGGCGTTCACCACGGCGATCGGCGAGTGGCGCAAGGCGCCGCGCATCGACGACACCTATTACATCGCGATGGCCTCGTACTACGCTGGCGAGGTCGCACACCGGAGGTTCCTCGACGCGCCGGTTCGTCAACCCGACGCCGTGCTCTACGCCGACCTCGAGGCGAAGCGCGCGCTCGCCGTCAAGGCGTACGACAGATGGAAGGCCTCACTCGGTCACAGCCACGCGTACTGGGGCACCGCCGCGGGCTACCAGATGTCCCACATCTTCTTCGAGCTCTGGGAGCTGACGGTCAAGGCGCCGTATCCCCAGCAGATGGCGGTGTCGGCGCGTGCGCAGTACGTGATCGAGGTCCACGAACGTATGCGCCCGCACCTCAAGAAGGCGCTCGACGGTCACCGGATGAACCTCGAGCTCGCGAAGGCCTACGGCGTCGAGACCTCGTGGAGCAAGGGCAGCGCGGTCCGGGTAGCGCAGTTGTTCGAGCTCCTCCAGAAGGACAGCGCCGGCGAGCCGGATAAGCTCTTGAAACCGAACTGAACGCCGAACCAGCCGAGGCTCGCTCCATCAGATCCCGGGGTCGCTGCCGCGTCCCGCACGACACGTCCGAGATTCGGGAGTGACCTTCGGGTCGCGACCGTCAATAGCGACAAGCGCAAGGCCGAGGAGGGCGCACGCACGGCCGAGACCGAGATCTGGTCGCTTCGCTTCGCGGTGCGGGCACGCTCCGGCCGCCGATTTTCCGGCGAAGCCCAAGCAGTCCACGATGATGAGTCGGTCAACACCAGCTTCGATCTGATCCCGAGCGGGTGGTTCCTGTGACCTCGATGGGCGAGCGCCACTTGTCCACGTCGTGTGTGAACCAGCGATTTTCGAGCCGGTGCTTGACGACGCTATAGACGTCATCTATACGTCAGGCCCCATTTGGGGGTGATTTCGCTGGCGTAGCTCAACTGGTAGAGCACCTGACTTGTAATCAGGAGGTCGCGGGTTCAAGTCCCACCGCCAGCTCGTCTCCGCCCGCGTGCTTTGACAATTAGGTTTCCGGAGGAATGCCCGAGTGGCCAAAGGGAGCAGACTGTAAATCTGCCGGCTTATGCCTTCGGTGGTTCGAATCCACCTTCCTCCACGTTGCGGGCGTAGCTCAGTTGGTAGAGCTCCAGCCTTCCAAGCTGGTTGTCGTGGGTTCGAGTCCCATCGCCCGCTCTCTCGAAGTCGCCGATCAAAAAGCACGACGCTGGCTCGATCGTGCAATTCCGCTCTGGTAACAACGTCCGCCTGAACAGTTCGCCCTCTTAGCACAGTGGCAGTGCACCTCCTTGGTAAGGAGGGGGTCCCGAGTTCAATTATCGGAGAGGGCTCGGTCGAAAACTCCAACCCGGGAACTTCGAAGTGTCCAAAG
>JANNBP010000094.1:0-4075 GCA_031385555.1 Deltaproteobacteria bacterium | reverse complement strand
CCCACGCTCGTCGCGGTCGCGAAGCTGATGACCGAGCATCCCGAGCTCAAGCTGATCATCGAGGGTCACACGGACAATCAGGGCGTGGCCGCGGCGAACCAGACGCTGAGCACGCAACGCGCCACGGCGGTGAAAGCCTGGCTGGTCGCGCACAAGGTCGCGGGGACTCGACTCGAATCGAAGGGCCTCGGGCAGACCAAGCCAGTCGGAACGAACGATACGGCCGAGGGGCGGCAGGCGAACCGGCGCGTCGAGCTCGTGCGCCGCTGAACCGGATCCGACGACCTCGCTCGTTTACGCTTCCTTCAGTCGCAGAATCCCTCGGGTCTTATGCTGGAGAACACTTCGGTCGGCGCGACGCGCGATACATGCGTTCCAGTGCTTTGATCTCGCTTGCCTTGAGGCCTGAGAGATTCCAGTGACTTCTGATTGCATGAATCCCACAGCTCGCCGGGTCCGACGAGCGGTTGTGTCGTCGCGCTCAATCTACCTATTGTTCCGGGGTTTTTGCCACGGATATAGTCGTTGCCGTGAGCCGTCGGTTCCGCGCCTTGGTGGCGCATCCACAGGTCGAAGCCCTCGGCGAGCTTGCCGAGATGCTTGGGGGTCTTGGCCTGCAGGTCGAGACCGCGAGATCGACCGTCGAGGCGCTCAACAAGCTGCGCGCACACCCCGCGCAAGTGGTCGTCACGTTCGACTGCACCGCGAACACGACCACGTTCGACGGCGTCGGCTTTCTCGAGGCGAGCGTGATCCACGCACCCGAGGCGCTGCGCACGACATCGGCAAGGTCGGGATCAAGGAAGCGGTGCTGCTCAAGCCCGGTCCGCTCGACGACGCTGAATGGATCCACATGCGCGAGCACCTGGTGAAGGCCTACGACATCGCGTCGAAGATCGAGATGCTGCACCCGATCATGCCGGCGGTGCGCAACCACCACGAGCGCTGGGATGGCTCGGGCTATCCCGACAAGATGATCGCCGAGGCGATCCCGAACTCTGCGCGGATCGTCGCGATCGCCGATGCCGGCAAGATGTACGACCCCGACGACTACGACGCCATGCCGTACGATCATGGGTACGTGGCCTCGACCAGTTGATGCGCGCTTGGATCTTATTCTTCGCAGTCAGCTGCCTCGTCTCGCAGGCTGAAGCCGCGCCCGGTGACAAGGAGAAGGCCGCGGCCCACTACAAGCAGGGCAAGACGTTCCTCGATGCCAAGCAGTACGATCAGGCGATCGTCGAGTTCGAGGCGGCGTATGCGATCGACAAGCTGAGCTCGCACCTGTTCAACATCGCGCGCGCCTACGACGCGAAGCAGGACTACGAGCACGCGATCGCGTACTACCAAAAATATCTCGATGCCGAGCCAAGCTCGCCACGGGCGGCAGAAGTCCGGACCGCGATCTCGGTCGCCACCAAGGCGTGCGACGACGCCGCGGCCAAGCGCAAGGCCGAGGAGGACGCACGCACGGCCGAGACCAAGCGGGTAGCCGCGGTCGTGCACATCAAGCAGGCCGAGGCCTACGAACAGGCCGGGGCGTGGGACAAGGCCGGCGACGAGCACCGCCAGGCGTTCACCGTCGATGGCCAGGCCGCTCACCTGCTCGCCGCCGCCGAGGCCTATCGCAAGCACGGCGATCTCGCGAAGGCGCGCGATCAGTACGCGGCCTATCTCGACAAGGAGCCGCTTGGCGCGACCAGCGACGCGACCCGCGCGAAGCTCGCGGAGGTCACGCGAGAGATCGACAAGGCCAGCGAGCTCGCGAACAAGCCTCCACCGGTCGAGCCGCCGAAGGCGCGCTCTCCGGAGGTCGTGTCGCTGGCGAGCAACGCGGCCACCGCGGCCGCCGCCGGCAACTGCGCGGTCGCGCGCACGCTCGCCGCTCGCGTGCACGAGCAGGACCCCGCCTACCACGACGCGGTCGTGGTGCCCGGTATCGCGGCGTGCGCGCAACCTGCGACCGCCAAGAAAAAACGGATCGGCGGCGACTTCGAGGTTCGATTCGGCGCGAACAAGACCGACGACTTTGTCGAGGGCGGCATGGTCCGGTCGATGGCGACTCTCGGCAGCAAGCCAAGTCCGACCGGAACGATCGGGTTCGGTGGCTCTGTCGCGATCGCCGCCACGCAGCGGATCCGCATTCGCGCAGGGCTGCGCCTGCATGCCGGCTACGCGGACTTCAACGCGATGAACTGCGCGGGCGTGACGATGTGTTTGAGGAAGGTCCACGTCGCCTACGTCGGTCCGGTGGTGGCGGCGGAACCCGCGCTCTATCGCGATGGTGCGTTCGACGTTCACCTGCTGCTCGGCGTGGGGGGCGGGTTCCCGCTCGGCCAGGGCGCTGCCGACGTCGAGAACGGCATGGGCGACACCATGGATGGCATGGACTTCAAGATGAACACGCAGCTCGAGATCGACGCCGGCATCGGCTTTCGAACCGGCCGGTGGTTCGCGAATCTGGTGTTCACTGGAACGCCGACCGCGGTGACCGACGACTTCGATATCGGCACCGCGAAGACGTTCACGCTGTCGCTCGGCCTGACGACGCTCCACTAACTAATTCGGTGCTGGGGTCGGGCTCGGCCGGTTGTCGCTGTCGCTGATCGGTTTGCTGATGCCGTTCGACCTCAGCGATGGTCCGCCTGCGGTGGGCGGTACCAAGACCCTCTCGATCGCGGTGGGGTGGACGTCGCTGCGTTGAGCGGCTGCCACACTCTCGGCTGTTCAGATCTGTTCAGGGTATCCGCGTCCCGACCTCTCGACCGCAGCGGGTTGGGTGGCGACTTCGTAAACTCCGTCGAAATAGCGCGCTTTCTAGATCCAATGCCACTCAGATCACTCTCCTGAAAACGTTACACACCGGACCGGACGAAGGTTACTCGGGGTAGACGTCGATGTGCCCGCTCGACCCGGAGCCCTGCTTGGGCGGCGGTTTCGGTGGATCCCTGGGCGGCGGCTTCGGCGGCTGCCTGGGTGGCTGCTTCGGCGTCACCGCGACCGCACTCCCACCGGCCGGCCTGGCGAGCGCGACCAGCTCGAACGTCTGCCTGAAGTCCTTGTCTGCAGGGACCACGACGCGCTGGTCCTTGAAGCCGTCGGCCTTGAGGATGAACACCCGCGCGCCTTCCGTCGGTGCCCGCGTGCTCTTGTACGGGGTCGTGCCGACGAGGCGACCGTCGGCGGCCACGTAGACCTCGGCCGATGGGGTTGTCTCGAGCTCGATCACGACATCCTTGGGCTTGGCCGGTGGTGGCGGTTGTGGGGCCGAGCCGGACGTCGGCGTGGTTTGCTGTCGGGGAGCGTCGTCGGTCTTGCGCGTGGCGAAGAAGATGCCGCCGCCGACCAGCGCGACACCGGCGATCATTGCGATCACGAGGGTGCGTTTTCCGGATCCAGATCCGCCCTGGCCGATCTGGCGCGACGCGTTCGCGGATCCGAGCGTGGTCGGTGCGGCTCCGCGCGCGGCGGCGAGTGCCGCGCTGTCCGCCGGCCTCAGCGAGCCCACCGGCGTGAAGCGCGGTAGCGACTCGCCGGCGTCGGGGTGCAGGGTGGGGGCGACGCCGGCGGCCATCGCATTGGAGTTGCTGCCCCCACCTTCGAGCGTTCGAGCGAAGCTGGCCATCGTCTGCGGTCGTTCGCCGGGAACCTTGGCGAGCGTCTGCGCGATCAGGCTGTCGAGCGCGACGGGAACATCGGGGTTCTTCGAGCGAGCGGTTGGCGGCGCGACCATCTGGTGCTTGGCGATCAACTCGCCGACCTCGCCCTCGAACGGCAACACCCCGGTGACCAGCTCGAACAGGATGCAGCCGAGCGTGTAGATGTCGCTGCGGTGATCGATGTTCGCGGCCGACCGGCACTGCTCGGGAGACATGTAGCGCGGCGTGCCGAACACCATCTGCGAGTGGGTCTGCACGCCCGACGATTGTTGCGCGAGCTTCGCGATCCCGAAGTCGAGGATCTTGAGGCGCTGGCCACCGTCGACCGAAGCGTCGGGGACGAGGAAGATGTTGTCGGGCTTGAGATCGCGGTGAACGACGCCGTTCTTGTGCGCGGCTTCGAGCCCAGCGGCGAG
>JANNBP010000050.1:0-6438 GCA_031385555.1 Deltaproteobacteria bacterium | reverse complement strand
CCTCGACAAGCTGATCGCGAACGGCGTCGATCCCGAGGAGCCGGTGACGGCCTCTGCGGAGGGCCCGCTGACCGGCAAGTTGTTCGTGGTCACCGGGACGCTGACCAAGCCGCGCGCCGAGGTGCAGAAGATGATCGAGGCCGCGGGTGGCAAGGTCGCCGGCTCGGTGACGAAGAAGACGCACTTCCTCGTCGCCGGGGAGGACACCGGCAAGACCAAGCTCGAGGCCGCGACCAAGAACGGTGTCGCCGTGATCGACGAGGCCGGGCTGATGGCGATGCTGTCATCGTGAGCATCCGCAGCGCGTCGAGGCTGCGCCTGCACCGGCCCCGTACCGCGGTCTAGCGCGTCACGCCGCGAGGCGACGGGCGGTGCCCCACGTCGTACGGCGATCCCTGACTTGATGCCATCCGGTGCTCGTCGTGTAGTCCGTGCCGTGACGAACACGAGTGGCCACGGAATGACCGGCTGACCTCGTGACCGCTCTCGGGGAGGAGTTTGACCCGAGCCCCCAACGGCTCGCATCGCTCACCGGCAAGCAGCTCGAGACGCTGCGCGCTGCATGCAAGAACCACCTGAAGACGCGAAAGCAGATCACGGTCGGCCACAGCAAGACCTGGGTGGCGCGAACGCTTCGCCGCTGGGAGCTGATCGCTCAGTTCAGCGATTGCGAATCGGCAGCATGGCGAAGCAACGCCTCTCGCTCGATCACGTCCGTGGCCGACTCGTGGGTGGCGGCCAGGTGCACCGGCGGCGCCTTCCCGGCGTCGAGCGCCTCTTTCCATCGCGCCGCGCACAGACACCATCGATCGCCGGGCTTGAGACCAGGAAATCCGGGCCCCGGCGTCGACAGATCGTTCCCGCGTGACGCGGAGAACGCGAGGAACTCGGCGGTCATCTCGGCGCACACGACGTGGTGTCCGCGGTCGCTCGCGTCGGTCTCGCAGCAGCCGGTGCGAAAGAACCCGGTACGCGGGGCCATCGAGCACGGCTCGAGTAGCTGACCGAGGAGATTTTTCTGGTCCGAGCTCACGGCGGCACCATAGCGCGCTTGGCACGGCGCGGCGTGTCGACGACGGTCGGGATGGTGGACTACCTGCGCATGATGGTCGACGCCCACGACGAGGAGCTCGCCGACACCGCCGGTCACCAGGAAGCATCGCAGGACGACGAGCTCGACGCGATCCTCGAGCATCGCAAGACCTGGCTGTAGCGCCACTCAGACACCGCGAAGGCGCTGCAGCAGGGCAACGCGTCATCGCGCGGATCCGGCGTCAGTGAAGTAGTCGGGGAGTCCAGTCCCACGATCGGTGACTCTTGATGGGGGCGAGCACCGACGACGATGCGCCTGGTGTGCACTCTCCTGCGCAGCGCGAGCGGCGCGCTTCTCGGGGTGCGCTGACGCGATCGCGGAATGCACCAGATGTGACGAGGCACGGTCACTGCACGAGGCCGCGGCGTGCGTCCCCTCTACTTTGTCATCGTCGCGTTGCTTCCCTCGTGCATGGTTGGCGAGGACGAAGCGTGGAATGCCACGCCGGGTGCCAGCGTCGGCGTCTCGGCGCGCGGGCTGAAAAACTGCAAAGGCAAAGCCTCGACGAGTATCCCGGCTGACAGCCGCTACGTGATCACCACGTTCGGTGGTCCCGGCGATCACCAGGCGATGTCCTGCGGTGGCTTCGCGAGCGGCACCACGTGGTACGCGGCCTCGCGTCAGCGCTACGGCTGTGGTGCGAAGCTCAAGATCGAAGCGAACGGCATGTGCGCCGTGGTCACCGCGCTCGACTACGGTCCCGACGTCTGCGTCGAGACCGCGGCCGGTGCGCCGATCATCGATGTCTCGCCACTCGTCGGCAAGGAGCTGTTCGGCGAAGCCGGGCTCGGCTACAGCGATCAGAAGTTCGTGACGGTCACCGAGGTCGAGGTCTCGACCTCGGTCGGCACGTGCGTGGCGGGCATGCCGACCGAGCCACCGCCGACGACGGCCACGACGTGCATGTCGACCGCGCTCGATCGCGAGGTCGACGCCGGCACCTGCGTGCAGGCCGAGGATGCGAAGTGGTACCGGTGCGATGCCGGGGGTGGGTGGACGCAGCGTACGAGCTCGAGCGGCTGTGCCGACGCGTTCGCGTGGTGTCCCTCGGCAACGCTCGGACGAAAGGTGCAGCCGCGCACCTGCGTGCAGGCGGCGTCAGACAACAAGTGGTACCAGTGCAACGGCCAGACGTGGGTGACGCCCGTCGACCCGGCGGCGCAAGCGGGCCCGATCGGCGCCTGCTCGACCTTCAACGCGCTGTTCTAGCGTACCGAGACGCCGCGTTACGAGGTCGATGTCTGGCACGGATGGCGAACCATGGCCTACGCTACGGTCGTGTTGCGCAAGCTGAGTGTCGCAGCTCGCTATCTCGGTGTGGTCGCCGTGCATAAGTGGGCGATCGTCGTCGCCGGACGCGAGCTCAATCGCGCACTCGTGGTGAGCGTGCCGAGGCTGCGCGTGTCGTGGCGGCGGCTCGTCGCCCACGATCTGTCGAAGCTGTCGCGCGCCGAGCTGATGCCATACGCGTGGCACTTTGCCGATCGCGCGCGAGATGGATCCCTTCGCGATCCCCACGTTGCCGATCCGGACTTCGAGCGCGCCTGGCGGCACCACTACGAGCACAACGATCATCACCCCGAACATTTCTTCGACGAGCAGCAGACACCGCGCCGGATGCCGGACGAGGCGGTCGTCGAGATGGTCGTCGATTGGATGGCCGCGAGCCGTGCCTACGAGGGGACGTGGCCGTGCTGCGGAGGTCACTGGCGATGGCTCGAGCACAGCTGGGATCGCTTGAAGCTGCATCCTGCGAACAAGGCGCTTGCTGGCGCGATCGTCTGCGCGCTCGGCTATCGCACCGCGATCCCCGAGTACGATTGGGACGACGCTCGGCAAGCGACCGACGATCCCACGCAGCTCGATGCGTTGCGTGCATACGCCTCGACCACACCCTCCCCGCGATTCGGCTGACGGTCGGGACCAGGGGCGCGCGTAGGTCCTCGAAGAGGACTGTGAGGTCCACGAAGGCCCATGAGTCAGGCCGCCCGAAGCTTCGCGCGGTCGGCCGGCGCCACCATCGAGGTGCACCGACGACCGCCGCACCGTTCCATCTCAGCTGTGCTGAACCGCGAGCCTCCCGGGTGATGTTCTCCTTCGCAGGGAGAACGCCAGCGTCGGCGCGAGCCTGTGTTTGATCGCACTGGTTGGGTGCTGAGCGACAATTGAATCTCCCCACCGCAACACGATGGCTGGATGAAGCTGACGTTCAGCGCTCCAGCGTGACGTTCGCAGCGATCGCGATCCGTGACGCGCTTCACCAGGCTGAGTTGTCAGCAGGCCGCACAATGCGATCGTCGCGGGGCGACCGGCGCCACCGTCGAGGTGCACCGTCGCTCCATTCCATTCCACTCGAGCAGGGGCATGGGTTGAGTCGTCAGCAGGCGGCCGCCCGGATCCTCTCGCGATCGGCCGCCGCCACCATCGAGGTGCACCACCAACCGCCGCACCGTTCCATCTCCCCTGTGCTGACGCGCGAGCCTGGGTGAGTTTCATTGGCAGAGAGAACACCAGCGTCGGCGCGAGCCTCTGTTTGATCGCACTGGCTTGTCACCACCGGGCTTGTTGGGATCCGCTTCCACCGAGATCACCGGGGACCAGGGGACCACCCGCGCGAGGCGCCGCGACCGAGGTCTGGGCCGTCGAGCGCTCGTGCGATCCGGAGAGACCCACCCGGACGTTCGCGATCAACACGACGTTCGCGCCTGGACTGCGCCGAGTGAGTGCGACAGCAACGAGGAGCGCAGGCCCAAGAGGACCGCTCGCCGTCGAGAGAGCGGCGCGTGAGCACCACGCGACTTCCTGCTGCTGGAGCGCCTGCCAAGCTCCGAGTGGAAAACGAAGAACTGCTCGCTCGCCAACGAGTGGGTCCCTGGTCACCGTTGCTCTTGGTGGAACTGGTACCCACGCTCGCCGGTGGCGACACACTGGTTGGGTGAAAGGAGCTCGCGAGGTCTGCTGGCGTGGCGTTCGCGATCGCGAACGCATGACGGATCGCGATCGGGAGCGCGATCCGTGACGCGCTTCACCAGGCTGAGTCGTCAGCAGGCCGCACAACGCGATCGTCGCGGGGCGACCGGCGCCACCGTCGACGTGCACCACCGTCGCTCCGTTCCATCCGGCTCGAGCAGGGGCACGGGCTGAGGGGTGGCCGACCGGATCCGCTCGCGATCGGCCGCGGCCACCATCAAGGTGCACCACCGACCGCCGCACCGCTCCATCTCATCTGTCAAACGCCATTAAGAACTGACCCCCTTACGCCACTAAACCTGACCCCTCCCAGGTGTTCAGTGCGTGGTCTAAACCGAGCCGAGAATCCCGGCTCGCTTCTTCGGTCGTAGGCGGAAGCTGTCGCCCTGGATGACCAGGACGTGGCTGTGGTGGAGAACGCGGTCGAGAACCGCGGAGGCAATCATCTCGTCGCCGAAGACGTGGCCCCACTGCGTGATGGTTTGATTGGTGGTGATGAGCATGCTGCCTCGTTCGTAGCGTCTGCTGACGAGCTGAAAAACCAGGTGAGCGGTTTGCTTCTCGAGGGGGAGGTAGCCCAGTTCGTCGACGACGAGCAGCTTGGGCTTGGCGTAGAACGCGATCTGGTCGGCGAGTTTGCCCTCCGTCTGCGCACGCGAGAGCTGAGCAGCGAGGTCGCGGTCACGAACAGCACCGAGTGCCCAGCCTCGACGGCGGCACGGCCCAGCCCGATCGCGAGGTGGGTCTTGCCCACGCCTGGCGGTCCGAGCATGAGCACGTTTTCTGCGCCGGCGATGACGCGGCCGGTCGCGAGCTCGCGCACGAGCTTCTGGCCGATCGACGGCTGGAACTTGAAGTCGAACTCCTCGATCGTTTTCACCGTCGGGAAGTGCGCGATCTGGATTCCCATCGCTACGCGCTTCTTCTGTTTTGCATCGGTTTCCTCGGCGAGGATCTGGTCGAGGAACTCGAGGTACGTCGGCTCAGCTCGAGCGGCTTGCGACAGAATGCCGTCGAGTCGCTGCGCGACTGCCCCCAGCCGAAGCTTGAGCAATCGCTCCTCGACACGCGCACGCACGATCTCGGTCATGCGGCACCTCCGATCGCGTCGGAGTAGTCGGCGAGGCTGCGGCCGATCGGCGAGCTCGCTGCGACGCTGGCATCGTCGCGCTGACGGAAGATCCCTTCGAAGTGGCGTGGGTCGCTGATGCGCTGGTGCGGCTCGCTGTGACGTCGATGCCGAGCCACTTCGGCGCTGCCGTCGAAGATGACCACTTCGCGATCGCCAACAAGCACGTCGACGAATCGACGAACCAGCGCGTGCGGAACGCTGTAGCGAATCGTGTCGACGTCCACGAAACAATCCGTCGCCACTCGGCGACGCACTCGCCGCACGCGAACAGGGAGTGCCGGCGACGGCAGTGGACGAAGCGTTTGCTGCTCGTCACGGAGAAAACGGTCGAGTGGTCGCTCGTGGGTGGTGCCGTGCACGCGCTGGTCAGCCTCGACAATCCACGATGCGAGGTGCGCCTCGAGCGCAGCGAAGCTCGTGAACGACAGTCCTGCGATCGCATTTCGTTTCACGTAGCCGACGCCAGACTCCGTCTTGCCCTTGGTGCGCGCACGGTATGGTCGACACGCCGAAACGCCAACGCCCCAGTCTTTGCAGAACGCGGCGAACGCAGGGTGGATGCGCGCAGTGTCGGTCTCGCGGTCTTGTCCGATGACGAGAGCACCGGTTGCGCACCGTGCTGCGCTCGTGTTTCTTGCTCGAAGCCCTGCTGACGTTGCGATATCGGACATGCCGTGCTCTCCGACGCTCGCCTGGCTGCGGGCACCAGCGATGTGACCGGATGGGTGTGTCGCCAATGCATCCTGACCTGGACCCATGCAATCATTATGTAAAATATCGGCGAAATCAATTAGAAAAATTTCGACAACCTGCTATGAGGTCTGAATGGCACGGCCGCGCAAGCGCCACATCCAGCAGTCGCTCGACGTACGAGCGCCGGATGAAGAACGGCGAGGAGGCAAGCGCAAGGGTGCAGGCAGGCCACCCAAGGGCGTGCGCTCGTCCGAGCGGCACAAGCGCAGGCCGAAGGTCGATCCGCGGCACCCATTGCACGTCACGCTCCGCGCCATCGCCGAGGTGGGCTCGCTGCGCAAGCGTGATGTGTTTCAGGCGATCGGAGAAGCCACTGTCGTGGTGGCCAAGCACGACCAGTTCCGGATCGTGCACATGAGCATCCAGTCGAACCACGTGCACCTGATCGTGGAGGCCGCCAGCAAGGTGGCGCTGAAGAAGGGCATGCAGTCGTTCCAGATCTCTGCGGCCAAGCTGATCAACCGCGCCGTGGGCCTTCGGTCTGGCGTCC
>JANNBP010000044.1:0-16862 GCA_031385555.1 Deltaproteobacteria bacterium | reverse complement strand
AAATCAGGGACATGGGTGGCGCATTCGCGAGGCATACGCTATCGTGCCGCCCAGATCGGGGATCGTCTAATGGCAGGACAGCAGCCTTTGGAGCTGCTCATCAAGGTTCGAATCCTTGTCCCCGAACGAACGCGGAACACGTACGCGCAAAGTGATAATGAAGCTCGATAAGACAACGTCTCTGTTCTTCGCCACCAAGATCGACAGCAAGCTGCGCGAGGGCCTTGCTCTGTCCAAGCCTGGCGACAAGAAGTACTTCGACGGCAGCTCCGAAGAGTTCCTGCGCGTCTTCGAGATCGGAGACGAGAAGGACAAGGAGCGATGGGTCGGCAAGATCATCAAGCCCGGTCCGGCGGTCACCGAGGTGGATGACATCCAGCGCAACATCCTGTCGATCCTTCGGCGGGTGGCCCCGAACGCGCGGATCCCGCAGAGCGCCGTGAAGATCTTCGTGCTGCAAGGTGCGCTGGCCTCACCCGCCGTGATCGATGACGAAGCGGAAGAGGGCGACGAGGTGGTCGGCACCTCGGCGGGCCCGTACATCGCCTACTAACCTGCGGGTGCCAGACCGCCATGCGCGAGCGGAGCTGCCATGTTGGACGGATGAACTTGGCTCCCGTGGTGTTGCTCGTCGCATGCGGTGGTAGCAAGCGCGACGACGCCGATTGCGCCGCAGCGGTTGCTCCGATGCGCGCGCTCTCGTTCGAGGCAGTTCGCGCGAGCCAGCTTTCGGGGAGCCACGAGCAGGAAGCGCTTGCCGGGGTGGAGGCGAACATCAGGCTGTTCGAACAGGCGGTGCTCACCGAATGCAACGCAGGTTGGACGCGAGAGGTCCGCAACTGCTACGCGAACGCGAGCTCCGCAACCGAGAGTCAAGTCTGTGATCGCCAGCTCACCCCAGCGCAGGCTGCGCGGATGGGCGCGGCGATCAAGCTTGCGCTCTCGCAGACGGACCTTGGCAAGCTGCGAACCGAGCTCGACACCGAGCTCGCAGCGATGGCAAACCAACCACCCGTCGAATGCCTGGAGTATCAGAACGAGGTCACTCGCACGAAGACCTGCGTCAAGCTGGCGAAGACCGAGCGTGACAAGCTCACGACCGACCTCGCCACATTCGAAGTGACCTGGGCGCATGCCGACAAGGTCATGCTCGCGAACGACTGCAAGTCAAAGGCGACTGCGATCCACGCGCAACTCGACAGCGTTGGCTGCAAGGTCACGCACCAGATCGACGACTGACGTCGATCACTAGATCTTGGTTCCGTCGCGACGCGTGAAGTAGCCCTTGCTGTCGGGCGTGTTGCGGTAGGCGAGGTCGACGTCGGCATCGGTGTACTCGGCGCCATCCTCGCCGTCGCGATTGCTGACCTCGAGGTAGCGCGCCGGTACCGTGGTCCGGTTGATCAGCTGGTGACCGTTGCGCTCGCCCGCGGGAAACCCGGCGCACATGCCGGCGCGCAGCGTGGTCTCGCCCTGATCGTTGCGCAGGATCACCTCGCCCTCGAGGATGTAGACAAATTCATCCTCGCGCGTGTGCCAGTGGCGCATCGACGACTCCTTGCCGGGAGCCAGCGTCGTGTAGTTGACGCCGATCTTGGTGAGCCCGAACGGATCGCCGAGGGCGCGCTTCTCGCGGGGCAGCACGCGTGACTTGTACGGCTCGGGATAGCCGGACGAGGTGCGTGGCGTCAGCGTGCTTGGATCGAGGACGGTCGGTCGCGACATCTCGACATGATGCCGGGGCAGACGCCTTCGTGTCGCGTCATGGACGCTGTGCCGCCGGAGATCGAGCCGATCTGGTGCGTCGCTTGGGCTTTCGCAGCACCGCGCGCTCGCGATGCGACGGATCGATCTCCGCCTCGAGGAAGGCGACCCCGACCTCGCCCTGCCACGTCTTCTCGATCCATCCGACCTCTTCCTCGAACACCGGCCGGAGGAACACCAGGCGCGCGGGCGTCATGCCCGTCGGGATGAATTCGGCCGTCCGGTAGAAGAAGTCCGCGACGTAGGCCCGGTTCCGCTTCGGGAACAGATGGGCGAGCTCCGGGATAGAGACGATCGTTTCTTCCTCGAGGGTCAGCCGGCGCGCGCACGCGATCAACGCGCGGGCGATCTGCTGGAGCTCGCGTTTGCTGTACGTGCCGTCGATCTCGAGTCCGAGCTCGTAGCAATCACCGCCCTCGATCTCGCCGGCGAGGCAGAGCGTCACGAAGTAGACGAAGACGTCGACGTCGTCGCAGACCCAGTACTGAGCGAACAGCTTGTGCGGTTGCTTGCCGTCGGCGACCTCCCCCGAGGGACGCCCGAACTTCGTCCGAAGGTACTTGGCCTCGCTGACCTTCATCTCGGCGAGCTCGCGCAGGCGTTCAGCGCGATCGCGCGCGGGTGTCGAGCGATCCTTGCCGAGGTCGGCGGCGGTCTCGATCCGCGGCTTCTCGCGATCGGCGCGGGCGAACATGGCGGTCACCGCCGTGGCGACGTCGGCGAGGGAGCGTTTTCCCTCGAGCGATTGCTGCAAGATCGTGCGAGTGAGACCGCCGCGCCCACTCGGCACCCAGTAGGCGAGCTCGGTCAGCTTGTCGTCGCGAACCACGTCGACTTCCGTCACGCCCTTCACGAAGTCGGTCCAGGACGACGCGCCGGCCCCCGACCAACCGAGCTCGGGACGGCCTTCGAAGCGTTTGGCGCGCGGCATCGCCTTGGTGAGCTCGAGCGCGACGCGCTCCGCGGCTTCGAGCGCACGCAGCAGTCCGTCCTTGCCGCGCGCGACGGGAAACCACTCGACACCCTGGAATCCCCTCGGCGACAGGGCCGCGGCGCGCACGTACAACTTCCCGTTGCGTCGATAGACGTCCAGGCTGATCGCGTCGCGAGGCATCAGATCGGTTCGAGCGCGAGGATCGGATCACCCGCGTTGACGTCGGCACCCTCGGCGACGAGGACCTCCTTCACGCGAGTGCGATCGCCGTCGAACAGCACGCGATTGAACGTCTTCATCACCTCGAGCAAGCACACCGTCGAGCCCTCTAACAGCTCCATGCCGGCGGTGACGAAGGGCGGCTTGTCAGGTGCCGCGCGACCGTAGTAGCGACCACTCGTCGGCGCGCGAAACACCGGACCGGAAGATTGCTGCGTCGATGCCGTGGTTGGTTGTTCGACGGCGGAGCCTGCTTGCGCGGGGACGAGCGTGGCGATCGGATCTCCGTAATCGACCGTGCGCGCGGAGATCTCGCCATCGATCCACCCGGTGACGCCCGCGGGGACGACAAGATCGATGTTCTGCCCGAGCACCGTTAAAGTGCCGAGGACGTCGCGCGCCGTGACGGGGCCTTTGACGATCGCCGGATGGAAGTGTCCGGGTTGCGGACTCGCGAGCCGCCAGCCCACGTCCTGCTTGACGGCGAGGATGTCCGAACGGCGGACGTTCACGCGCGTCATCGCGGACCTCCGACGAGCTCGCGGAGATCGTGCATCGACCAGATCCGCGGGTTCTTGACGCGGCGATACCCGGTGTTCTGGTACGCCATCTCGACGAGCGCGGTCAGGTAGCCACGCACCTCGCCGAGCTCGATGATCTCGTCGGTGTCCATCTGGCGCGCGGAGACGAACGGATCCATGTCGCCCTCGATGCGCGCCTCGGTCTCGCGCATGCCGGCCTCGATCTTCGCGCGCTCCGCCGGATCGGTCGCCATGATCTGGAAATCGTCATCGAGCTTGGTGTTGAACGCGGCGATCGCGAGCGTGCGACCCTCCATCACCGACTGGCGCGACAACGTGGTCGAGAGCTGGATGACGGGGTCATAGGGCAGACCGGCCATCGCGTAGTAGCCAGCGCCCGAGGCCTTGCGGAGCAGCACCGTGAACATCGGCGTGGTGTTCGTCGAGTTGGTGTAGATCAGCGAGCTGCCGTACGCGAGCAGCCCGTGCGCTTCGGCTTCGCGACCGATGTCGAAGCCCGAGATGTCCTGCAGCCAGATCAGGGGGATGCCGTCGTCGTTGCACGCGCGCGAGAACGCGCTGATCTTCGCGATGCCACCGCGATACAGGATGCCGGCGGGGCGGCGGCGGCCCGGATGCTCGGGATCGCCGACCAGCCCCTGGCGATTGATCACGAAGCCGGCGTACAGGCCTCCGACGCGACCGATGCCGCAGATCATCTCTTCGCCGACCTCGGGCATGACCTCCCAGAACAGCGACTGATCGACGAGCCGCGCGAGCACCTGCGTGGCGTCGTACGCCTCGCGGTGATCGACGGGCAGCATCCCGGAGAGCTCGGCGGCGGCGAACCGCGGATCCATGGAGCCGATGTCCCCGCGATAGAAGTCCGCGCCCGACGAGGGCAGGCGGGCGACGTCGCGGCGGATGCAGGTCAGCAGCGTGTCGTCGTCGGGGACGCGGACGTCGGCGCAACCGGATTGATGGACGTGGACCTCGGGACCGCCGATGTCGAGCGACGTGATCTTCTGGCTCTTCGCACCTTTGATCAGCGCCGCGCCGGCGATCACCATGTACGCCTGCTCGGTCATGTAGACGCGATCGGAGATGATCGGCATGTAGCCGCCACCCGCGATGCAGTCGCCGAACACGCCGGCGATCTGCGGCACGCCGTTCGCCGACAGCAGCGAGTTCATCTTGAAGATGTGGCCGGCGCCGCGCGCACCCGGGAACGACTTGCTCTGCTCGGGCAGGAACAGGCCACTGCAGTCGACGAGATAGATCGTCGGTAGCCGCAGCCGCATCGCCATCATCGGCGCGCGCTGTATCTTCTCGGGCGTACGAGGCCACCACGCGCCTGAAGCGACCGTGTTGTCGTTCGCGATCACCATGCACCAGCGACCCTCGACGCGCGCGAACGCGGTGACCACGCCGGCGGCGGGCGACTTCTGATCGCCCGGGAACACCTCGCCGTAGTTGACGAACGTGCCGGTCTCGAACACGCGGGTACCCGGGTCGGCGAGCTTGGCGAGGCGCTCGCGCGCCGTCAGCTTGCCCTTCTTGTGGACGCGATCGACATACGACGGACCCCAGCCGCCTTCGACCTCACGGCGACGGGTGCGCAGCCGCTCCTCGAGCGTGGACAGGGCAGCGCGATGTTCGCTCGCGGTGCGTTCGTCGGCGAGCTTCGCGAGGGGATCACCGATCGGGACTAACGGGACGAACGCCATGCGCGGCGACCATACCGCAGCTAGACCAACGGCTGCGCGGCGCTGCGGACGGCATCGAGGAGCCGTGTCTCGCCGGCCCCGCCGAGCGATCGCCAGGCGGCCGCGAACACCAGCTCGAGATCCGCGACGACGTCCAGCACGAGCTCGTCGAGGACCTGACCTCGATCGGTGCCGACCTTGGAGCGCGCGCTCGCGACCCGCGCCGGGTTGACCAAGCGGAGGGCCCACGCGATCAGCTCGTCGACGCCGAGGTGACCCGGGTCCCAGCTCGTCGCCTCGTCGTACCGAGCATCCTCGAAGTCGGGGAGCTTGCGCTTGATGATCGGCCTGTCGGCCCCGGCCATCCGGCGATCGGGCTTGAGGACGTAGCCTTCGCGGCGGTTGTCGGCGATCGGTGGCAGCCCGAGGAGCGCGGGCATGACCGTGGGTGCAGCCACCGGCACGCGATCGAGATCTCCGCGCTTGCCGCGCGCGAGCACGGGGGCGGTCAGGAGCTCCGCTTCGCGCGCGAGCTGTTCGGCCTCGGCGAACGCGAGCAGCTCGCCGTCATCGTCATCGCCGGTCGCGACCAGGAGGTCGAACATCGCCCAGCGCAGATCGGGCGCGTACCACACGCCGGTCTGGATCGCGGTGAGGCCGGGGATGGCCGGCACGTCGGGGTGCGGATAGCCGCCGCCGAACAGCTCGCCGTAGCACACGACCTGCGGCGCGAGCGCGCCGAGCGATCGCACGCGGGCGGCGAGCCCGGGCGCGATCAGCTGCCAACCGAAGAACGCATCCGCGGGATCGAGCCACGCCTTGCGCTTGCCGAACTGAACGATGTCGCGCTCGACGGCGACCACGAAGTTCGCGCCGTGGAGCTTCTCGGTGGCGACCCACGTGCCACCGGCAGCGTCGGCGGTTCCGCCGATCTTGGGATAGCTGCGGTGGCGCATGGGGCTACTGCATAGCAGGTGCGTTCGGTGCGGCGAGATTCTTGTCGGTCGCGAACAACATCGGGTTGGGCGTCCGCGAACGGACCGAGCCGTCGCGAGGCATTGGTTTGGGGATCTGTTCTCGTTTCGTCGCAATCTCGCGACGGTGCGCTCTAATGCCGCGTCGAGGTCTGCACCGAGCTCGTCGCCGGCACGGAGCACGCGGCGAGTGCCCGCATCGATGCCGAAACCATTTCGCCTACTTCTTCACCGCTGCCTTCGCAGCGGCGAGGTCCTTCTCGATGGCGGGGCGACAGGTCTCCGGGTCGCAGTTCGCTCGCGCCAGCGTCAGGGCTCGCACGGCGGTCTTCGCATCGCTGCGCTTGACCAGCTCGTTGCCGAGCTCCTGCAGCAATAGCCAGTTGAGCTCGCCGCGGAACCGGCACTGCTTGCGCTCGAGGGTCGTCACGTCGCGACCGGCGGCGGCGAGGTCGTTGTTCTTCGCGTAGAAGTGAGCGCGATCGGTGTACGCGTCGCAGTCGGCCGGGGATACCAGCTTGATCGATTCCTCCACGAGCTTGATCGCCTCGTCTAGCTTGCCGGCGGGCAGCCGCGCCGCCTGCATGCGGAGCCCTTCGGCCTTCGCGTACTCGATGTTGCGCTTGTCGCTGGCGCTGCAGTCGCGCTTGACCACGGGCGGCGCATTGCCGGGCGCGAAGTAGTCACCCGGAGGAAGCAGCCCCTTGACCTCGATGAACTTGTTGTCGAGCTTGGAGATGTCGATCGACGTGCCGTTCATGGTCTTGACCGGTGTCGCGCGGTCTTGATCGATGCTGTAGAACACGCCGCCCGTCACGCAGCCCTTCATCGTCCACGAAATCGGCTTGCTCGCGTCGGCGCGCGAGCCGAGCAGCACAACGAACAACGCGACGAGAACTTTCACCATCCCCACACATTGCCGGACAACCCGGCGCCCGTCACGCGTTGCCGGCGGCGTGGTGGACGTGGCTGCCCCCACTCGTTAGTGTGCGTGGATGCGAAGGCTCCTCGTGCTCTCGATGCTCGCCGCGTGCGGTGCTCCGCGCCACACGATGACAGCGGACCAGGAGTTCGCCGACAAGGCGAAGCTGATCGTCGAGCTCGAGCGATCGCCGACGAGCGGCCCTACCTTCGATTTCTGTCCGCGGCCCGCACCGTTCGCGGTCAACTGGAACAACGCCTCGTGGCTCGCGTTCCTCAGCGCGAATGCGTACACGCACATGTTCTATCTGTCGCCGGTGCTCGCGGAGCTCGGCTTCACGTCCGCCAACGATCCCGCGTGGCCGGGCTGCGCGAAGGATCTGCGCGTGATCCGCGGCTTCGAGGACAGCCATCACGGCGCGGTGGTCGCGGCCTCGCACGCGAAGGCGCTCAAGCGGTTCCTCACGCAGCATGCGGCGAAGTGGGGCGACTGCGCGCGCGCGTGGTTCGACAAGCACTACGACGGCGAGACGTTCCCAGCTCCCGCGTTCGAGAAATGGTTGATCCAGACGCCGCACCCGGGTCAGCACCTCGAGTTCTTCTCGGGCGGCAAGATCACGGACCAGGGCCGCGTGTTCACCGACGGCAGCACGCAGGTCACGTTCATGCGGCACGAGACGCTGCCGCTCGCGATCATCGCGTTTCGCGGCACCGAGCCGAATCGGTGGAACGACGTCGCCACCGACCTCAAGGCGTGGAAGACGCCGCTCGCCAGCGGCTGGGGCGAGGTCCACGCGGGCTTCAAGCAGGCGTTCGATTCGATCGCGCCGGTGATGCGCGCGAAGCTCGAGGAATACCGGAGAGACAAGGTCGCGATCTGGGTGACCGGTCACAGCCTCGGCGGTGGGCTCGCCACGCTGATGGGCGCCGAGTTGCTGCGCCGCGAGGATGCCGGCGAGGACTACGACCTGCGTGGCGTCTACACGTTCGGCTCGCCGCGCGTCGGCAACCACGCGTTTCGCACCCAGCTGATGGCGTCGGCCGCGAAGCACGCGGTGCAGCTCGTGCGGTTTCGCAACGGCAACGACATCGTCACCTCGGTTCCGAAGGGCGGCGAGTTCGAGCACGTCGGCGAGCTCGCGCATCTCACCGGTGACAACGGCGTGTTCAAGGTCTCGCTCGAGGATCTGCCGTACGGTGGGATCGGATCGCTCGCCGATCACGACATCGCCGGCTGGGCGCCGCGTCCCAAGAAGGCGGTGTCCGGGTACTACCGCCGCGTCCTCGCGATCTCGAAGCTGCATCCGCAGGCGTGCGATACGCCGGTCGCCCCGGTGGTGGTCAACCCGCCCGTCGCCCTCGGCACCAAGCTCGCGTGCGCGAAGGTGTTCGATCCAGCGGTGTTCACGACCGCGCTCGGCGAGCAGGCCCTGCTCGTGATCCGGGACCAGCCCCACGCCGAGGCCACCGCGAGCTGCTCGTTCGTCCGAGGTGGCACCAAGCCGACGGCGGCGGAGCAGCAGCGGTTGCTCAAGCAGACCGGCAAGCTGGGGGTGCTGCCCGGCGATGTGATCTGCGAGGTCAGCGCGTCTTGCGCGACGATCGAGGAGCCCGAGCGGTTCGACAAGGCGTGCGAACAGCGCGGCGGAAAGCTGTTCCCCGATCACGCGTGCGTCTCGACGTTCGCCGCCGGCGCCTACGATCTGGAAGTCCACCGCGTCCTCGACGAGGACACCGGGTGCGTGTTGTCGGTGCACGGCGGTCCAGCGAACACCGACAACGATGTGGTGCGCGCGTGCGTCAAGACGGCGCGTGCCGCGTTCGGTCCCGCACAGCTCAAGTGAGCCGCTGGATCGTGGTCGCGACCGCCTGGATGTTGATCGGCTTGACCATGTGACCGTCGAAGCCGGCCTCGGCGCTCTTCTGCCGATCCGAGGCCTGGCCATAGCCGGTCAGCGCGACCAGGCGCAGGTTCGGGGCGTCGAGCTCGCTGCGGATCCGGCGCGCCAGCTCGTAGCCATCCATCGCCGGGAGGCCGATGTCGAGGAACGCGATGTCGGGCAGGAACCCGGCAGCAGTATCGAGCCCCGAGGGCCCGTCGAAGGCGACGCGGGTCTCGTGACCCAGCCGTGAGAGCGCATCGGCGAGGAGCTCGGCGGCATCGCTGTTGTCGTCGACGATCAGCACCTTTCGCGCCTTCACGGCCTCGACCTCCAGGGGGGTGACCGGCCGAGGTTGCAGGGTCTCGGGACGGGCCGCCGGGAGGCGCACCTCGAACTCACTGCCCTTGCCGACGCCCTCGCTGCGCACGTCCACCACACCGTCGTGGAGCACGACGAGGCTGCGCACGATCGACAGGCCGAGCCCGAGCCCACCTTCCGAGCGATCGATGGTGCGGGTACCCTGGACGAACCGATCGAACAGCGTGGGCAGCAGGTCCTGCGGGATGCCCATGCCGTTGTCGCGCACGATCACGACCACCTCGTCGCCGAGGCGCTTGCCGATCAGCTCGATGCGACCTTCGCGGTTCGTGTACTTGGCCGCGTTGGTGAGCAGATTCGAGATCACCTGACACAGGCGCGCCTCGTCACCGTCGACGAGCAGCTCGGGCTCGAGATCGACCTCGAGCACGTGTCGGCGCTCCTCTAGGATCGGGCTGCACGCCTCGATCGCCTTCGCGACGACGTCCGCGATCGTGACCGTCTTGCGGTGGAGCTCCACCTTGCCTTGCGCGATGCGCGAGACATCGAGCAGGTCGTTGACGAGCATCACGACGTGGCGGACCTGGCGCTCGATCACGGCGCGCTCGCGCACCGCCCCTTGCTCGCCACGCGCCTTCATCACCTCGATCGCGGTCAGGATCGGTGCGAGCGGGTTGCGGAGCTCGTGACCGAGCATCGCGAGGAAGTCGTCCTTCGAGCGGTTCGCGGCTTCGGCCTCGAGGCGGGCTTGATTCGCGTGCTCGAGGAGCCGCAAGCGCTCCTCGGCGGCGTGCTTGCTCTCGGTGATATCGACGAACGACATCACGCACCCGAGGGGCTCGCCGAGCGGGCCGAGGACAGGGCCGGCGGAGAGCAGGAGGACGACCGGGTGGGTGTCGCGGTGGAGCATCACCTCGTGGCCCTTGGTGGTCGTGCCGGACAGCGCGAGCCGCAGCAGGGTCTTCGCGACGTGCGGATCGTCGGTGCTGTGGAGCGGGAACGCCTCCTCGAACGGACGGAGCAAGGGGTTCTCGCCGGTGAGGCGCTGGGCGGAGTGACTCGCGCGGATCACGTTGCCGTCGAGATCGCAGACCACGATGCCCTCGGCTGCTTGCTCGACGATCCGCGCGGCCAGACGCTCCGCGGCGATCATCTGCTGGTTGCGCTTCTGCTCCGACAGGTCCGTGGTGATCACGCAGGTCAGGTGCTGCTCCTCGTCCCACCCCAGCGTCGCCGATACGTAGACAGGGATGATCGTGCCGTCACTGGCGACCAGCTCGACCTCGGCCTTCGCGGCACCCTCGCGGTCTCTGACGAGGGCCTCGACCATCGCGATCGCGGCGGGCGTGACGTAGGCATCGAACGAGCTGCCGAGCAGCCGCTCGTGCGGGACCTGGACGAGCTGAGTGAAGCGCACGTTGGCGTAGACGATCGTGCGGTTGCGCGTCAGCAGGAGCGCTCCCTCGTTCATCGTCTCGACGAGCTGGCGATAGCGATGATCCGCGCCCTTGAGCGTGAACACCTGATCGCCGGAGGGGCCCTGGACCACGAGCGCATCGACATCGCCGTTGCGGATCGCGTCGAGCGTCTCCTCGGCCTCGCGGAGCCGGCCTGCGAGCCGAAGCGCCGACGCGTTCGACGCCGCCTTCGTCCTCCGCTTCAGTGGTCGTGCTGCCTGCTTCTTCATGGCTTCTTCGTGGGTTTGAGGTCGAGGCCCACCAGCACGACATCCGTATCGGAGAGGTCGCCAATGAACTTGCGGAGAGGGAGTGGGAGCTTCTTGATCAGCGTGGGAACCGCGAGGATCTGGTCATCCTTGGCGAGCTTCGGTTGCTGGAAGATGTCGACGACATGGAGGTCGTAGGACCCGGCGAGGTGTTCGTCGCAGATCTGCTTCGCATTCTCGATCGCCCGCGTGGAGCGCTCGGACGAGCCGGCGATGTAGAGACGAAGGATGGTGGTCCGGCGCTTCTTGTGGGAAGCCTTCTCGAACGACTTGGTCGAGGTTCGCGGCTTCAAGAGGCCCGCGATTTCTTGATGGTCCGGAGGTCGAGCCCGACGAGAACGCGCTCGGCATTCGAGAAGTCGCCGATGATCTTCTTGACGGGTGGAGGGAGCTGCCGCACGACTGCCGGGAGCGCGAGGATCTGATCTCCGCGTGCGAGCGCGGGATTCTCGATCAGGTCGATGACCTCGATCCGATATCGGCCCCGAAGGTGGGTCTCGCAGATCTCCTTGAGGTTGGCGAACGCCTGCAGACTCTTGGGGGTCTGTCCCGCCACGTAGAGACGCAGGACGTACTCGTCCGCGGCACGGACCGGAGGTTTCGGTTTTCGGATCGGGCTCATGACTTCCTCGCGAGCTTGTTGCGCTGAGCGAGCATCGCGCGCGACTCGGCGAGCCGTTGTGCGCGCTCGTGCAGCTCGGTCTCGAGCGAGGTCTGTTCCTCCTTCTCCGCGGCGAGCTCCGCACGCATCGACTCGATCTGGTTCTCGAGCATCTTGCCCTTGCGCAGCAACGCGCGTTGCTTGCGCTCGATCTCCTGCTGGCGACTCAGCGCGGCGGCTCGCTCCTCGCTCTCCATGTGAGCGCGGGCCGAACCCGTGAGCACGCCGTGCGGTCCGACCGCGACGGGAATGAGATCGACGCCGTGCGACGTGATCAGGAACTCGCGAACCTGGTTCGAGTGCCCCATGCCGCGCGACTTGACGAGAAACAGGCCGCGGGTGCGCTCGCCGGCGATCTCGATGTCGCGGACCTGAAACCAGGTGTCGATCAGCGACGAGATTCCGATCTCGGTCTCCTCGAACCCGTGGGCACTCGTCAACGAGGTCACGACACAGGTGATCTGCTTGAGCTTGAGGTAGTCGAACAGGCGCACGAGCATCGACTTGACCTCGCTCCTGTTGCCCGCCGTCATCAGACTCGAGATCGGATCGACGATGACCGCCTTCGGCTGGAACTCTTCGATCAGCTTGTGGATCGTGACGAGGTGCATCTCGAGGCCGTAGACCGTGGGGCGCGCGGCTTCGATCTTCAGCAGCTTCTTGGTGACCCAGCCGTCGAGGTCGAGCCCGATCGACCGCATGTTGCGGCAGACTTGCCCGTGCGACTCCTCGAGCGCGAAGTACAGCGCGCGCTCCTTGCGACGGCAACTCGCGTCCGCAAACATCGCCGCGAGGCTGCTCTTGCCCGTGCCCGCCGTGCCGGAGATCAGCACGCTCGAGCCGCGGAAGTAGCCCCCGCCGTCGAGCATGTCGTCGAGTGCGGAGACGCCGGTGGAGACCCGCTCCGTCGACACGTCGTAGTCGAGGCCGAGGCTGGTGACCGGCAGCACCGAGAAGCCGGTGTCATCGATCAGGAACGGGTACTCGTTCGCACCGTGCGACGAGCCACGATATTTCACGATCCGCATGCGGCGCGTCGACACCTGATCGACCACGCGATTGTCGAGCGCGATCACGCAGTCGGAGACGTACTCCTCGAGCCCGTAGCGAGTCAGCGTTCCGTCGCCCTTCTCGCCGGTGATCACGGCGGTGACACCCTTGTCCTTGAGCCACGCGAACAGGCGCCGCAGCTCGGAGCGAAGCAGCGCTTCGTTCTGGAAGCCGGTGAACAGCGCCTCGAGGGTGTCGAGGACGACGCGCTTGGCCTTGACCGAGTTGATCGCGTGGCCGAGCCGGACGAACAGACCCTCGAGGTCGTACTCGCCGGCCTCCTGGATCTCGCTGCGGTCGATCTTGACGAACTCGACGATCAGCAGCTTCCTCGCTTCGAGGTCTTCGATGTCGAACCCGAGCGAGGCGACGTTGGTCGCGATCTCCTTCGCAGGTTCCTCGAACGCGAACAGCACGCCGGCCTCGCCGTGATCGCGTGCGCCGTTGACGAGGAACTCGACGCCGAACAGGGTCTTGCCGCAACCGGCGCCGCCGCACACGAGGGTGGTCCGACCCCGGGGCAGGCCGCCACCGGTGATCTCGTCCAACCCGGTGATCCCGGAGGGTGCCTTCTCGATGCCAGCGAGACGACGCCGCTTCTTCCGCGAGATTCGTTTGTAGGCGCGCACGCCCCGATGGTTTTCAAGAGCTGCGCCATTTTCGGATCGTAGTCGTGTCGGTTAGTTACCCCGCGCGCGTCCAAGCACGTCTCTGTGCCGTCGCGCGCAGCGTGCCGCGGCTAGACAGCGCTCGCGGCTTTGTTCGCGAGATTTCTAGAAAATCGATCCGAGCCCCGATCGAGGGCCACGGTGCCCCAGCGCGCAGCGAGGTGCGATCGGTCAGCTGAACCGCAGATCAAGAGCACGGTGAGCAGCGCGAGCACGCTGATCGAGATCACCACGAACGGCACGACGCGGATGCGAGCGACTCGAGCCGCTTCTTCGCTGGTTCGCTCGCGGAGGAGTCCGGAGGTTTCGGGGCAGGTCGCGGCTGCGACGGAACGGGCATGGACGGCGGGCCCGCGCGGGATACCCGGGTGTCGCGGCTGCGACGGAACCGGCATGGACGGCGGGCCGCGCGGGATACCCGGGTGTCGCCCTGGAGGCAGTGATCGCTAGTACCGTGGGTGAAACATGCATCGCTTCGCGCTCCTGATCGCACTTGCTGCCTGCGGCGGCAGCTCCAAACCAGTCGCTATCAGCGCGTCGGTTCCCTCGGTCACGCTCAAGGAGCTGCAGAACGGCGATCGCGCCTGTTACGTCGTGGTCACCACGGCGAGTGGCGAGGAGACCTCGATGGAAGGCGACTTCGATCTCTGCCCGAACAACACCAAGGACGCGTCGAAGCTGATCGGCAAGAAGGTCACGTTCAAGACCAAGAAGGCGAACGTGCTCGCCGCGTCGTGTCAGGGCGATGTCGACTGCGGCAAGTCGGATGAAGTAGACCTCGTCATCGAGATCACCACCGCACCGTAGCTACGGCCAGCCGGGGATCGCGCGGGTATCGTAGTCGCCGGTGGTGAACGCCTTGCTCGCGAGGATCTGCTGGTGCATCGGGATCGTGGTCGGCACGCCCTCGACCTTGAAGTTGCCGAGCGCCGCGAGCATGCGTGCGATCGCGTCGCCGCGATCGCGGCCCTTGACGATCAGCTTCGCGATCAGCGAGTCGTAGAACGGCGGCACCACGTATCCGGGCACGACGTGCGTATCGACGCGAATGCCGTCGCCGCTCGGTGGCTGCCACGCGGTGATCGTCCCGGGCGCGGGCTTGAAGCCCTCCCTCGGATCCTCGGCGTTGATCCGGCACTCGATGACGTGGCCATCGAGGGGGATCGTGTCCTGCGTCCACGTCAACGGGCGACCAGCGGCGACCTCGAGCTGCGCGATCATCAGATCCTTGCCGGAGCGCTCCTCGGAGACCGTGTGCTCGACCTGGAGGCGGCAGTTCATCTCCATGAACCGAGGCACCCCGTGATCGAACAGCATCTCCATCGTACCGGCGCCGACGTAGCCGATCGAAGCAGCAGCGCGAGCGGCCGCGTTGCAGGTGGCGGCGCGGAGCTCCGGCGTCAGCACCGGTGACGGGCTCTCCTCGATCAGCTTCTGGTGATTGCGCTGCACGGTGCAGTCGCGCTCGCCTAGGTGCACGGCGCGCCCGTACTTGTCGGCGAACACCTGGACCTCGATGTGATGGCCGCCCTCGACGAGCTTCTCGAGGAACACCCGGTCGCCGCCGAACGCCGCACGCGCCTCGGCCTGCGCTTCGCTGTACGCCGTCTCGACCTCGGCGGCACTGCGCGCGATCCGCATGCCGCGACCACCGCCGCCGTTCTCGGCCTTGAACAGCACCGGGAAGCCGACCTCCGCGGCCACCGTCTTCGCGTGCTCGACGGATGTGAGCACGCCGTCGCTGCCGGGGATCAGGTGCAGGCCCGCAGCGCGCATCGCCGCCTTCGCGCGCGTCTTGCTACCCATCAACGCGGTGACGTGGGGCGGCGGTCCGATGAAGGTCACGCCATGCTGCGCGCACAGCGTGGCGAGCAGCGGATTCTCCGACAGGAACCCCCAGCCGGGATGCAGCGCGGAGCAGCGGGTCTGCACGGCGGCCTGCACGACGCGTTCGACGTCGAGGTACGACTGGGCGGCGCGGGCGGGGCCGAGCACGGTGACCTCGCGACCCTGGGTGTACGCCGCCGTGCGATCGGCGTCGCTGACGGCGAACACCGGCACGATGCCGAGTGCGTCGCAGGCACGAGCGATCCGGACGGCGACCTCGCCGCGATTGGCGATCAGCAGACGATGAAACAGCGGCGGCACGCGACGACACGCTAACACGGGCTTGCTTCAGCTGAGCTGATGCAAGCCCAGGTCTACGCCCTCCGCGCTGTGCGCTTCGGGAGGCGCTATTTTCGCGGGGCCCCTGTCTGCGACAAGCGGCGGACTCGACACTTCTGTTACCGTAGCGGTGGTGGTCCGCGCGTTCGCGGTGATGTTCCTCGTGCTGTCCCTCGGGACGGCGAGCGCCGATCCGTCCGAGCGCAGCGATCGCGATCGCGTGTGGAACATCGCGCCATTCGCCGTCGGCGGCGCGTTCTACCTCGTGCTCGAGTTCGGACTCAAGGAAGCGCTCGCGCGGCCCGAGTGCCTGTGGTGTCGCTCGAACCGGTTCGACACGCGGCTGCGCGACGCCAGCAAGTGGGACAACGTCGAGCGCGCCGACTTCCTCAGCAACATCACCGGCTACGTCAGCGCGCCGACCTACGCGATGGGCATGCTGGTGGTGTCGTCGGTGGGCGAGCACGACGCGCGCCGGTGGTTCGACGACGTCGTCCCGGTGATGCAGGCCGGCATCGTCACCGGCGTGCTCAACCAGGCGTTCAAGCTGTTGTTCGTGCGGCGTCGACCGTTCGCCGAGTTCAAGGCGCGCAGCACGCAGAAGCGCAAGGGTGACGTCAACACGTCGTTCTTCTCGGGACACGCCGGGCTCGCGTTCGCGATGTCATCGTCGTCGGGCGCGGTCGCGAGCCTGCGCGGTTATCGCAGTGCGCCGGCGATCTGGATCGGTGGCGGCATGCTCGCGGTGACCACGGGATATCTCCGCATCGCCGCCGACGCGCACTACGCGACCGACGTGATCGCCGGTGCGGTGCTCGGAACCACCGTCGGGCTCGCGATCCCGCTGCTGTTCCACCGGGAGGTGCTGACCGACGAGGAACCCGTCGCGCGAACGCAGAAGCGCCGCGGCACCGTCCTGCTCCAGCTCGGCAGCTGGACGTTCTGACCTCGAGCCGACCTATTTCCCGAACTTGGTCAGGCAGGCCTCGGCGCTCGACACGTCGAACTTGCCGGCGGCCTCGATCTCGGCCGACGTCACGGTGCCGTCCTCGATCATGAACAGGCCGCGGCGGGCGCGCAGGCCCATGCCGGGGATGTCGAAGTCGATGCCGAGCGCCTTGCTGAACAGGCCGCTGCCGTCGGCGAGCATCACGATCTTGCCGAGCGCGTCGTGCTGCTCCGCCCACGCCTTCATCACGAACGCGTCGTTGACCGACAGGCACGCGACGAGATCGATGCCCTGCGACTTGAGCTCGGGCAGCTTCGCGACGAAGCCGGGCAGGTGCTTCGCCGAGCAGGTGGGCGTGAAGGCGCCGGGCAGCGAGAACATCGCGACCTTCTTGCCGGCGAA
>JANNBP010000181.1:0-4687 GCA_031385555.1 Deltaproteobacteria bacterium | reverse complement strand
TCAGATCCTTAACTTCCGATTCGCAGCCCAGCGAGATCACTGACTCGAGTGGGGACGGTCCTCACGAACGCACGTCGTTGCTCATCACGACCAAGACGGAAGGCGGCGCGCTCACGTCGGAACTCGAGTCGTGAGGACTGTCCCTCTACGAACGAGTCGTTGCGCCCAGTTGCAGATCGAATGTTAACGATCTGAGGACAGTCCCTGCCGAAGCTGATGAACCTCGCGACCGGCTACGGCTTCGGTGGAGCGAACACGACGTTGGTGTTCGCCTCGACCTGCTGCGCGGTCAGGCGCACGCGGGCGACCACGATCCCGGCAGCGGTGTCGATCCTCGTGATCGCGAGCGCACCACCGGCCAGCGCCTTGCTCGTGGTGCCCTGGAGCACTGCACCCGTCCACGCGACCGCGACGTTCGACTGGCTACCGACCATGATGGTGATCTCGACCTCGTTGCCGATCACCATCTTCTTGACGATGCGCGCGACCTCCGGCGGGAACTTGAAGTTGAGACAGTTGAGGTTGGTCGGCGATGGAGCCTTGGGATTCGGACACGGCGGGAAATGAATGGGCAGGCACGACTTCACGCGGATATCGCCACCCGGGGGACACGCCATCGTGGCGGCGCATGCGGGGATCGCGGCATCGGGCGGATTCGCGGTGCAGGTCTTCGAGCAACCCGGCCAGCTCGCCGGCGGATTGATCAGCGGGCACTTGTCCTGGCAGTCGGTGTTCTGGAAGTCGAACTTGATGAGGTCGCACTTCGCGGTCAGCGTGACGTCGGGCAGATCGGCCAGCTTCGGCGGATCGTTGACCTCGATCGGCTTCGCCTGGCCGACCTCGCGACCATCGAACTCGATCCCGAGCTTGTACTTGCCGGCATCGCCGCGACCCACCGCGTAGACACGGATGAAGTACGTGCCGTGCGCGTCCTTGATCTGCGCGCGCCGCATCGCGGTGGTGACCTTCTTGCCGCTGAGCAGCTGCTGGTTGTAGCCGTCGAACACGTCGAAGCCGAGCTTCAGCCCCGGCCGCGGCGTCACCCACGACAGCTCGATCTCGAGCGCGCCGCGCTGCTTCGCCGGCAGGTCGATCTTCTTCCAGTCGACGCGATCGCCGCCCGGGTACGTCACGATGCCTCGCTCCTCGAGGGCACCGTTGTCGAGCTCGAGCTTTTTCGCTCCCTTGACCCTGCCATCGGGAGAGGTGGCCTTGTCCTGTGGGACATTGTGCGCACAAGCGAACAGCAGACACGCGCCGATGGCGATCCTCATCACTCAGGAGTAACGCGTCGCCGGGCGGTTTTCATGCGCCTTTTTCGGCAGCGTCGGAGCTAGGATGCGCTCGATGAGAGCGGCCATCTGCGGACTGGTTTTTGTTCTTGCGTGCGGCAGCAACGGGACGTCGGGTGACGACGACGACACGCCCACCCCCGATGCACCCGTCGAACCTCCCGGCGAATGGACACCGCTGATCACCAAGGGCTGGCAGCTCGCTCCCGGTGGCGAGAAGACGTCCGATCTCCAGATCGACACGACCGATCGCGAGCTCGTGATCGGCGGCCTTCGTCCACTCTCGCCGCTCGGCACGCACCACACGCTGCTGTTCCGCGGCGCCAGCGGAACGAACGCGATCTACGCCTCGGGCGTCGGCACGGGGGAGTTGGTCTTCCCGCCGGGCAAGGCCATGAAGATCCCGAAGGGCCAGCTGATCGGCCTCCAGCTCCACATCTTCAACCAGACCGACGAGATGCTCACCGGCACTTCGGGCATCGAGATGATGGAGGTCGACCCGGCCGACGTGACCGAAGAAGTCGACATGTTCCTTCCGGGTCCGCAGGACTTCCAGCTCGCGCCGAATGCCGAGACCACCACCTCGGGCTCGTGCACGGTGAAGTCCGCCTACAAGGTGTTCGCGCTGTTCCCGCACATGCACCAGCTCGGCAGGCACCTCAAGACCACGTTGACGATCGGCGGCGTCGATCAGGTGCTGCACGACGAGATCTACGAGTTCGAGCACCAGAACGTGCTGACGTTCGAGCCGATCCAGCTGAACGCCGGCGACAAGGTGAAGACCGACTGCACCTTCATGAACACCACCGGCCAGACCGTCACGTACGGCGAGAGCTCGACGACCGAGATGTGCTACTCGATCCTGTATCGGTTTCCGAAGGCGAACGACGAGTTCTGCGAGAACTGAGCCTGACCGTCGCGCAGCTCGCGGAAGCCGAGCTCGCCGCGCGGACGTTCATTGCCGTCACTCACGACGACTCCGATGACGGTGATCCGATCGTCGGAAACGGTGGGCTAGCCTCGTGGGCGCTCAAGGTGCAGTCAAGAATGGCCGAGTCGTGAGCCGACGGCGCTCGACCGCATCGAGGAGTACGTCGAGGGCTGGCAGCTCCTCGCCGACCGCGAACCGGAGCGCCGGTTCGTGCTCGATCGCATCCAGATCACGGCCATCGTCTATGGTGGGCGCGAGCCAGGCTACTGCCGCAAACGGCGTTGAGGGACGCGAGCTCGCGCAGCTTGGTGGCGAGCTGATCGAACGAGAACTCGAGGACGTTCTTGAAGATCGTCGGGTCGGGATGGAACGTGACCTTGGTGCCGCGCGGTAGCTCTGTGCGAAGCAATGGTGCGGACGTGCGTGGATGCACTCGAGCGGTGATCTGCCCATCAGTTGTCTATGGCGAGCCATGACCACACCAAAGCGGTTTTGGACGGCCGAAGTTCCGGTGGGTCCGTTCGATTCCGCGACTCGTGGCCCGGACGCGATCGGTGAGCCGCGGCGGTTCGGCGCGGCGGCTTGCCGTATCGGATGCAACGCCCTAACTTCAGGTCGTGCGGTCGCTTCCTCGTAACCAACAACGCAAACCGAACGCGGTGTCGCGATTCGTTGTTCGTGTTGCCCCTTGCGATGGAGATTCCTGTGACTGCACCCGCTCTCGACATTCTGTACGTAGCCGACGCGCTCCCCACGGCTGACGCCGATCTCGCGTATCTGACGGCCGAGGTCGACTGGATCGACCGCATGCATGCTCGTCAGACGGCCAGCTTCGGCTCGCCGTACAACTACTCCGGCCAGCAGTACCCAGCGTGCGCGATGCCGTCGATCATCGCGGCAATCGGGGATCACGCCGCCACTCTCGCGGGACATCCATTCAACAACTGCCTGTGCAACCGCTACGAAAACGGTTCGAACACGATGGGGTTTCACTCGGATTCATATGATGGGCTCGTCGCATCGAGTCGGATCGCCATCGCCTCGTTCGGCGCGTCGCGCAAGCTCGTGTTCAGAAGCATCGACAAGCTTCACCGAAGCGAGCTCGTGCTCGAACACGGGTCGATCTTGTTGATGACTCGCACAACTCAGCTCGCGTGGACGCACGCCATTCTGCGGGATGCGACCGCGGACCGACGGATCAGCGCGACGTTTCGCCTGTTCACCGAGTGTCTGCCGCCACACGTTCGCGAGTCACCTCGTGATGCGTGTCCCGCTCAAGGCGGTGCAGGAGCTACTCGGCCACAGCACGATCCAGATGACGAAGCGCTACGCTCACCTCGGACCCGAGGTCACGCGTGACGCGGTCAATCTTCTGACCGCCCCGCGAACGGTAACGTCGCGAGCGGTCGTGGCAGTGTGGTGGCAGCGTCAGATCAAAGTTGATCTAACGCTGTGAAATGATGTGGAGGCGGCGGGAGTCGAAATCTCCCGGGACGTCAAACAATCCGAGCGCTTGCTGCACGAACAAGAACTCATCATGAAGTACTCCCACGTCTGCCCTGCCGCGCCCGTCTACGACGGAGGGCCACACTGGCTGTTCCGCTCGCGACAGGGCCTTGGCGTCCTGGGTGATCCGACCTCGTCAGTCGTGATCTGGTGGTCTCGGGCAGAGCGTGGGCAGGTTCGGACGCGGAACTTATCCGCTGCCGCGCTGTCCGGCGCCATCCACTGCGGGCGATGCGATGTGTCGTGGAACGCAGTAGCCTTGGATCCGATGACCGCCGTCAAAGCGCTGCTCGAACAGGCGATGCAGCTCAGCCCCGAGGAGCGCGCCGAAGTGGCGAACGCGCTGGATGGGTTGAGTGGGGACGCCCCGGCGCTATCCCCCGAAAACCTCGCCGCCGCGTGGCGTCCCGAGCTGGACCGCCGCCGCAAGGAACTCGAGAGGGGCGAGGTGCAGACGGTCGATGCCCGCGATGCCATCGCTGGCATTCGCGTCCGCTTGCGCAGCGGCAAGTGAGCGCGCCCGGTTCACGCCGGATGCTGTCGTCGATCTCGAACACGCGGCTCGTCAAGCGCAAGACTCTTGACGAGGTAGTAGAGCGGTGGCGCCGTGACCCCACTATAGGACGCGGTTCGCTCGTGTCGTACGCGATGCCCGCGTGGCCGTAGCAAGACCATGGCAAAGACGCGCGACGTCGGAAGCGGTAAGCTAGCCCCGTGCAGGCGCTCAAGGTGCAAGTCAAGAATGGCCGAGTCGTGGTCGACGAGCCGACCGACTTGCCAGACGGTGCCGAGGTCGAGGTCGTCGTGATCGACGACAACCTCACGCCCGCGGAACGAGCGGAGCTTCATGCTTCGCTCGACCGCGCCCTCGATGACTCGGAGGCGGGCCGCAGCATGGACGCCGGCGAATACCTCAAACCGTATCGGGCGCGGCGTGAAAATCGTTCTGCTCGCTGAG
>JANNBP010000026.1:0-8648 GCA_031385555.1 Deltaproteobacteria bacterium | reverse complement strand
GATGTGTGCGACGGGCACGGCACTCGATCCGGCGGCGAACAAGCGATCGTGCTGGAACACGACGAACACGTGCGCGCCGATCACGCGCAGTCCGTGCATCGTCTGCTGGAACGCGACGGTGCGCTTCCCGTGCTCGACGCGATTCGACACGACCACGAAGGTCGTCCTCGACGGCAGGAGCTGCGTCGCGAACTCGCGCGCCGCTCGCTCGGCGATCGCAGCGTCGGCGATCGATCCCGCCACGCGGATCGAGCCGCCCCACACAGACACGATCGCGCCGGTATCGCGATCGCGGGTCGCGGTCCATCCCGAGGGTGCATCGGTCGCGCGCTCGACGACACGCGTCGGGCGAGGCTGCTTGCCACTCGCGACACGCGCGTGCTCGCCGCTGAACCCGGCATTCGCCAGGACCAGAGCCAGGAGTGCAGCGCGCATCGGATAACGATGCCCGATCCGCGCGGTTTCGGCAGTTCCGGTTCGGCTCCACGCGGGGCCGGATGAATTGATCGTGCGAGTCATGCCCTCTCACAGCGACTGCTCGTCGATCGCCGACACGGAATCGAAAAGAAGTCTGCCGATCCGGTCGGACCAAAAAAATAGTTAAGATGCAATAACTTGCGCTTGGTTCACCATGCGCGACGCAAACCACGCGGCCTCGAGAAGCTGGCGAAGGAAGCCGCGCAGCGAGCGACAACCGCGATCCGACGTACTCGAACAAGCTGCTCGAGGTCGAGGCACTCGTCGTGAAGGACAAGGCATCGGCCAAGCAGCCAGCGGTGTCGGTGGCTTCATGGAGGTATCGGCACCGCGGTCGGCGCGGTCGTCGCTCGCGATCTCGCTCGTCAGCTGCTGCTGATCGCCGGAGCGAGATCGACGATCTCCGTCACCTCGCGCCGCAGGGCCAATACGAGCCACGGGTAGTTCGCATCGCGCATCATTAGCGATGGTTATGAGCGATGGTTATGACGGAGTCCGTTAGAACGATGGTTATGACGGGGTCCGTTAGAACGACGGTCATAACGGACACCGGAGGAGGACCCCGTCGAGGGTCCGCCACTCGAGCAACGGGGGTCAACGGTCCCCAACCGGATGTATCTGCAGGCGCAGCCGGGGGCGCGACGAGCGCAGGTTTCTTCGACGAGCAGGGCGGCGGTGCAGCTGGTGGCGCAGCCGGTGGCGCGACGAGCGCAGGTTCTTCGACGAGCACCGTCGGCGGTGCAGCTGGTGGCGCAGCGGTGCTACGGGCGGCGCAGCTGGTGCAGCACATCGGGCACGTGCCGAGGCGTCGAAGCAGAACGCATCGCTCTGCGGACGGAGTCGGAACCCAGTGAGCGATCGTTGCGTGCGCCGGAATCCTTGCTCACCATCGCGCCGGATCTCTGACGATCTGGTGGGCACGATGTGGCAAACGCGCGGCGTGATCCGGCACACCCCGCTGGGCACACACGTTGCTCCACCTCACAGGATGCAACGCGTCCTGTCGATCCTGCTCCTGTCATCACTCCCCGCCTGCGTGCTGTTCGACGACAACAGCACCCCGCAGCAGCCTCCTCCTCCCAGCGGCGGTGGCGGCGGTGGTGGCGGTGGCGGTGGTGGCGAGGAAGAGGAGCAAGGCTCATTGCCGCTCTATTTCTCGGGCGTCCAGCCCGTCAATGGCGATTTTCCGAACCAGAGCAACGTCAACAATCACATCGCCGTTGGCGGCACGCACGAGGTCACCCTCTTGCTCGACAGCGATGCGTCCGAGCTCACCGTCGCGTACGACGCCACGACGCTCACCGATGCGATCTCGGTCGACGCGATCGATGGTCCGCAGCTCACGCTGCGCGCGAATGCCGCCGGCCTCGACGATCTGGTAATCACCGACCCAACAACCGGTGAGCTATTCGACGACGCGTACTACGCGATGTCTGCGTTCGATCACGCCGTTCCGGTCGGCGTGGTGGAGGGCCTCACCTCGCCGCAGTACGGGGTCCCTGCCACGAGCTTCGTGTTCGCCACCGGCACCACCCAGGTGGGCGTCGCCTATCTCAACGCACTCGCGCCCGCGAATCGCCTCGTCGATACGTCGGCCACGCTCGCCGCCACCGGTGCGTCGCAGACGCGGTGGGACGTGATCACGCTCGACGACGCGACCGTCGGCATGCACGAGGTTGTTGTCACCGTCGGCGGCGTCGAGTCCACGATCCAGGTCGAGGTGGTCGATCACGCCGAGGTCGTTCAGGAGCTGGCGTCGATCTCGGGCATCACGTGCTTCGGCGCGTTCACCCATGGCGCGTTCGTCGCGGGTCTCCACTGGACGATCGCGGTCGACGACGTGGCCATCGATCCCTCGAATGGCTTCTTCTTCCTCGGACCCAACTGCGTGCTCTACGACGGCTCGACGATCCACCAGATCACGGCGACCGCCGGCGGCCAGTCGCTGACGATCACGAGTCCGGCTCCACTCACCACCGCGCCGGATCTCTGACGATCTGGTGGGCACGAGGTGGCAAACGTGCGGCGCGATCCGGCAGAACCGCCGGGCACATGCGTTGCTGCACCGCCGGTGATGCAACGCGTCCTGTCGATCCTGCTTCTGTCACCCCTCCCGGCCTGCGGGCTGTTCGCGGATGACGCCAACCAGCAGCTACCGCCTTGTCGCGCCCCTGACGACGGCGCTGAGGACCCAGCGGACTGCCATAACCTCTATTTCCACGGCATCCAGCCCGTGCATCCCAACTTTCCTGCTCAGCTCGACGTCAACAATCATATCGCCGTCGATGGAACACATGAGGTAACGCTCGCGCTTCAGAGCGACTCGAACGACCTGACGGTGGCCTATGATGCAACCACGAGCCGTCCCGCGACCCTCTCGGTCGAGAGCATCAGCGGCCCTCACATCACGCTACGCGCGGAGGCCGCCGGGCTCGATGACCTCGTGATCACGGATCCGGTCACCGGCGCGCTCTCGGATCGCGCACCTTACGCGATGTCGAAGTTTGCTCGCGCCGTGCCGGTCGCGACCGAAGAGATCTACACCTCGTCGGAGTTCTTCACGGCCACGGCGGAGCGCTACGTGTTCGCGCCCGCAACCCGGCGCATCGGTGTCGCGTACCTCAACGCGGCCGTTCCAGCAAACCGGCTCGTCGATACGTCGGCGACACTCGCCAGCGACGCCGCTACGCAAACCGGGTGGGACACGGTCTCGCTCGATGACCCGAGTGTCGGCATGCACGCGATCAACCTCACCGTCGGCGGTGTCGAGAGCACGATCCAGTTCGAGGTCGTCGGCGGTGTGGACAGCGTGGAGTCGCTGTTCACGTACGCGGGCATCACATGTTTCGGGGCGTTCACCAGCAACGTGTTCGTCGCGGGCCTCGAGTGGACGGTCGCCGTCGATGGCGTCGTGGCCACCGCCATCGCCGATTCATCCTCGGGGCTGGTCACGGCGGGACCCAACAGCGTGCTCTACGATGGCTCGACGCCGCACGAGATCACGGCGACCGCCGGCGGCAAGTCGCTCACGGTCACGAGTCCCTGACAACCCGACAGAGCCGCTCCAATCGGCTACTGCGTCGAGCGTGACCCCACTCAGGACGCGTAGAGCTGGATGTGCTTCGCCGCTTCGAAGCACATGTCGCGCGCGGCTTCCCAGCTCGGGTGCCGCACGACGAGGAAGCCATCGGAGAGCAGCGTCTGCTTCCAATCGCGGCGCGGCGTCCCGGGACGCAGCAACGTGTCGTCGACGATGAAGCGCCGATAGCGCTCGTAGAACTCGGTGAGCCCGGTGATGCCGGTGATCCGGCCCTGGCCGAGTGCACGTTTGAACACGATGCCGACGTTGTACGTGCGCTCCGTCGAGGCCTCGAAGGATTTCCAGCACGACACCCGCGCCCACTCGCGAAACAGATCGATGTCGCCGGTGTAGTTCATCAAGTCGACGACGCACGCTCCGCCGGGCCGACAGGCGATCTCGCCAAACACGACTTCACCGTCGGGTTTGCGGAACCACTCCATGTGCGTCATCCCATCGCCCATGCCGAGCGCCGACAGCACCTCGCGACCGAGCTTCACGCCGCTCTCGATCTGCGGTTGATCCATGTCGCGCACCGACAGCATGATCGGCGACACCCACTCCTGCGATCGCATCTCGAGCGCGTTCGGCAGGTACTCGGTGACGCTCTCGTAGACCGGCGTGCCGTCGACGCAGACGGTGTCGTAGGTCAGCTCCTCGCCGGTGATGAACTCCTCGACGGAGACCTCCTCGACGTGGCGCAGCAGGGGCAACACGCGCTCGAGTGCCGCCTGATCTTCGATCCGATACGTGTCCGCGCTGCCGGCACCGCTGATCGGCTTGACGATCGCCGGCAGCCCGACGATCCCGATCGCCTTGCGCACCTCCTCGATCGAATGCGCACGCGCCGACCGCGGCACGCGCACACCGGCCGCGGCCACACGCTCCTTCATGAGCTGCTTGTCGCGGAAGCCGTTGACCGTATCGACGGACATGCCCGGGAGACCGAACAGCTCGCGCAGCTTCGCCGCCGTGATCACGAGCGGCTCCCAGTTCGCGAGCACGCGATCGATCGTTCGACCGCGCACCCACGCGTGAACCCGGCGGATCACGTCCGCCTCGTCGAACAACGAGGGGACCTCGAGGTAGTCGGAGAGGTACCGCTTCAGCTCGGGATCGGGTTGTCCGTCACCCACGCCGAGCACGGTGGCTCCGACCTCCGCGAGCCCGCGCGTGAAGTGGCGCATCTCGCCCGGGTACCGAGGCGACAGAAACACCACGCGCATTACGCGTGGTCCGTGAGCGAAGGCATGCCCGGTTGTACTACGCGCCGATCGCGTCGGGAGCGCCTCGAGCGATCAGTGACCGCCACCCGCGGATGACGCTCGTCCCGCTCGTGCCGATCGTCTGAGCGGTGGTGCCCGGGTTGATGACACTCGGACCACTCTGGCGGCTGACCGGAGCGATCACGCTCGTTCCCGATGCGTGTCGAGGTCCCGCCCAGTTCAGTGGCCGCCACCGGGGACGATGATGCTCGTGCCTCCGGTGATCGATTGAACAGTGGTGCCGGGGGCGATGATGCTCGTTCCCGTCGGGCGGATGATGCTGGTCGGCACGGTGGTGCCCGAGCCGCCGTGGACCTGCGAGAGGTCCTCGGACTGGAGGCTGCGGATGGTTTCGGTGTGGAGGGCGAGGTGCTTGGTGATCTTCTTCATGCCAAGACAGAGCGGGTAGTGGGCGTGGTGTGACGAAAAAAGATTCGCGCGTGATCTCGCGTAGTTCAGGCGTACTCGACCTGGATCGTCTCGATCACGATGTTCATCGCCTTCTTGACGACCTCGGTATCCGGATCGCGAACGATCACGTAACCGTCGCCTTCGTAGCTGTCGGACTTCGGCGTGCCCTTCGTCGGGATCTTCGACTCGACGACGCAGCTCCCCATCCGCTCGTTCGCCAGATCGACGCCGCGGACATCCACCACGCGCCCCCGGCCGTAGCCCCGCAGGAACGCGCAGCCGACGGCGTACTTGCGCTCGTACGGTCCGTCGAACGCGTCGTCGACGACGGCCCGCGCCCACGCCCGGTACATGTCGACATCGTGCGCGAAGCTGTTCATCCGCACGATGTTCGCGCCCGGCGGTCGCGCCGCGATCTCGCCGATCGCCAGCGAGCCGTCGTCGCGCCGGAACCACTCCATGTGCGTCATCCCGGTCTCGAGCCCGAGGGCCTCGACCGTCTTGACCGCCAGCACGCGCGCGTCCTCGAACTCCGGCGTCGCGATCGTGCGCGGCAGCACCACGACCCACTTCACCCACGGGGTCTCCATCACCTCGAGCGGCGTCGGGAAGTACCGCGACGCGGACTGGAACAGCACCTTGCCACCGATGGTGATGCTCTCGAACGAGTACTCGCGGCCTCTCAAGAACTCCTCAGCGAGCGCCGGTCGATCGGGGCTCGCATGCAGTGCACCGAGCGCCGCGCGCAGCTCGTCGACGGTGTTGATCCGCCACGTCGATTTACAACCCATGCCCGCGGGCGGCTTGAGCACGAGCGGCAACCCGACCTCCTGGACGAACGCCTCGGCATCCGCCCACGCGCGGATCAGCTTGTGCCGCGCGCAGGGCAGGCCGTGCTTGCGGAGCTCGTCCTTCATCCGCGCCTTGTCGCGGAACAGCTCGGAGGTCTCGGGTGTGGTCCCGGGGATCCCCATCGCCTTGCGGACCTCGGCGAGCTGGGTCTGCAGCGGCTCGAGGATGCCGATCAGCCGGTGGATCTTGCCGTGCTTGTTTTCGAGGATCCGTGTGGCCTCGAGCAGCTGCCGGGTCTCGAGCCCATCGGCGACGGTGACGATGTCCGCGAACAAGCCTCGGTCCTCGGCCCGGAACTCCTGCCCGACACCGAGCAGGCGCACGTTGGCCAGCCCGGCCACCGCACGCACGAAACGCATCGTGGTCTCGAGCGGGAACGGCGCGACGAAGACAACATTAGCGACGAGCTTGCGAGCCGGCGGAACGTTCATCGCGCCGCCAATAACACGGACACGGACGACCGGTGCGACATTCACGCGCCGAACAGGACTCGACCCCGTGTCCACGTTGGCCGCGCCCCCCGTATCAAGCAGATGCGCCTGGGTGCGAGAATGGTTCGCCGATGAATGTCGTGTTCCTGGCCTGCGCCTACCCGCCCGAGATGCAGCAGTACACGCGCGGGCTGGCCGAGGTCGGGGCGAACGTGTTCGGGGTCGGCGATCAGCCCCTCGCGAACCTCAGCCCGCAGCTGCGCGGCTACCTGACCGACTACCTCCAGGTCCCGCGCCTCCTCGACGACAACGATGTGGTGGAACGGGTCAGCGCCTGGGTGCGCGGCAGATCGATCGATCGGATCGAATCGAACTGGGAGGTCATGGTGCTGACCGCCGCACGGCTGCGCGAGCGGCTCGGTATCCCGGGCATGTCCCTCGACGCCGTCCGCGGGTTCCGCGACAAGCAGCTGATGAAGGAGCGGGTCGCCGCCGCGGGACTCCGCGTCCCCCGCGCAGCGCGTGTTCGTACCGCCGCCGAGGCTCACTCCGCCGCCGAGCGCTTCGGCTACCCGTTGGTGCTCAAACCAATCTCCGGTGCCGGTAGCGCGGATACCTATCGCATCAACGACAAGGCGGAGCTCGAGCAGATCCTCGCACGCACGCAGCACGTCCAGGAAGCGAGCGTCGAGGAGTTCATCGGCGGCGAGGAGCTCACCTTCGACAACGTCTGCATCGAGGGCTCGCCCGCGTTCAGCAACGTCGCGCAGTATCTGCCGCGGCCGTTGATCGCCCGCAGCAACGAGTGGATCAGCCCGGTGATCACCACGGTGCGCCACCTCGAGCAACCCGCGCTCGCCCGCGGCATCGAGCTCGGGCGCCGGGTGCTCGGCGCGCTCGGCATGGGCAGCGGCTTCACCCACATGGAGTGGTTCAAGAAGCCCGACGGCGAGGTCGTGTTCGGCGAGATCGGGTGCCGCCCCGGCGGGGCACACCTCGTCGATCAGATGAACTACACGTGCGACATCGATCTGTTTCGCGAGTGGGCGCGCGCGGTGTGCTGGAAGAAGTTCGAGGCACCGACGCAGCGCAAGTACAACGTCTCGATCATCTTCAAGCGCGCGCACGGGCAGGGCCGGATCTCGCGGATCGTCGGGCTCGTCGACTTCATGCGCAGCTACGGCGAGCACGTCGTCGAGGAGAAGCTCCTCCGTCCGGGCACGCCGCGCCGCAACTGGAAGCACACGCTCCTCAGCGACGGCTTCATCATCCTGCGTCACCCCGATTGGCGCGTCGCCAACGAGATGGCGAACATCGCGGCGACCGAGATTACTTTATACGCTGAGTGACGCCGGTATCTTCGAAGCCGAGCGGCAGCTGCTCCGAGCCCATCTGATCTTCGAGGAGCTTCGACGCGATCTCCATGAAGTCCTCCTCGGTGACGATGCCGACGAGGTTGTCATCCTGGAGCACCGGCAAGCAGCCGATCCGGAGCCGGCGCATCGTGCGCAGCGCTTCGATCGTGGGCGTCTCCGGCGTGATCGTGACGACGTCGCGCTTCATGATGTCCGCCACCGCGGTACGGCGCGGCGAGCCACCGCCCATCACGAACTTCATGACGGCGCGATGGGTGACCACCCCGACGAGCTTGTGGTCCTGATCCTCGACGGGGACATGGCGGAGCCGCTCCCAGATCATCAAGTTCGCGACCATCTCGATCGGATCATCCGCATGCACGGTGAACAGATCCGTCGTCATGTAGTGCTCGACACGGTTGTACTTCTTCGGGCTGACCTTGGTCTCGTCCAAGCGTGCTCGCTCCCATTCCGAAACTGGACGTCCCGTCAGCTGGCGCTGCACCGTCGCGGCAACCACCGCGGTCGCCCGCTCCGGCAACGTCGCCCGATCGCGCAGCGAGTTCCACGACGACAGCTGCCACCGCGCACCGGTCCGGGCCGTCTTGACGCGTTCCTCGACGACCCCGAGGTACTTCTTGATGTGGTCGGGGTTCACCTTCTGGCGGTGCAACCCGGCCTCCGCGATCGGGAGCAGCCGCTCGAGCACGAGGTCGCGCGCCGAGACATCCTCGCCGTCGAGCCACGTGAAGTGCGACCCGAGGCCTTCGCGCGCCGC
>JANNBP010000525.1:0-21539 GCA_031385555.1 Deltaproteobacteria bacterium | reverse complement strand
CCGATCTGGAAGAAAGAGTTCGGCGAGGACGGCGCCGAGTGGATCGGCCTCGGGCCCTAGCGAAGCTTGATCGCACCGGCAGTCGAGGCCTCGAGCTTCACGGCGAAGTCGATCTTCGATTCCGCCAGCATCCACGACGTCACCGCCGCGGCTTCCTCGTCGGTCAGCGTGCCCGGCTCCTTGATCGGCATCTTCGTACGCACGAAGTCGAGCACGTCCTTCGCCGTCGCGAACGTCACCGACGCGCGGAGCCTCGCGCCGGCCGGTGCCTTCGCCGGCAGCGCCGCGGCGCCGATCACCGCGGGGTTCTTCGGATTGCCGTCGCCGTGATCGCCGTGACAGCTCGCGCACTTCTTGCTGACGTACAGCGCCTTGCCGACGTCGTACTGCTCCGTCGCGCCGCCTGCGCAGCCACGTCGCTGACCGGTGGTTGCGCGATCAGCGGAGTCGCAGATGTCGGTGCGGTCGGTGCGGTCGGTGCGGTCGGTGCCGGAGACGGAGCACCGCCACAGGCAAGGAACAGGATCGATAACCACGCACGAGGAGGCATCAGGCCGACCATACGGCGCAGCCGTGCCCGGGTTACTGCTTGCGCACGCCGATGTACAGCCACAGCACGATCGCGGTGAGTGCCGCGAGCTGCGCGTCCATCGCGCCGGGCGCGAAGGTGGTGAGCTCCAGCATCGGTTGGAGGCTGCCACCGGTCGGCATCGGCATCGGGAAGACCAGCCACCGTGCGAGGTGCATCCCGCCGATCACGAGCACCGGGATCGCGAAGTAGGCGATCGCCGCGCGGTTCGAGGGCTCCTCGTCGCGCCGCCAGCGATGGAGCGCGCAGGCCATCCCGGCGACGAGGGCGGGCCACGCGAACAACAGTGCGGTGGTGATCTGGATGCCGCGTGGCTGGCGCGGATCCGCGATCACGATCTGGTCGACGTAACGCTGCGCCTTCCATAGCGCGAGGTCCGCCCCGAGGACGAAGCCGACGATGCCGAGCACGGCGGCGAGGGCCGCGAACCCGACGAGGAGGATCAACCGCCGCGACAACTCAGCCCGAGCCGCTACCCGCGCCTTCGGGAGCGGGTTGCTCGCCAGGCGCCGCCGAGCCGGAGCCGTGATCCGTGGGCGGGATGGCGGTCGCCGGCGTTCCCGACGGTGGCGGCGTGGGTGCGTGGAGCGTCGCGTCGGGGGGATGCGCGAGCCCGGCGTCGATCGTCGTCCCGGGCGGCGGCGTGGTGACCGTCGGCTTGTCGTCGGGGCTGACCGTCATCGACGGACGCGAGCCCTTGCCCGTCGGGTTGACGTCGTCGGTGCCGCCACCGCCGGTGCCGGGTCCGCAGACCTTCGCCAGCTTGCGGATCTCCTTGAACGTGCCCTCGAGCTTGATGTGATCGAGGCCATCGGTGTGACGAGCGGCACCGGTCAGCGAGATCGCGTCGGCGGTCTTCGACTCGCGCTTGCGCAGCGCCTCGGAGCCCTTGAAGCGGATGCAGCCGCCGACCGCGGACTGATCGATGTTCTGCGCGAGCGTCATCGAGAAGTCGACGTGGAGCTCGACGTCGTTCGACTTTGCCTCGAACTTGGTGATGTCGACCTTGCCGTCCTTCATCTCGATCCTGGCCTCGAGCGTCTGGACGCTGATCTTGCCGAACGCGGTGCCGTCGCCGGCGAACGCCTGGCTGCGCGCGTTCTTCGCCTTGAGCTTCAACTTCGCCTTGCCGTCGCCGATCACGCAGTTCGACTGACAGCTGAGCTCGGCGGCGCCGACGGCCTTGGTCCAGTCCGGCCCCGTCTTGCCGCTCTTGAGCTTCTCGTTCGGGAGCTCGAGCTCGAACTCGAAGTCGACGTCACCCGACATCGGCAGGTTCGACAGCACCTCGCGCATCGGCAAGTGCTCCGACGGCACCTCGGAGCCGACGATCTTGATCTCGGTCTCGTTCTTGTTGATCGCGACGTGGCCTTTGACCTTGCCGCTATCGATGATCGCGACGAAGTCGACCGAGGCCGTGCCCTTGAGGAACGGCAGGAAGCCGATGTCGATCTCGAGCGAATCGATCGTGAACTCCGTCGACAGGGCGGCGACCGCCTTCTCGCGATCGCGCGCCTCGGGAATCGCGAGCGCGGTCTCGAGGTCAGCCTGCGCCGGCCGCGTCTTGACGTGGACGTCCTTGAGGAAGAACCGGCCCGGGATCAGGCTGCGCTCGATCGAGCCGATCTGGAGGTCGACCTTCGCCGCCGCGAGCTCCTCGATCCGCTTCTGGACGCGGTTGTACGGAAACACCATCTGGAACGCGAACACGAACGTGAACAGCGCGAGGAAGATGAACCCGAAGACTTTCAGCACCACGCGCATGCGTGGGCCGAGGTACGGAAGCCGGGCCATCAGCCGCCCTCCTTCTTGTCGTCGGGTTTGTCGCCGTCTTTCGAGTCCTCGGTCTTCGCCTTTTCGGCGTTCGAGTACGTCGAGATCTCGAACGTGGCATCGAGCTTCTTGGTGTCGCGGCGATCGCGTTTGACGTCGAGGTGAGTCACCGCGACGACCTTGTCGGCCTCGACCTCCTGGAGGAACGACTTCAACTGCTCGGTGCTGATGTCGTCGACCGAGCACGACACCGTGGTGGTGACGATGCCGTTCTTCGTGGCCTTGCGCTCGTCGATCGCGCCCTTGTTCTTGAGGCCGTTCTTGACCAGCGCCTTGTCGACGTAGGTGGCGAGGGCCATCGGCGAGTCGGGGAGCTTGACCGCCGTATCGTCGGCGACCGGACCACCCGCGGCCCGGAGCTTCGCGACCGTCTCGAGCGCCTCGCGGGTCTGCTCGTTGCGAGCTTCCATCGTCGCCAGCCCATCGCGGATCGACAGCCCGAGCCAGATCGCCAGCGCGATCGGAATCCCGAACGAGAGGAACACGACGAGCTTGCGCTCTCGCGGAGAGATCCGGTCCCAAAAATCACGTGCACGTTCGGAGAGCGCCATTGGGTTACCTCACATGCACTGCGACGCGATGGTCAGCTTGAATTTCTTGAGCTCGCCTTCGGATTCGCGCGGCCCCATCGAGATCCCATCCTTCTTGAAGCACTTGATCTCCTTCAGCGCGTTGCTCAACTCGTCGACCTGCTCCGACGTCTTCACGTAACCGGAGATCTCGACCTTCTGCTCGGCGATGTCGAGGTGATCGACGTCGAGGGTGATCTTCTCTTTCGGCGGCACCTTGCTCGAGATCTCGAGCAGCAGGTCGTATGCCGTCATCTTCGGCAACACCGAGGTGCGCCGAGCCCCACTGCTCGTCGGGGCGCTGATCTCGGCGAGCTCCTCGACGGTCTTCGACTTGCCGCCAAACACCTCGGCGCTCTCGGTCGCGAGCCGCTGGCTGAGCGTCTTCTCGGCCTTGCGCAGGCGATACAGATCCGCGTACGCGCTGACCGCGGCGAACGCGGCGATCACGAGCACCGCGGCACCGAGCGGCACCGCCTTCGCGCGGATGAACGACAGATCCATCTTGACGGCGAGCGCACCGGATCGGAGGTCGAACATCGGGCGCCCACCGGCGGCGTCGTACGCCATCCCGATCGTCATCGCCGCACTATCGATGGGCAACGACGCGGTCTCGGCGCCGAGCTTGGGGCCGGCGATCGCGAGCACGTCGTCCTGCGCGAGCCGCCACACCGGCGCCCCGAGTTGCTCGGTGAGGAACGAGCCCATGCCGCGCAGCCGTGCTCCACCACCGACGATGATCGCGGCAGCCGGGGCAAACCCCGTCTTCGCGCGACACGCCGAGAACGTCTGGCGGAGATCGCGAGCGAACGGTTGCAGCTCGCCGATCAGCACCTGGTGGATGCGCGCCCAGCTCTCCGACGTGGCCGGCTCGGACTCCGAGGCGACGAAGCCGTCGCTGTGCTTCGCGCGCTCGGCATCCTCGAACGGCAGCTTCCAGAACTTCGCGATCGCCTCGGTGACCTGCTTGCCGGCGCGGCCGATGCTGCGGCTGAATACCGGCTTGCCGCCGGCGACGATCACGACATCGGTGCGCTCGTGACCGATGTCGATCACCGCGACCGCACCCTCGGCGCGCGCCCGGGCGAGCGAAGGCACGTGGGTGACGAGGCGCGCCGCGGCACCACCGCAGGCGAGCACACCGCGGACGGCGAAGCCGGCTTCGCGACCGAGCGAGATCAACTCCTCGGCGCGATCGCGGCGCATCGCGTACGTCAGCACGCGCATGCCGGAGGACGGCGGCGCGACGCGGCCACGGATGCTCGTCATCCCCGTCGCCGTGGGCTCGGGTGCGAAGCTCGGTGCCACCGCCGGTTGGGGCGGCAGCTCGCTGTACGTGTAGACCATGTCCTCGAGATCGACGGGCACCACACCCTCGAGCTCGCCCTCGACTGCCTTGTCGAGCTCGGCGCGCCGCAGGTTCTTGAAGCCGAACTCGACGACTTGCGAGAACACCTGGTCACCGTAGACGCCGAGGTAGCCGGTGTCGTGCTCGAGCTTGAGCTCGCGGACGAGCTCGGCGAGCGCGCGTTTCCCACGCGCCTCGATGGACTCGCCTTCATGCAGCTCGGCAGGAAGCATGCGCTCGACGACCGAGAGCAACATTGCACCGCGGATCCCTGGGCTCGCGATCGCGACCTTGACGCTCCACGCGCCGAGGTCGACAGCAAATACACGGCTCGCCATCAGTCCTCCCTCAGATACACCCAGCCACCCTTGGGGGCCGGAGTCTTACGCGCGTTCTGGGGAACCATCTTGGTGTCCCACACGCCAGTAATCGTGCTGCGGATCGCCGGAAACACCGGGTTCCCGTCCTTGTCCTTGAGCTTGCGGTCGATCTCACCCCACGCCTGGATGCGATAGGTGCGCCGTGGCCCCGCGGTGGTCAGCTGCGACAGCTTCTGCTTGTCGAGCTCGAGCTTGACCTTGTCGGGGCCGGTGAGCCCCGGGATGCCGGCGCCGAGGCCTGCGTTCGCGGCACTGCCGGCGAGCCCACCGCCCTCGCCCGTCGCGAGCGCGCCCAAGGCCGAGGCCGGATCCTTCACGAAGTTCATGAAGTCGTCGACGGTGAGGAACGACTGGCCGAACTGCTTCGCCTTGGAGACCAGCGACGCGAGCAGGAACAGCCGCCTCGGATCGAGCACCACCGGATCGTTCGGGTTCTTCGCCGCGAGGAACAGCACCGCCGCGATCAGCTGCGTGTTGGTCAGCGACGACAGGTTGATCTTGCAGGAGCCGTAGACGGTGAATGCGCTGCCGAACAGCGTCCAGAACCGATCGTCGACGCCGCGTACGAGCTTGAGCTCGCCGAGCGTGTCGAGATAGTTGTTCTTCATCTTGTACGGATCCTTGAGGCTCTCGTAGCCATAGTCCTCGTTGGTGCCGCGGTCGCGCAGGCGCATCGAGTCGGTGTCGATGTAGTCGGCGATCGCGGCGACCTGCTGCGCGCGATCGCGACGATATTCCTCGGCGTCGGCCTCCTCGAACACCGGGTCATAGGCCGGGAAGTAGACCAGCGCGTCGAGGGCGCTCTTGAACGTCTTCGCCGTGTTGTCGTTCCCGGCGAGGCAGTTGATGTTGAGCTTGTCGTCCTCGGTGGTGATCGACTGATTGACGATGCCGCAGGTGCCGATGTTGGCGCCGAGGCCCTTCACCGCATCGGGCGAGAAGCCGACCGCGGACTTGACCTCGTCGCCCTGGCCGCAGAACGCGAGCAAGACCTGATCCGCGAAGTCGGTGATCTGGACCTGACCGCGCAGCTGCTTGATGTTGTCGAGCCGCTGCTGCAGCCGGATCACGAGCTCCGACAGGTTCTGCGCCGAGCGTGCGAGGAAGTGGGAGCGCATCTGATCGCGGTAGTTCGCCGCCGCGATCATGTCGACGTTGGTCGACGTGCTGAACTGGTTGGTGATGATGAGGACGATCGCGAGCGCGATCATCACCGCGACCAGCGCGACTCCGCGCTGACGCATGCGCCGTTTCCGGCTCTTGGCTGCTCGCGGTTTCGTCATTGCGTGAAGTTCAGGGGTTCCTGCATCAAGATGCGTGCCTGGGTCGTGAGCTTGTAGTCCTTGTCCTCGGTGTCCTTGATCGTGATCGTGATCCGCACCCGACTCGGCAGCCAACCCTTCTGACCGTCGGCCTGCGTGGTGTCCCAGGTGTCCTGCCACTCGAGGTTTTTCCAGTTCCAGAACTCGATCTTGGCGCTCTCGAGGTCATGGACGAGCACGTCGTATTCGGCCGGCTCGTCGGCGGGTAGCAGGTTGGAAGGCCGGCGCTGCTCGCGGCGGATCCAGTTCTGGGCGCCCTTCTTGTCCTCTGAATCGGTGTGGAGCAGGTACGAAATGACCGTCTGCTCTGACTCGTTGGCATCGGCCCACAGCACGCGGTGACCGAGTGTCGAGAACCGGATCTCGGGAGCCTTCGAGGTAGGCCGCGCGATCATCATCGTGCGCGGGTTCGTCGCGTTCTGATCTTCGTTGCGCGACAGATAGGCAGCTTCGAAGTCGGCGGCGATCCGCGCGAGCGCCATCCGCAGCTCGTGGTTGCGCTCCTCGAAGCCGACGAACGTGTCGCGCGCATGCTGGGTGTTGGAGACCGTGCTCCACACCAGCGTCATCATCGCGACCAGGATCGCCGTGGCGATCAAGATCTCGAGCAGCGTCATGCCGGCCTGAGGATTGCGACGCCTCACTTGCCACCACCTCCGCCGGTGGGACGGGTCGGGCGCGTACCAGTACCCGAGCCGCGACCGGAGCCCGAACCCGAGCCCGACCCCGAGCCCGAGCCGGTGTCCTCGAGGTCCGTCGAGCCCATGCCCATCAGCACCTTGTCCATCGCCCCCGAGTCGGTGAAGAACGAGACCGTGGTCATCTCCTCCATGCACTTGGTGTCGACGCAGCTCGTGCCCGGGCAGTCCTCGGTGGCGCTACAGGTTTGTCCCCCACTCGTGCCGACCATGTAGAACGTCTTCAGCGTGACCTTGCGGATCGAGACCTTCAGGATCTCCTGGACCATCGTGTACTGGCCCTGGATGAACGATGCGCCCTGCATCGAATCGATGTTGCCGGACGCTGCGCCACCGCCGCCGATGCCACCGCCGAGCTGACCGAGCATGCCGCCGAGCGCGCTGTTCTGGAACGCATTCGCGTCGAGGCCGCTGCCGCTACCGGATCCAGCTCCCGAGCCGCGATCCTGCGTCAGCTGTTGCAGGCTGTCCCAGCTCGGCAGCTCGACCTGCTCGACCTTGTAGCTGTACTTGACCTTCGGCCAGCCCTCTTCCTCGAAGGTCTTGTTCTCCTCGGACTGGTCGGTGTCGGTGAAGCCGTCCTTGAGCAGCTTCTCCTCGATGTCGTACATCTTGCCGCGCGACAGGTCGGTGACCACGCCCATCATCTGCGCGCGTGCCGCCGTCATCATCGAGTTCGACGCGCTCTGGATCAGCACGGTCAACGAGAACCCGAGGATCCCGAGCCCGATCATGACCTCGATGAGGGTGAACCCGGCGGCGAGCGAAGCGAGCTTGTGATGCGAGCGCTGCTTCATTTGTCGGCCTCGCGCTGCTTGTCCTTGTCGCCCATCACATTGCGCAGCATGTGCCGGTCGGCATCGTCGAGCTTGCCGGTCTTCTGCTGGACCTGCCCGGTGAGGCCATGGACGAGCACGGTGCGCGTCGACTCGCCGTCGGTGAGCTCGATGATCGCCTTCTCCGCCGAACCGTTCGGGAAGAAGTAGATCGCGACGTCGCCCTTCTTCGTGCTGCCGTCTTTGTGCTGCACCCAGATCTCGGAGAACTTCACCTTGCGGTCGAGCGCGCGGGCCCAGTCCGCGGCTTGATCACCGATCTCGAGGTTCTTCTTGATCGTGCTGTGACTGACGCCGGAGATGCCGCCCTGCGCCGGTGTGCACACGCGATCACCGACGTGGTGACCCGCCAGGGCCTTCGCACGGGTCACGGCATCGTCGGCGCCGCCACCCCCCGCGAGGGCATCCGTCGGCAGATCGCGCAACCGGTCCTGCCCCTTCTGGACCGCTTGCTCGACCTTCTCCTTGTCGGCGTCGATTTGCTCGTTGCGTGCGAGCGTGGCCGCTCCCTGACAGACATCGACGCGGTAGCCGCCCTTCTCCATGTCGAACACCACGCGGTGTTGCTCGCTGCGCTCGATCGAGAGCGAGCTCGCACGTCGCAGCATCGCCGACAGCTCGTCGGCATCCTCCGACAACCCGAAGTTACCGAGGATGTTGAGGCTGCTGCGAAGCACGACCAACCCGACCGCGATGATCGTGATCACGATCAACAGCTCGAGCAGCGTGAGGCCGTGCTCGGACCGGCGAGAGCGTTGCCGCCCTCGAGATGACGTGTGATCGGACATCTGGAGTTGGTGAGCGGCTGGAGCTCAGTTCGCCTTCGGCTTCTTCCACGAGGCGATGTCGTCGACGTCGCCCTTGTCGTCCTTCTTGTTCGGACCGAACGAGTAGAGGCCCTTGACGCCGGCGTCCTCGCAGAAGATCTGGAGCTGCTGGTTCCACGGATCCTTGAAGTCCTCGGCGGTGGTCTCCTTGCTCGAGAACTTGCCGATGTCGTTCAGCAGGTTGATCTCGTTGCAGCCCTTTTCGGTCTTGGTCGCGAGCGCCCACATATCGAGGTTGCCCTTCCACTTGTCGACCTGGATCTTGGCCAGGTTGATGTCCGAGGCTTCCTTCGAGCCCATCAGGCGCGGCACGACGATCACGATGAGGAGACCGAGGATCGCGATCACGATCATGATCTCGAGCAGCGTCAGACCGCGTTGAAGGTGGCGAGGCAGACGGCGGCGGCGGGCAGTGAGGAGCGACATGGTGTTTCCTTTCATTTCGGGGCGGAGAGCTGACCCATATCCATGATGGGCTGCATGACGGAGATGACGATGAAGGCTACTGTGACACCCATCCCGAGCAACATCAGAGGCTCGAGGAGGCCGATGAACCGCGTCAGCTTGGTATCGATCTCGGCCTCGTAGGCGACCGCGACACGTTCGAGCATCTGCTCGAGCTGACCGGCCTTTTCACCGACCGCGGTCATGTGGATCATGGTGGGTGGGAACTGGCCGGATTTCTTCAGAGTGGCGGCCAGCGATTCGCCCTCCGTGACGGCCTTCTTGGCCTCGTCGACGGTCTTTTGCAAGATCACGTTGCCCATCGTCATCTTGGCAGCGTCGAGGGCGCGCAACATCGGCACGCCGGCCTGCAGCATGGTGCCGAGGGTGCGAGAAAATCGGGTGACGTTGATCGTCCGGACTAGCTGGCCGAGCACCGGGAGCTTGAGCACGAACGTGTGCCAGGTCTGCTTGCCGCCCGGCGAGTTCTTCCACAGCACGAACCCGGTGATCGATGCGGCGACGCTGATCAGCAGCAGCAGCCAGTACTTGCCGACGAAGGTCGACACGTTGATCAGGAAGCGCGTGTTGATCGGGAGCTCCTTGCCCTGCTGGATCAGCGTCTTGGTGATCTCTGGAATCACCTTGACCATCAGCACGCCGATCACGACGGTGCCGATCACCACCATCACCGCGGGATAGATCATCGCGCCGGTGACCTTGCTCTTCAGCTTTTGCGAGGCCTCGAGGAAGTCCGCGAGGCGGACGAGCACTTCGTCGAGGTTGCCGGCCAGCTCGCCGGCGCGAACCATCGAGACGAACAGCTCGTCGAACAGCTTGGGATACTTCGCGAGTGCATCGCCGAGCGAGCTGCCCTCGTTGACCGCCGCGCGGATCTCGGAGAGCTGCGCCTTGAAGCGCTGGTTGTCCATCTGCTCGACGAGCGCGGCCATCGACTCGGCGAGCGGGATGCCGCTCTTGAGCAGCGTTGCCATCTGGCGCGTGAAGGTCGCGATCTCGGCCTTCTTGACGCCCCCGAACAAGCCCCCGAGATCGACGTCGCGACCGAGGCCCGAGCCACTCTTGGACTTCGCCGCGGCCGCGGCATTCTTGCCGCCTCTCGACAGCTCGAACGACGTCACGAGGACGCCGTCCTTGCGGAGGATCTGGCGCAGCGTCTTCGGCGAGTCCGCTTCGCGCGTCCCGCTGACGTTCTTGCCGCTCTGCGCGAGCCCTTTGTACGCGTACATCGCCATCAGTCGCTCGACTCCGCCGTCATCAGCAGGACCTCTTCAGGCGTGGTCATGCCGAGCAGCACCTTGCGTGCGCCGTCGAAGCGCAGGGACACCATGCCGTTCTCGACCGCGACGTTGCGGATCGACCCGGCATCGGCTTTCTCGAGGGCGAGACGGCGAACGGCATCGTTGATCATCAGGAGCTCGTAGATGCCCGTTCGGCCCTTGTAGCCGAGCTGCTGGCACGCTGGACAACCGACGGTTTCAAGGACCGTGCCGGGCGGCAGGGACCGCTGGCCTTTGACGGCCGGGAACTGATAACCACCCGCGTAGAACGTCGCCGGATCGAGGCCTAGCTCGACGAGCGTGCGCTCCGGCGGGCGAACCGGGCGCGCGCATTCCTTACACGGACGGCGCACCAGGCGCTGGGCCAGCAGGCCGACGAGTGACGAAGCGACAAGGAAGGGCTCGATCCCCATGTCGATCAGGCGCGTGATGCCGCCGGCCGCGTCGTTGGTGTGCACGGTGGAGAACACCAAGTGGCCGGTGAGCGAGGCGGTGATCGCGACCTCGGCGGTCTCGCGATCGCGGATCTCGCCGACCATGATGACGTCGGGATCCTGGCGCAAGAACGAGCGCAGTCCCGATGCGAACGTCAGCTCGATCTTCGAGTTGACCTGCGTCTGCGAGATGCCCTCGAGCTGATACTCGACGGGATCCTCGACGGTGAGGATGTTGAGATCCGGCGAGTTGATCTCGGAGATGCACGCGTAGAGGGTCGTCGTCTTGCCGCTACCGGTGGGACCGGTGACCAGCAAGATGCCGTGCGGCCGCGCGATGATGGCGCGGATCGTCTCGAGGTGATCCTCGGCGAAGCCGATGTCGGCGAGGCCGAGGAGCACGCTGCTGCGATCGAGGAGACGGATCGTCACGCTCTCGCCGGCCGAGGTCGGGGACGTCGCGACGCGCATGTCGACGTCCTTGCCTGCCATCTTGCGGCGGATGCGGCCGTCCTGCGGCAACCGCTTCTCGGCGATGTTGAGCCCAGCCATGATCTTGACTCGCGCGATGATCGACGGCTGGAACTTCTTCGGCGCGCGCTTGGCTTCGCGCAGCACGCCGTCGATCCGGTAGCGAACGACGATGTCCTTCTCGCCGGGCCGGATATGGATATCCGACGCGCCCTCGCGGGCAGCTTGGAACATCAGGGAGTTGACCCAGTTGATGATCGGCGCCTCGTCGTTGGCGTCGAGCAGATCGTTGAGCTCCTCGTTCTGGACCTCCTCGCCCTGCTCCTCGTCGCCCTTCTTGACGCCCTCCTCGAGCTCGGCGCCACCGCGCAGCCGCGTATAGGTCTTGTTGATCAGCTCGGTGATCTTCGTGGCCGACGCGACCACCGGATCGACCGGCTCGCCGAGCAACACGCCGACCGCGTCGATCACGTCGACAGCGGTGGGATCCGCGACCGCGACCATCACCCGACCGGACTGGCCGCGACCGAGCGGCATGACCAGGCGCTGGCGCGCGAAGTTGATCGGCAGCTTCTCGATCAGCTCGACGCCGATGTCTTCCGCGCGAGGCAGATCGCGCAGGTAGTCCATCTCCGACTGCAGCGACAGCGCGAACGCGAGCTGATCCTCGTCGACCAGCTTGAGGCGCACGAGGATCTCGCCGATCAGGCCGCTGCCCTCTTCGAGCTGCCTGGTGAGCGCGCGCTCGATCGCGTCCTTCGAAACGCCACAGCGCGTGACCAGGAGCTCGCCGAGCAGCGGTTGCTGCGCGCTGAACGACGGCAGGCCGGTGGGAACGTAGGGGGAGCCGACCGCCACGACTCAGTTGCCTTTCTTCGGGGCCGGCTCGGGGTCGCCGATCGTCGACGGGACGTAGTCGATCACGCCGGGCTCGACGAGCTGGCGCTGGCTCATCGAGCGCAGCAGCTCGAGGTCCTGATCGATCGATTGCAGCGAGCGATTGATCTCCTCGACGAGGCCACGCTTGCGGCGGTAATCCGTCCTCGGCGCGTACTTCATCTCGTTGAGCGATGCGAACGAGCGCACGAACTCCTCGCGCTCGCGGACCTTCCGTTCGCGGATCGCCTGGAGATCGAGCTGGTCCTTGATGATGTACGGCGTCAGGAGGACGAGGAGGTTCGTCTTCTTCTTCGTCTTCTTCGTGAACTTGAACAGGTACCCGAGGAGCGGAATGTCACCGAGCAGTGGCACCTTCGCCGTCGAGTAGATGTCGCGCTCCTGGATCAGCCCGCCGATCACGACGCTCTGCTGATCGTTGACGACGACCTGGGTCTTGAGCTTGCGCTCGGTCCAGGTGGGGCCGAGCTCGGCATCGGAGCCGCCGATGTCCTTGCTCTCCTGCTCGATCTCGAGCCGCACCGAGTCCTGGCTCGAGATGTGCGGCGTCACGTTGAGCACCAGGTTGAGCTTCTCGCGCTGGATGTTCTGGCCGATGCCACCGGGCAGCGCTCCGCCACCCGCGGGGAGGCCGATGCCGCCGAACGACAGGCCGGCCTTGTACGGGATGTTGTTGCCGACGGAGAACTCGGCCTTCTCGTTGTCGATCGCGAGGATGTGTGGCGCCGACAGGATGTTGGTGTTGTCCTGGGTGGCCAGGGCCTGGAACAGGAGCCCGTACGATGGGATGGAGGTCCCGAGGAACGTCTGCGAGTTCGTCAGCGGCGAGCCGATGATGCCACCGATCAGCCCGTTCGAGGAGACCAGCGAGGTCAGGTCGAGCGACTTGAGGTTCGGCGTCTGGACGCCGCCGATGATCAGATCGCCACGGCTGGTGGGATAGCCGCCGTGCGACGACGTCCCGAGCGACAGATCCTTCGACAGCTGGACCTCGAGGATCATCGCCTCGATGAAGATCTGGCGGCGCTTCTGATCGAGATCCTTGATCACCTTCTTGATCGCGAGGAAGTCGCGGCCCGTCGACATCACGATCAGCGAGTTGGTCGCCTTGTCGCCGATGATGCGGACCTGGCCCTCGAGTGCGGTGCCATCGAGCGGCGACGGCGTGGGCTGGGGAGGCGGCACCGTCGGGTTGCCACCACGACCACCCGGTTGCTGCGCACCACCGCGCTGCGGACCGGCCTGACCGAGCGCGTTGTTGAGCGTCGTGGCGAGCTCTTCGGCGAGCGCGTTCGACAACGTGTAGACGTGGATCGAGTTGCCACCCTCGGTGTCGAGGTTGATATCGAGGCGCGCCACCAGTGCCTTGACGCGCAGGTAGCCGGGCTCGCTGCTGACGACGATCAACGTGTTCGTGCGATCGTCGACGAGGATCTTGGTGGGGAGGGCCCCGGAGACATCCGCGGCGCTGACCACGGCGGCGCTCCCAGGAGCCCCCGGGCGACCGGGCGTGGGTGTGGGCGCGGGTGCACCGGCCTTCGCACCCGTCAGGCCGAGGATCTCGTTGAGCTTGGTCGCGAGCGCCGTCGCGTCGGCGTGCTGTACGGGGAGGGTGTAGATCCCGTCGGAGTTGCCCGGCACGTCGATCGTGCGCGCGAGCGTCAGCATGTCGCGAACCTGGCTCGCGTAGTCGGTGATGATCAGGAGGTTGCCGGCGACGCCGACGTTGCCTGCGGGCGAGCGAATCGCATCGATCGCCTGGCGCACGGTCTCGACCGGCGCGTGCGATGGACGCAGCACGTAGCGGACGACCTGGTCCTGATTCGCGGGGATGCCGCTCTTCATGATCGGCACCGTCTCGCTCTTCGCAGTCGCACTCTCGACGATCCGCATCACGTTGCCCTTCGGCACGATCGTGAGGCCCATGGTCGACAGGGCGGCGAGGAACACGTTGTACGCCTCGGCCGGCGTCATCTTCATCGGCGCGATGATCGTGACCTTCTTACCGGTCGACACGATGCGGGGATCGAGGATGAAGTTGCGGCAGGTGAAGCCCATCACCCACGTGATCAGATCCTTGAGCTCGGTCTCCGGCTTGAAGCTCACCGACACCGGCTGGGTGGTGTTCTTGCCGCAGCTGTAGAGCTTGTCGTCGCCGGCACCGGCGGGGTCTGCCGGTTTGGGTGGGTCCTTGGGCGCCGGCTGAGCGAACACGCCGTGCGGTGCGAGGAGCCCGAGGATGACGGCGCTGGCGAGCCAGCGAGCTGCCAGCGTGCGAGCTGCGAACGTGCGAGCTGCGAGCGTGCGAGCTGCGAACGTGCGGGCTGCGGGCTGGCGAGCTTCTGCTTCTGTAAGAATGGAGTTGGTCATAAGGCTTACTTGATCGAGTACTTCAACGTGACGGGCTTACCGCGGCGAAGGACCTCGACCTCGAGGCTCGTCGACGAGCGCAGCTTCTGATAGATCTCGAGACCCTTCTCCGCGGTCGTGATCTCGAGGCCGTTGACCGAGGTCAACGTGTCGCCGTTGGTGAGGCCGAGCTTGGCGTATGGCGACGACGGGCGGATCGCGTAGAGCTTGATGCCCTCGGGCTTGCCGTTCTTCATCGCGGGCACGACGCGCGCGCCCTTCATGAAGGCCATCGGATTCTCGGTCACCTTCGCGACCAGGTCCTTGCTGATCTCGAACGTGTTGTCGTCGAGCTTCTTGATGCCGCCGTCGATCGCGGCCTGCAGATCGTCGACCTCGCCGGCCGGCTTCTCCTCGACCGCGGCGACCGTGGTCACCGGCGGAGCGCCGCCGAGCATCACGCGCTCGATCCGGCCGCCGTTCTCGAAGTCGACGTACTTGTACTTGATCGACTTGATGTTGCCGCTCGCCCCCGGGAGCTTCTCGCCGACCGCGAACGAGCCCTGCCGCTGGTTCTCGGTGTTGATCACCGTCGCGTACGAGTCCTTCTCCGTCGTGCCGATGTTGGTGGCGAGCAGCTGGAGCGGCAGCGACGTGATCGCGATCGACGTCGGATCCGAGGGGGCCACCACCGCGGGCGTGCACTCCGAGCAGAACATGTTGCGCGCGCCGAGCTGGGTGCCGTCCTTGCTGCGCGCGGCCACCTTCGCTTCGGACTTGTGCGGCGTGGGGACAGTGGTGCTCTTCGCCGACTCGGCTGGATCCCCGAGGAACTTCGCCTCGACGATATGCGCCGTCGCCTTCGCAGCGAACACCGCGCACACCATCACGGTGACGCCGCCGATGACCCAGAAGTACCGCTTGATCAGGTCTTGCATCGTTAGCCTTTCACACCCTCGGAGTCACCTTCGAGCTCGTCGTTCGGTGCATCCGGATCCGTTGCCTCGAGCCGACGATAAATCGTGCGGGTCGCGATGCCGAGGAGCTTCGCGGTGAGCCGCTTGTCGCCGCGCGTGTGGCGCAGCGTCTCGTGGATCACGCGCATCTCGATCTCGGCGAGCGGCATGCCGACCGGGAACGTCAACGCCGAGGCTGCGCCCGCGGCGGCACCGTTGGCCGCGGCATCGCGCACCTCGCGAGGCAGGGCATCCTCGTCGATCACGGTGTTGCCGGCGCGCGTCAGCACGACGGCCCGCTCGATCGCGTTTTCCAGCTCGCGAACATTCCCGGGCCAACCATACTCGGTCAGCCGCTCGATCGCCGGCTGCGAGACCCCCGCGATCGCCTTGCCATTCTTCTCGGCGTAGATCTGCACGAAATGTTGCGCGAGCAGCGGGACGTCATCGCGGCGATCGCGCAGCGAGGGGACATTCACCGGGATGACGTTGAGGCGGTAAAACAGGTCTTCGCGGAACCGGCCCGCCTTGACCTCCTCGGCGAGGTTGACGTTGGTCGCGGCGACCACGCGGACGTCGATCCGGCGCGACTTGCCACTGCTACCGAGCCGCTCGATCTCACCCTCCTGCAGGACGCGCAGCAGCTTGACCTGGACGTGGCGCGGAATCTCGCCGATCTCGTCGAGGAACAGCGTGCCGCCGTGCGCCGCTTCGAACCGGCCGTCGCGGGCGGTGGTGGCGCCGGTGAACGCGCCCTTCTCGTAGCCGAACAGCTCGCCCTCGAGGATCGACTCCGGGATCGCGGCGCAGTTGACCGCCACGAACGTGTTCTTCGCGCGGGTGCTGTTCTCGTGGAGGGCGCGGGCGAGCAGCTCCTTGCCGGTGCCGCTCTCGCCGAGGAGCAGCACGGTGGCCTCGCTCGGTGCGGCCTGCTGGACGATGTCCATCGTACGGCGCCACGCGAGCGACGCACCGATGATCGCCTTGCGGCGCTTCTCGGCGAGCTGGGCCCGTAGGCTGCGGTTCTCGACGAGGAGAGTCTGCTTCTCGAGGGCGTTGCGCACGATCCGCACCACGTGCGCCCGCTTGAGCGGCTTGGTGACGAAGTCGTACGCGCCCTCCTTCATCGCATCGACGGCGGTCTCGACCGTGCCGTACGCGGTCATCAGCACGACCTCGGTCTCCGGCGCGATCGTCTTCGACGCGCGGAGCAGATCCATGCCGGTGGTCTGCGGCATCATCAGATCCGTGAGCAGCACGCCGACGCGATGCTTGCGGAGCAGATCGAGCCCGGTGTTGCCATCGGTCGCCGACAGCACGTGGAGCCCTTCGCGGCGGAAGATCTTGGTCAGCGACTCGACGATCGCGGGCTCGTCATCGACCACCAGCACGATGCCGGCATCCGCGGCGGCGCGGAGCTCCTGCGGCTCGTCGGCTGCCGCCCCGGCGGACCCGCCGCTGTCGACTTGCGCGGCCTGGAAGCGACGAAACGGAGATTGCCCCGGCTGGTTCCACATGACTGTGCTGCTAGTAACAAGTCGCGAGCCAGGTCTGATTTCGTGAAGCGGTTGAATTTACAGTGAGTTTTGCTCGGGCGTCGACGGTCTGCTTGCCACTTTGTCAGCGTGGCATTGCCGCTTTGACCGACTGGCAACTACGCGAGTTTCGCGGGGTTGCCGGTCGAGCTTCGCCCTCGAGCTTCGCGCTTTCACACGGGTCAGAAGGCGACGCTGCGCGTCGCAAGGCGCCATGGCTCGCAAGTTTCGCCAAGGGTTTTCGGCGACAGACCCCTTTGCGGAAGAACGCGCGAGCTCGGCGGACGCAGAGGCGTCGACCGAGAGCAGGAGTGGTTTCGGTCGGCGCTGACCGCCGACCGAACTTGGGCGATCTCGACCACCGATCGTTCGAGCACGATTCTCGTTGATCGATCCCATGGCGAACTTGGCGACCCTTGGCGCCTTGCGACGCATTGCGTCGCCTTCTGAACCAGTGTGGAGCGAGCGATGATCGATGAGGCGATGACCGATGATCGATGATCGATGAGGCGATGACCGATGGGGCGATGACCGATGGGGCGATGGGCGATGGGGCGATGGGCGACCACGCGACGGACGATGGCCGACGAGTCACTCACGCGGCCGCAGCTCGCGCGTCTTGACGGCACCCATCTCCGTCGTCCGCCCCGCGGCCGCCGGCGCCTTGCGCGGCAGCTTGACCGTGAACGTGGTGCCCTCGCCCACCTTGGTGTCGACGTCGATCGTGCCGCCGTGGCGATGCACGAGCTCGAACACGATCGACAAGCCGAGACCGGTGCCCTCGCCGACATCCTTGGTGGTGAAGAACGGATCCCAGATTCGCGGCAGCACGTGCGGCGGGATGCCGGCCCCGTTGTCGGAGATCGCGACGGTAACGCCGTCGCTGTCGTTCTTCGTGGTGATCGTGATCTTCGCGTTGTCGCGACCGACGACCGCCTGTGCGGCATTGGTCAGGAGGTTCATGAAGACCTGGTTGACCTGACCGGCGTGACCGCGGATCCGGCCGACGTCGGCGTAGCCCTTGTCGACGGTGATGTTCATCTTGAGCAGGTGGCGGAGCAGCTCGAGCGAATCGTCGAGCGAGCGATTGATGTCGAAGTCGACCACCGAGTCGTCGTCGGTGCGCGAGTAGTTGTGGAGCGCGCCGACGATCGCCTTGGTGCGCTGCGCGCCGCGCTGGACCACGCGCACCATCTCGCGGACGTCCTTCGCCGCTTCGCTGCGTGTGGTGGCGTCGGTGCTGTCGAGCTCGTTGACCGCTTCTTCGAGTGGACCGACGGTGTTGACGATCGCGTTGACCGGGTTATTGATCTCGTGGGCGATGCCGGCGACCAGCTGGCCGATCGAGGCGAGCTTCTCGCTGCGTACGATCTGCGCCTGGGCACGCGTCAGCTTGTCCATCGCTTCGGCGAGCTCGCGGTTCTTGCGTGCGAGGTCGGCGGTGCGCATCTGGACGGCGCGTTCGAGATCGAGGTTGACCTCCTCGGTCGAGCGCAGCTTGTCGCGGAGGGCACGCCGCATCTCCTCGAGCGCGAGCGTCAAGCGGCCGATCTCGTCACCCTCGCCACCGACGGCGACCGGATCGGCGAGCTCGCCGCGCGCCATCGCATCGGCGCGTTGTTCGAGGCGTTTGATCGGTGCCATGAACTGCGCGACGGTGAACGCGACGATGCCGGCGCAGGCGCCGAACAGGATCAGGAAGAACACGAACAGCTCCTGGAGCGGCTCGGCCATCGATTCGCCGCGGCCGCGGTACGACGGATAGAACAAGCCGAGCGTGCCGAGCGGATAGCGCACGCCGCGCCACGTCGCGGCGAGGAGACCGGCGCGTCCGGTGAGCTCGGCACCGGGCATCGAGATCAGGCCGTCGGTGCGATTCGACTTCTCGAACTGCGCGCGGACGTACCACGGCGGCTTCGGCGCCCCGAGCACGCCACCACCGAACCCCGCGACGACATCGGTCTCGTCGACGTAGTAGACGACGGCGCCCTCGGCGGCGGTGCCGGCGATCCGCTTGAGCGACGCGCGCACCCGCTCGGGCGTGGGTGGCGACGGGTCGTTGGAGATGTCGTTCTGCAGCTCGGAGCGCATCCACTGGACGCCGAGCTCGGCCTGTTTCTGCGCGGCGTTGTTCGCGAAGCTCTTGTACTGGACGAAGCCCCACAGCAGGGCCATGCCGCACGCGAGCAGCACCACGCCCCCGAACGACAGCAACAGCTTGCTGCGCAGCGATAGCGACGGTGCGATGTTGCGGACCGGGACGCGGTACCGCTGCGTCAGGTGCGCGAGCAGGGGCCGCAACAGATCTCGGTGCCACAGCTGCTCGTAGATCGCGCCGGCGAGCGCGAGGATCAGGGTGCCGATCGCGGCGATCAGCGTGTCGTCGACCTCGAAGCCGAGGTGAAACCGCGCGACCAGCGCACCGACGACGGTGATCGCGAGCCAGACCAGCAACGTCATCATCGCGAGGCGGTACGGCAGCGCCTGCGCCCGGCGATAGATGGTGGCCGCGGGCGGTGCGTGCTCGCGCTTCTCACCACGCGAGACGGCGAGGTACTCGCGAAGATCCGCGGTCATCAGCTTCGCGCACAGCACCCAGGTCGACACGCCGATCAGCGTCGCGATCGGGAAGTAGGTCTGGAGCTGGAGGAACTGCTGCGGAGACTTCGCGAACAGGAAGAACTTGGAGAACGCCAACTGTGCGGCGAGCACGCCGCCGGCGACGATCATCGCGACCAGCGTGAACCGGCGGAAGTGACTGTCGTCGAACCGGCGCAGCGGCGAGCCGGCGGCGAACAACCGCCCCCGCACCTCACCCATGATCTGCGCCAGCCAGACGGCGCGCACGCACGACACGACGTACGCGAGCACGGCGGCGAGCGCCGCTAGCTCTGCGACGCGCTGCCACGGCCAGCCTTCGTAGACGTGGAAGAATGTGCCGGTCAATGCCGACGCGCCGGTCCACAGCGCGGTGCGCAGGAGCAGCACGCGAACCGGCCCCTTGAGCGTGATCCGATACGCGCGCCCCGCGAGCTCTTTGTCGACGCGCTCGCCCCGCCGGCGGCCGGCGACCGCCGCGTACAGCGGCAGCAGCCAGGTGCCGATCGCGCCGAGCCAGACGATGCACGCACCGATGCCGACGGGAAGGGTGGTGCGAAGGACGGTGTCGCCGGGCAGCTTGTCGAGATCGAACCACAGCCAGAGCGGATAGAGGATGAACAGCAGCTCGCTGAGACCGAGCAGCACCGTCGGGAGGAAGAACCGGCGCTTGAACGGCACCGCCGCGATCGAGCTCGCGATGTTGGCGTCGCGGGTCGACTCGCGCGTCACCGGCCCGGTCGCATCGGCCGACTTGCCGTCCCCAGGCGTGCTCCTGGGTTCGTCGTCGACCGTGGGCATTGCGGAGAAGGATACCGCTATGATGGCGGGATGGGTCGTCTGCTAACCGTCGCAGCGGTGGCAATGGGGGGTTGGGCCCCGAGCATGTGCGGGCGCGCGGGTGCGGACCCGATCGTCGATCGCGACTACGCGATCGAGCTCTACGAGGGCGTCGCGATCGGCGACTCGTCGCTGACCGGCATGGGCGGTGCGGGCGCGGCGCGCGTCAACGGCTCGGCCGGCGCGCTGGTCAACGCGTCGGCACCGGCGGTTCGCCGCACCACCGACAACGACCGCTGGAGCTGGGACTACCACCTCGACTATCTGACCGGCCGGTTCTCGACGGACTACGACAACAACGGCCAGATCGCGGCGGAGGCCGAGGGCGCGCAGCTGGCGACCGCCGGTCTCGCACTGCGCGTCGGCTTGTGGTCCGGTGCGCTGACGTTCACCGGGCAGGACTCGCCGGTCGACGGCACCGCGATGCCGGCGCTGTTCGCGACGTCGCTGCGCGGCAAGTTCGTGATCGCCCGCTGGATCCCGAGCTGGGATCTCGCGCTCGGCGTGGGGATCCAGTCGATCCGCTTCCAGCTCGGTCCCGAGAACGGCACGCCGCTGTTCGATCTCACGGGCGCGGGCCTTGTGGCCGGTGCGACCTGGTTGCCGCGCGGCGAGAGCTATCGGGTTGCCGCGGCCCTCGAGAGCCGGATCGTGTCGAGCAAGGTCGCGCCGGGCGGCTGCGATCCGACCATGTGCCAGGCGGATCCGGACGATCCGAGCTCGACCGTATACATCCTGCCGAACGAGATCGAGTCACCGGGTCGCACCATCGTCGGGATGGCGTATCGCTGGGCAGCGTCGCCGTGGAACCAGCAGGTCACGACGAAGTTCCGCGACGAGTTCTCGATCACGGTGGCCGGCGATCTGATCCTCACCGGCTCGTCGACGGACGGCCACGGCATCGAGGCCTTCGCGATGCAGCAGCTCCAGCGCTCGGGCTCGCACGTCACCGTGTCACCGCGCGCGGGCGTCGAGGTCGAGGCCCTGCCCGGTCGCCTCCGGCTGCGCGCCGGCAGCTACTGGGAGCCGGAGCGGTTCGACGGCGTGCGAGGCCGCGCCCACGGCACGTTCGGCTTCGAGCTCCGCGCGCTCGAGTTCACGTTGTGGGGCATCCGCCGCGGCAAGCTCGGGGCGACGTTCGACATCGCGCGCCGCTATCGCAACATCGGCTTCTCCGTCGGCTTCTGGCATTAAAGAACACCCCTTCGCCCTTCGCCCTTCGCCCTTCGCCCTTCGCCCTTCGCCCTTCGCCCTTCGCCCTTCGCCCTTCGCCCTTCGCCCTACGCCCTTCGCCCTTCGCCCGTCGCCGGGC
>JANNBP010000497.1:0-1898 GCA_031385555.1 Deltaproteobacteria bacterium | reverse complement strand
GGAAGTCTTTGACCTCGGGCTCGAGACTTCCGCCCGTCGGATCGTAGGCACCCTCCCCGGTGACCTGGAGGCCGAGGCGCTTGGCTTCTCACGTGACCGCATGGAGCAGGTGCTGCCTGGTGCAGCCCGCGCGCCACGGCATCGCTGAAGCGGAAGAACACCTTTGTGTGGCGCTAGAGGTGCTTGCGAAACCAGAAGGCGGTCTCGGACGAGATGTTCGCAAGCTTCCAGTTGTAGCCGACCGTCAGCGTCCCGTTCTTCAAGGTGAGCCGCGGCCCGCTGTTCGGTCCACCCCCCACGCCCTTCTCTAACTTATCTGGCGTCGCGGTCGGATCGTACTTGATGACGACGTTCTTCACCTTCGCGACGAGGGCTTCCTTGAGGTCTTTGTTGTCATCGCGGCAAACACTCGCCATCCCATCGAACACCGCCGACGATCCGCCGACGTTCTGCGGGCCAATCTCGAGCTTGCCGTTCGCGGCGCAGTCGGGCGAACAGTGGACGTAGGTGTCCGCGAACGAAGGCCAATCGATGGAGAACTTCATCGAGTTCTTCCCGCACGACTGCGGCGCACTCACCGAGGCGAGCGCCTTGGTGAGCGTCTCCTCTGCCGTCTTCATCCCCTTCTTGTCCTCGACGTCTCCGGCGAGGGCAAGCGTGCTGGCAAGAAGTCCAATCCCGATCCCCAGTCCGCCGAGCCAATGCCGTGATCTCATGATGTCTCCTGAGCGAGAGAATATCGTGCCGTGTTCCGACCTGTCGACATGGGGCCCGTGGTCGGCACCAAAAATCGTCCACGCAGAAAGCCATCCGTGAGACGTACGCTCATCCGGGTTCGACGCATCCATCAGCCAGATCGCGAACAACCCAAGCGGCACAGATCTACGCGCCGCCGCGACGAAGCTCTCCGCCGAGCCGTTCGGCAAGCCTCTCGTGCCGATCACCGACGCGCCGTAGGAACCTGGATGAAGCGATCCAGATCCTCCGCATCGCTGGTCGAGTGAAGCGCTGGCACGGCCGCGCCCGGATGATCATGCGCTGGACCGTCGCGTGCCTGCACCAGGAACAGCGAACGCGCGGGCAACGCAGCCGCCGTCAACGCTCGAACAGGCGATGCAGCTGAGCCCCGAGGAGCGCGCCGAAGTGGCGAACGCGTTGGTGGACCGCCCCCACAAAGCTACCGAGACTCGGACGAAGTACGGCCAATCGACGGTGGAGAACCAGCCCAGCGACCGACACGGATTGACCCCCCGGCGATCCGGCCCCATAGTGCAGCTCTCTTTGACAATTGGGGGCGTACCGGCTTCGACGTGGTTGTAGACGTCCGAGCAGCGCGTCGTGGCGCCCATGGCCACGTAAAAATGGGCAAACCTGCAACTGCGAACGATAACGCTGTTGCTCTCGCCGCCTGATAAAACCAGGTGACGACGGTGCTTCTGGCTTCCGTCTGTAGCTAGAAAACACCGCCAACAATCAGGCTAGATCCCCGAGCTGTCGGCGTAGGGAGGTCGAACTTCAGTCGACTTGTTGCACCCGCAGATTGGCCGTTGTCGGCGGGTGCGAGACCTCAAATAACGTGCCTACACGCGTAGAAGCTCGGTCAGAAGCATCTGCGGACGCGGGTTCGACTCCCGCCGCCTCCACCATTATTTCGCGGAGCTAGCCCGTTTTCACGGCAGCTCTGCCCAAACTCTGCCCAATCACGACTGGTCCCTCCAGATCGAGGAGCTGGACGGTCTCGCGTCGATCTGCTTCCCTTCTGGAATCGTGTCGCGCCTCACGAGAAGGCGCCTGGATTCGCTGATCAGGTATGTCACGTCGCGTGCGCTATCGGCGACGCGCGACGCTCGCGACCTCGCTCGTCGAGCCGATCGCGATCGAACAGGTAACCCCGAAGC
>JANNBP010000496.1:0-19774 GCA_031385555.1 Deltaproteobacteria bacterium | reverse complement strand
CGGGCCGCCGACAAGCTGCGCCGCGAAGCGCCGGTCGTGCTGTCGACGGATCTCGGCATGCTCGAGGGCATCGTCGATCTGGCGTTCGCCGAGGGCGGCGTGTGGACGGTGGTCGACTACAAGACCGACGCCGAGCTCGGGGAAGGCGTGGCGTTCCTCCAGCAGAGCTACGAGATGCAGGTCCGGATGTACGCCGCCGCGATCGCTGCCGCGACCGGTCAGACGGCATCCCCGACGCTGTTGATCGTGTGAGTTGATCGTGTGAGCCATTCGCCAACCAGCCCTGAGCTCCGCCCACAGATCCTTGGCGAAGGTTGGCGCCCCTTCGCGTGTTGGCGACCTTCCGACCGGCCGCCGATCCTGGCACCAAGATCACCACGCATCGTCTGACGGCACCGTCGTCACGCGACACTCTCGATCGAATCGGAATGCCTTGCAGCGTTCTCGTCCAGACGCGCCCCGCGCTCCCGACAGATCCTTGGCGAAGGTTGGCGCCCCTTCGCGTGTTGGCGACCTTCCGACCGGCCGCCGATCCTGGCACCAAGATCACCACGCATCGTCTGACGGCACCGTCGTCCGCGTGTTGGCGACCCTCCGACCGGCCGCCGATCTTGGCTCCAAGATCATCGCATCGCCTGACCATCGACGAACGCGTCGGGCGTTTGAGGGCCGCACCGTCGTCACCTGACACCCCTCATCGTCTAGAGTCGTCGCGTGAGCTACGCGATCGCCGACGAGCCGCACGACACGGCGTGGAAACACCTGGTCGTCACGCCCTCTGGCCCATTGCTCGCCGAGATCATCGTCGGATCGTGGCTCTCGCTGCCGTGGTTCGTGTTCAACGCGATCGTCCTCGGGAGCCCCACCAAGCGCAGAGAGATGCTGCTCTGCGTGGTGCAGCTGATGGTGACGGCGGCGCTCGGCACGCTGCTGCTCTGGGCCGATGACCACGATCTGATCGAGTCGCGCACGCTGCTGCAGCTCGCGCTCCTCGTGATCGTGACGTGGAAGATCTACATCGCGCACGCGATCACCACGATCCAGCAGCGCGCGTATCAGGTCTACGAGCTGTCCGGCGGCACGGCCAAGGCCACCACCTTCGTGATCTCCGGAGGCATCCTGCTCCGGCCCTACGTGCAGGGCCTGTTCGACGATCCCCTGTGGGACATCATCGTGATGGGCATCGGCGGGCTGGGATGAGCGAGACCATCGATTGGGATCCCGAACAGCTCGTGCACGCCGCGGATCGCCAGCTGCGCACCGGCGAGTGGAAGGAGGCCGTGGAGTTGCTGCGTCGCGCACTCGTGCTCGACGAGGCCTACGCGCACGCCCACGCGATGCTCGCACTCGCGCTGCTGGTGCCGAACCGGTTGGTCGGCGCGGATGCCGAGTCGAAGCGCGCGCTCGAGCTGGCCGGTGGCTCGCCGTACTGCCACTACGCGCGCGCCGCGACGGCGTTTGCCCGCGGGCGGTTCGAGGAAGCGTGGACGAGCTGCGCCGTCGCGCTCGGTGGCCTCGGGATCGTCGAGATCGGCAAGCAGCCCGAGACCGAGGTGGCGATCCACGTGCTCGGCGCGAAGATCCGGCAGGCGCGCGGCGAGACCGAGCTCGCGAGGGAGCTCCTCGAGCGTGCGATCGCATGGATGCCCCAGCGCGTGAGCACGCGCGTCGAAGCGGCGAAGCTCGAGCTCGCTGCCGGGCGGCTCGAGATCGCGGCGAGCCATGCGAACGAGGCGCTGCGCCGCGCGGGCACCGACCTCGCGGCGAACGTGGTCGCCGGCGAGATCGAGCTGCGCACCGGTGACGTCGCGGCTGCCGAACGCCACGCCCAGCTCGCGCTGCTCCAGGACTCGACCGATCGCGACGCGCTGCGCCTGTGGGCCGCGGTCAAGTCGCGCAAGCAGCCCGCGACCGGGTGGGTGTGGCGCGCCTTCGTGTGGGTCGCGACGCGCGATGATCAGCAGCAGAACGGCCTGCTCGTCGGCTCGTTCCTGGGCGTCCAGTTGCTGATGATCCTCGCGAACGCGGCGGGCTTGCCCGGCGTGCAGAGCAAGCTGATCTGGGTGTGGCTCGCGTTCCTGCTCGGCATCTACTACGGGCCGGTCGCCTTGCACAAGCTCGTGTCCTCCGACGCCGGCACGCCGGATCGCTCGGTGTGACCGCGTTCCAGGCGCTGCGCGATCGCATGGTCGACGAGCAACTCGCGCGTCGCGGCATCGGCGATCCGCGCGTGCTCGCTGCGTTCCGTCGCGTCCCGCGCCACGAGTTCGTCCCGCCCGAGGCGCTCGGCAACGCGCACGATGACTCGCCTCTCTCGATCGGTGACGGCCAGACCATCTCGCAACCGCTCGTCGTCGCGATGACCGTCGAGCAGCTCGCGTTGCAAGGGCACGAGCGCGTCCTCGAGATCGGCACCGGCTCGGGCTACGCCGCCGCGATCCTCGGAGCGCTCGCACGCGAGGTCGTCACGATCGAGCGCCTCGAGCGCCTCGCGACCACCGCGGCCGCTCGCTTCGCGCGCCTCGGCTTGACCAACATCCGGGTCCACTGTGCCGACGGCACGCTCGGATGGCCGCCGGCTGCACCGTACGAGGCGATCTGCGTCGCCGCCGGTGCCCCGAGGCCGCCACCCGCGCTGCTCGAGCAGCTCGCGATCGGGGGGCGCCTCGTGCTGCCCGCCGGCCCGATGGAGCTCCAGCAGCTGATCCGGATCACGCGCATCGATGCGACGACCTACCGCGAGGAGCTCCTCGGTGCCGTCCACTTCGTCCCGCTCGTCGGTGCCCAGGGATGGCCCGACGTCTCCTGACTCACGCCGCGGCGGTCTTGGCCGGTGCGATCGCTTCGATCTCGAGGGCGATCTCGACCTTGTCACTGACCGTGACGCCACCTGCTTCGAGCAGCGCGTTCCACGTCAGGCCGTAGTCCTTGCGGCTGATCGCGATGTGTGCCGAGAACCCGGCGCGCGTGCCGCCCCACGGATCCCTGACGCGACCATTATCGGTGACCGCGAGGACGACCGTCTTGGTGACGTCGCGGATCGTCAGCTCGCCGGTGACGTTCAGGTCCTCCCCGTTCCGCTCGACCTTGGTGCTCTTGAAGGTCAGCTGTGGGAACTTCTCCGTGTCGAAGAAGTCGGCCGAGCGGAGGTGCGCGTCGCGCTTCGGCTCGTCGGTGAAGATCGACGTCGCGTCGATCGTGACGTTGACGGTCGACCTGGTGAGGTCGCTCTCGTCGAGCGCCAGCTCGCCCGACCACTTGGTGAACGCGCCGCGGACCTTCGAGACCATGAGGTGGCGGACGGTGAAGTGCACGGCGGAGTGGCTGTGGTCGATATTCCAGGTCGTGGTGGTCATGCGGGCTCCTAGTAGTTCTGACTGGTTACTCGGTTCCGATTGGTAACTAGGGTCATTCTGGTAACCTCGGGGGCAGCTCGCAAGAAGGCACATCCATGTCACCGACGAACAAACGCGTGCGAACCCAGGCCGCCGAATGCCCCGCCATCCGCGAAGTGCTTCATCGCGTCGGGGACAAGTGGAGCGTCCTGATCATCGATCTCCTCGGCACCGGCCCGACGAGGTTCAACGAGCTGAAGCGCTCCATCGAGGGCATCTCGCAGCGGATGCTGACGCTCACCCTGCGCGGCCTCGAGCGCGACGGGCTGATCACGCGGACGGTCTATCCGGAGATCCCGCCGCGTGTCGAATACGACCTGACGCCGCTCGGCGAGACGCTGCTGATCCCGATCCAGGGGCTCGCGGAGTGGGCCGCCGAGAACCGCACCAAGATCCAGGACGCGCGGACGGCGTTCGAGAGCAAGCAGCGCAAACGCGCGATGCCCTGACCTGCCCTAGCCCGCCCAGCGCTCGTACGACCAGCTCGCCGCGAGCACGGCGGTCGCCGCCGACCCCACCCACAGCACGGCCTGGTACGCGAGCGTCTTGCGGATCAGGTAGAGCACCGGCAGCACCGCGATGACGATCGCCGCTTGCCCGAGCTCGACCCCGAGGTTGAAGCCGAGCAACGACCCCACGAGCTGCCCCGACGGCAAGCCGAGGTCGATCAGCACGCTCGAGAACCCGAAGCCGTGCAGCAGTCCGAGGCTGAACGCCACCGCCCAGCGCGCATCGATCGCACGCGTCAGGTTGTTGAGCGCCGCCGCGAGCACGCTGAGCGCGATCGCGGTCTCGACGAACCGCGAGGGCAGCGTCAGCAGCCCGACCGCCGAGATCACCAGCGTGATCGAGTGTGCGAGCGTGAACGCGGTGACGATCTCGAACACCTCGCGCCCCACGGCGCGCAGCGACTCGGCCGGCTTCTGGCGCGGGAACACCGCGGGGATGACGAGGCAGAGCAGGAACAGGATGTGATCGAAGCCGATCCAGATGTGCCAGATGCCTTCCCACACGAAGCCAAGCACGCTGGTGTGCTCTCCGCGCTCGATCGTGATCGGTGACGCATCGCGCACGATCTCCGTGGTGCCGGCGAACGTGACGAGACCGCGATGCTGCGTGTCGATGTCGAACAGCAACCGGTAGTCGATCGTCAGCGCGGTGACCTCGGCGGAGCACGCCGCGTCGATCGGCAGCGACAGATATGGACCATCCGAGAGATCGACCAGGGCCGCGGGACCGAACGACGTGCGGCACGTCGCGCCGGCCATCGAGAGCCGCAGCCGCTGGGAGACGTACGCGTCGATCGCGGGCAGGTTCGTCGCGATCTCGCCCCACGTGATCGCGCCGTCGCCATCGGCATCGAGCACCACCGCACCGTCGAGGTCGCGGATCGCGATGTCGAGCGAGCCCGTCACCGTGTCGCCGTGGGCCGCGAGCTTGACCTGCGCGTCGCTCGGCTTGTGCGCGGAGGCCACGGCCGGGAACAGCAGGATCGCGAGGAGGAGGAGGCGCTTCATCGGGTGGGACGCGTGCCTGGTTGCGAGTGAGGCGCCGGGCATGTTGTCGTTTCGACCTCGGGCTCGGCGACGCCGGTGAGGCAGATGCCGAACAGGTCGGACTGCTCGCTGCCATCGCGATCTTTCGAAGCACTCACAGTTCCTCCCACCGGACGTACGCGTCGGCCGACCAGACAGCCTTCACGAGGTGGCCGATCACGAGCGCGGTCATGGCGCCTCACAGTGTGACCAACCTGTGTCCGGCATGGCCGGCATGCATGGCCTGCACGTGTTGCATGTCCGGTTTCGGCGTCGAACCTGTGGCGAGGACTGCCGAGTTTGTCCGCACCGAAAACCTCAACCCCGGAGGGGTCGTGCACGAGCTTGTTGTCCGGTGTTGTCCGGGTGGTCACGACGGATCCCGCACGACGGTCCAGATCGTGCCGATCAGCGTCGACATCACGACCATGGCGATCACCGCGATCAACGCTTGGGGCCGATCGCCCGGAGCTCGCGCGCGAGGAACGTCGCGAGGGCGCAGACGGCGAGCATGGTCATAGGGACTCCAGCGTGCGGACCCGCGCCGCGAGCCACGCGTCACGCACCCCGGTGGACGTCCTCCACGCGAGCACCGGCGCAGCCGCCTGACGATCACGACCGGCCACCGCGGCCTCGACGAGCAGCCGCGCATCGGCGAGCTCCTTGTGGACCTCCCAGTTGGCGCGCGCGAGCCGGATCGCGTGCGTCGCATCGCCGTCGACCAGGAGTGCGAAGCGCGCCTGTTCGCGCAGGTGGATCCGGTCGCCACGCTGGGCGGCCGCCGCGATCTTGTCGCGCATCAGCCCCGCGAGCCGCGCCGCATCGGTGCTGTGCAGGAGGTGCTCGCTGATCGCGAGGCGCACGAGCAACGCATCGACGTCCTCGCGATGCTCGAGCAGCTTCGATCCCTCGGCCGTGCGCCCGGTCTCGAGCAGCACGTCGAACAGCAACCCGCGCGCGTACGCGTCGTCGGGATCGATCTCGAGCGCCTCGCGCAGGTGCTGCTCGGCTGCCGCATCGCCGCGCATGATCGCCAGCGCGGCGAGTGCCGTCAGCACCCACGCCCTGGTCGCAGGCTCGACACGCCCCGGGAGCAAGGAGGCCAGCTTCGCGTACGCGGCCTCGGCGCGACCCGAGATGCCCTCGACCGGCGCGAGACACGCCGCTTCGATCAACGGTCGCGCCGATAGCGCCGCGCAGCTCGCACGCGCCGCCGCGTAGTCCGCCGTGATCGTGGCGACCACCGCGCGCGTCAGCTGCGCGTTGACGTTCTCGGGTTGCACCGCCACCAGCGCATCGAGGTCACGGCGCGCCGCGGGGAGCTCGTGGAGCGCTTGCCGGATCGTCGCGCGCAACAGCAGCACGTCGGCAGGAGGCGTCGGCTCGTTCCACCAGCGCGAGAGCAACGCTTCGGCGCGGCCGAGGTAGCGCGGATCCGCGAACCGTCGATAGCGACCGAGCTCCAGCTTCGCGAGCTGGACCGCACTGGCCTGATCGCCCTCGGTCAGCGCACGCCGCGCCGCGAGCTCCGCGGCATCGCGCGTCGGCACGCGGGCGATCACCTGGGCGGCATCCTCCGGCGTGTAGCGTTCGGCGGCCTCACCCGCGCGGTTCGGGGCAGCCACCGCGGCCACCGTCAGCGCCGCGGCCAGGCCGACCGCACCCAGCCCGAGCACCCTCCAGCTGCCGAACAGATGCCTCACCCCGGAACTACGAGGTGCGAGGCCTCCCGGATCGGCCATACTAAGCTCGCATGGTGGCTAGCGATTCCTTCGACTTCGACTATGTCGTCGTCGGCTCGGGCTTCGGCGGGAGTGTGTCGGCGTGCCGGTTGACCGAGAAGGGCTACTCGGTCGCCGTGGTCGAGATGGGCAAGCGCTGGAACGCGAGCGACTTCCCGAAGACGACGTGGAACCTGCGGCGCTGGATCTGGCGCCCGGGCCTGAAGCTGCACGGCTTCTACAACATGCGGCCGTTCCGCCACGTCGTGATCCTGTGCGGCAACGCCGTCGGCGGCGGCTCGATCACGTACGCGAACACGATGCTCGTGCCGCCCCTCTCGGTGTGGAACGAGGGCGCGTGGAAAGGCCTCGCGCCGTGGACGACGGAGATGACGCCGCACTACGCGACCGCGCGCAAGATGCTCGGCGTCACCCAGAACCAGATCCTCGGCGAGGCCGACGAGATGCTCGAGGCGATGGCGAAGGATCAGGGCGTCGGTGCTTCGTTCTATCGCACCGACGTCGCGGTCTACTTCGGCAAGCGCGGCGTCGAGGCTCCCGATCCTTACTTCGACGGCGAAGGCCCCGCTCGCAGCGGCTGCAACGGCTGCGGCGGCTGCATGGTCGGCTGCCGGTTCAATGCGAAGAACACGCTCGACAAGAACTACCTCTACCTCGCCGAGAAGCGCGGCGCGCAGGTGATGGCCGAGACGCGCGTCGTCGACCTCGAACCGCTTGTTACGGAAGCGGCATCCGCCGCCGGTAGTGCGGGCTATCGGATCACCGTCGAGCGCTCGACCGCGTGGTTCGCGAAGCGGCGTCGCACGATCACCGCTCGCCATGTCGTCCTCTCGGCCTCTGCCCTCGGCACGATGGATCTGCTGATGCGCCTGAAGCTGCGCGGCCGCCTGCCCGCGGTGTCGGATCGCCTCGGCGAGCACGTCCGGACGAACAGCGAATCGCTGATCGGGGTGCGCTTCCCGGGCTCCCAGCGCGACATGTCGAAGGGCATCGCGATCGGCTCCGGTATCCACATCGATCAGTTCACCCACATCGAAGCCGTGCGGTATTCGCGTGGCAGCGACGTGCTCGGCCTGCTCGGAACGCTGCTCGTCACCGGTCAGGGCTGGAAGCGAATCTTCAAGTGGATCGGCAGCGCGTTCCGCCACCCGATCAAGTTCGCGCGCGCGAGCTGGCCGTTCGGGTTCGCGCGCCAGACCTTGATCCTCCTCGTCATGCAGACGCTCGACGCCACGCTGCGCTTCCGCCTCAAGCGCCGGTGGTACTGGCCGTTCACGCGGCTGCTCGTCACCGAGGGCAAGCGCATCCCCGCCAACATCCCCGCGGCGAACGAGTTCGCCGTCAAGGCGGCGAAGGCGCACGGCGGCATCCCGATCACGTCCTCGGCGGAGATCCTGTTCGATACGCCGATGACCGCGCACTGCATCGGCGGCTGCGTGATGGGCGCGACCGCCGCGGAGGGCGTGATCGATCACCAGCACCGCGTGCACGGGTACCAGAACCTCTACGTCGTCGATGGGTCCGCAGTCGGCGCGAACCTCGGCGTCAATCCGAGCCTGACGATCACCGCCCTCGCGGAGCGCGCGATGACGTTCATCCCGCCGAAGCGATGACGTAGACGGCGCCTACGAGTGCCGCGACGACCGCGATCCCCGGCACGACCCAGCGGGGAACGGTGTCCCGCTGGAGCAGGCCGAGCAGCGAGCCGAGCACCACGAGCACGACCGCGACGCCGAGCGACAGCCCGAGCGCGTAGCCGATCGGTTGTTGCGGCTCGTGCCAGATCATCCCTTCGAGCACGCCGCCGACCGCCGCGAGGATCCAGCGCTGGTTGTCGAGCGTGCGGAGCGCCACGGTGATCGCGGTTGCCACGAGCACGGCCGTCAACGGCAGCGGTACGAGGTGCCACAGCGCCTGGGAACCGACCAAGCCACCGACGACGATCCCCGCGATCAGCGCACCGACGTCCCGCGCCTGCCTGGTCAGGCCGCGCCCCCCGACGAGCAGCACGACGACGAACAGCAACAGCTCGAGCGCCGCCGGATGCCCGCGCTTCCAGCCCGCGGGGAGGATGCCGGCCGTCTCGAGGCCTTGCTTGATCGCACCGCCGAACGCGATCGCGTGACTCGAGGCGATCGTCAACGCGGTGGTCGTCTTGTCGATCGTGATCACGCGCTCGCCCGCGTCGTCGATCACCTTGCCGAGGATCTGGAACGTCGTCGCGAGGCGCTTGCCGAACGACAGGTCCCAGTGGACGTCCCCGGGGCGACACGTCACGTGATCGCGCAGCGTGACCGTCACGCCCTTGCGCGACGACACAACCTGTCCCCAGTCACACGGATCCGTCGAGGCCGGCGTGTGCGTGCGGTACAGCTTGCCGGCGAGCTCCTCGCCCCGTGCGGCCAACACGCCGTCGATCGCCCCCGGCTCCACCTCGAGCTCTTGCGCCGCGAGGGCGACGTCGAGATCGAACGTGATCTCGACGATCGAGCCGTGCGACTCGACGCGCAGGTACGCGGTGTCGAGCGGATGCGCCTCTGCGATCCCAGCTGACGTCGCGAGTAACGCGAGGACGAGCAGGATCCTCACGGCATGCCCTGCGTACGCCAGCCGCTGGCCCCGGGGTCCATCTCGTCGGCGAGCCGCCTGTAGAGCTCGGCACGCCCGAGGTCATTGCGGCTGTTCTCGAGCCGGCTCGCGAGCTCGTAGAACTTCGCCTCGTGCGCACCCTGTGCGAGCGTGCCTTGCATCTCGAGGTACGCCTGCTCGGTCGCACCCGTTCGCGCATACGCGCGTGCGAGCTGGAACCGCGACTCCGCGCTCGGACGCTGCCGGACCTCCTCGCGCGCCAGGTTGATCGCCTCGGTCAGCCCCACCGTGTTGCCTCGATCGACCAGCACCTCGACGAGATCGAGGCGATGCCCGAACCCGCCCTCGGCCAGCTCCGCGCGCACGATGCCTTCGACTTGCTTGCGGATCGCCTCGGCGTTGGTCAGGTCGCCGTCGACCTCCAGCGCGCGCGCTTGATCGATCAGGTACCGCACCTGCCGGGACGCCGCGAACGCCTGCTCGAACGTGCGCGCCCCTTCGCGAGCCTGCCCCGAGCGCAGCAGCAGCTCGCCGCGGAGCGCCTGCGCGAGCGTGAAGTCCGGTGCGATCCGCAACGCTTCGTCGAACAGCATCCCCGCCGCCGTCCGCTCGCCACGCCGCAACAGGAAGCGTCCCCACAGCGTGCGCAACCGTGCGGCGCCTTGTTGATCGCCATGATCCTCGGCCCGCGCGGCCGCGCGGAAGTCCATCGCCGCCTCGCGATCGCGGCCCTGCGCGATCAACACGAGGGCGCGCATCAAGAAGGTGTTCGTATCGGGCTTGATCGCGATCGCGCGATTCGCCTCCGCCGCAGCCGACGTCAGATCGCCGAGCGCCAGGAACGCGGTGGCCCGCACCGTGGGCACGACGACCGACCGCTTCTTGTACTCGTAGGCGATCTTCAGCGCCTCGTGGAACTCGTGCTTCGCGTTCGCGAGCTTCGCGAGCGTCAGGGCCGCACTGTTGGGCGTGGGCAGGATCGCGAGCGACTGCTGCGCGAGCTCACCCGAGCGGTCGTAGTCCTGCTTGTCTCCGGTCAGCTGTGCGCGCCGGAAGTACACGTCGGAGAGCTCGGCCAGCTCGAGGCCTTGCGTCCTGTTCAGCCGGGCTTCGAGCGCGCTGATGGTGGAGTCGAGCTCGGCGCGCGGGTCGACCTTCTGGACCTCGAACCGATACGCCACCTCGGCCGCGGTTGGCGCGAGCGCCCCTGCCACGGCGGGCGCTGGTGGTTCGTGTACTGGCCAGACGATCAGGGCGATCGCACCGGCGATTACCCCACCGATCACGAACGCGAGCGCGCTCGTGATCAGCAGTCGAGTCCGAGAGGAAAGAGGCACGTTTGATTGCTCGGCGATGATGCCCTCTGTACGGTAGACGTTGGTCCCGGGATTGGGGGGACCTGACGACTGTGTTTTTTTGCGCAGGTCGACGGTTCGCAGATTTTTAGGTGCGACTCGATCCGACCTGAGGGGTGCTTCGTAAGAGTGTCGGGGCAACGACAAGCAAGTCGCCACCAGCCGGTAATTGGCTGCCTTACTCAAAAAGAGGAGATGAGATGAAACGGTTAATCGGGCTAGCAGTGATGACCAGCTTGATCGCTGTCGCGGGGGTCGCGACCACGAATCAGACGGTCGAAGCGTCGGATCACGACGATGGTGAAACGGACACGAAGCCGCGGTCGCTCAACTTGACCGACCACTTCGCGTTCAAGTCGACGGATCCGGCCACGCCGGGCGACCTGTCGATGATCATGTACTTCAACCCGCGCTCGTTGCCCGGGAAGCAGTACTTCATGAACACGAACGCTCGCTACGAGTTTCACGTCTCCAACGTGAGCAGCAAGACCGCCGCCCCGACGGGCGCCGAGAACTTCGTGTTCCGCTTCGAGGCCGCTGCGCCCGACGCGACGGGCACGCAGGCGGTCACCATGACCGTGATCAAGGACGGCGCCGTCCAGGGCACGCCCACCACCGGTGTGACCACCACCCTGGCCGATTCGAAGACGGGCGGTGCCGCGCTCAAGGTCAACCCGGGCCCGGATGGCTCCAAGTTCTTCATCGGACCGCGCGCTGACTCGTTCACGTTCGACGTCCAGCGCTTCTTCCAGGTCCGCAAGTTCCTCGCGGATCGCTTCTTCGGCGGCGCCGGCGGCAACGGCGATCCCACCGCGTTGGGTCGCCTCGCGCCGAACTGCAAGGGACAGACGCTGCTCGCAGGCATCCTCGGCACGGCCGAGGGCGATGGCGACAACGTCAACCTGTTCAATCCGCCGGAGTGCGCTCCGGACTTCACCAAGAACTACAACGTGACCGCGATCGTCCTGAACGTGCCCGTCGCCACCCTCGGCGGCACGGTCTTCGACACCTGGTCCACCATCTCGCTGGCGCAGTGAAAGGAGCTCCCATGAACAAATTCATTCTTCTCATCGGAGTCCTCGGAGCGGCCGGTTGCGGCGATGACAACGACACCAGCGGCAACACCTGCGGTGACGGTACGACCGAAGTCGGCGGCGAATGCGTCCCCGATGCGGTGTGCGGTGCAGGCACCGTCCTCACCGACGGCATGTGTCTGCCCGATGGATCGCAGCCACCCCGCGTGTTCACTCAGGTCGAGCACCTCGCTCGCCCCGGCATCAACGAGGCGTTGCTACTCAGCGACGGCTTCAACGCGGGTTACAACGCGACGGCCCCGACGTTCACCGGCGTCCCCACGGACGTCCTGAACCAGGTGGTCGCCGAGGCCAAGACCGTGCTGAAAGCAATCCACCTCGGTTCGTGCCTCGTCCAGGGTACCCTCGGTCTGACCGGTGGTGCCGGCGGCACCAATGTCGGTACTGGGCTTGTGAAGTGTGGCGAGGTCGGCGGCAACGTGTTCGTCGGTGGCGACGCAATCGCGGGCACCGTCATTGCGCCTGCCGCGGCCGCCTCGGCGCAGGCATACGCGGACAAGGTGTTCGCGCAGTTCATCCCCGACGTGATGCGTATCGACACGGCAGTGGCGAGCAACTACCTGACGCTCTGCGGTGACCCCACCCAGCCGTCGATCCTGTTGTGCGGTGGTCGCCGACTCGATGATGACGTCATCGACATCACGTACAACTACCTGATCACGAGCTTGTCGGGCACGCCCGGTGCCCAGATCACCAACAACGCGTTCAACGATCAGGTTCGCGCGCTGAGCAGCGACGGCGTCGCGTACGACGCCGGATCGACAGCCGGCAACGGTGGCAACAAGAACGGTCTGACCAACGGTGTTGGCAATAACAACGGCCAGCAGGGCCACCCCGCGATCCTCGCCGCGTTTCCGTACTCCGCCGCGCCCTTCTGAGCGCGAGTCGAGTCTGAAGGCAGCCCCGGCAACGGGGCTGTTGTCGTTTTCGGGCTAGCTCGATGCAGGTAGCGTGAAGCAGAACTTCGCGCCGGTCCCCAGCTCGCCCTCGGCCCAGATCCGGCCGCCGTGATGCTCGACGATCCGACGGGCGGTGTGCAGCCCGACGCCGGCGCTGAACAACCGCGTCGCGTGGGAGGTGTCGAAGCCGATGCCGTTGTCGCGGATGTAGAACACGCGCTCGCCGTCGGCTTGCTCGCAGCCGAGCTCGACCCGCGCGACCGGCTTGCCGGTCGTGAACCGCCACGCGTTGCTCATCAGGTTCTCGAGCAGCAGCCGGACCAGGCGGCCATCGGCATCGACGGTGAGCTGGGTCGCGATCGCGGCATCGACCGCACGGCCGGGATGGCGGAGCGAGAGCTCGTCGATCACGGCGGACGCGAGCGCGGTCAGGTCGATGGTGTGCCGCGCGATCGAGTGGCGCTGGATCCGGCCGAGCTCGAGCAGCGACTCGATCAGGTCCGACATCCGCGTCACCGAGCCGAACACGCGCTGCACGAGGTCGAGCGAGCCTTGGTCGAGCCGATCGCCGATGCGCTCGACGAGCCTGTGCGTGCTGAGGCCGATCGAACGCAACGGACCGCGGAGATCGTGCGCGACCGAGTAGCCGAACGACTCGAGCTCGCGGTTCGCGGCGGCGAGCTCGCGGTTCGCGGTGGCGAGCTGATCCGCGAGCTGTGCGCGCATGCCGGCGAGCTCGTTCGCGGCACGCGCTTCGAGCACGGCGAGATCGCTGCGCAGCAAGGCTTCCCGCGCGTCGCGTTGCTCGGCCTCGGTGTGTCGCCGGCGAAGCTGTGCCTGGATCCGCGCCGCGAGAGCATCGAACCCCGCGGCCTTCGACACGAAGTCATCGGCCCCGGCCGCGAGTCCTTCGATCACCGCCTCGCGCTGCTCGGTCGCCGTCAGGAAGATGATCGGGATGTCTGCGGTCAGCGCGCTCGACTTGAGGAACCTGCAGGTCGCGACGCCGCCCATGCCGGTCATCGTGCGATCGAGGAGGATGCAGTCGACGGGGCGCTGTCCGAGGATCTGGATCGCTTGCTCGCCCGAGCTCGCGAGCAGCACGTCGAGGCCGCGCTTGCGGAGGCGACTGCCGAGCACCTCGAGGTACTCGGGATCGTCATCGACCGTGAGCACCCGCGGGAGCGAGCCATCCGAGGGCAGCGCGCTCGACGATCGCAGGAGTGCTCGGATTCGTGCGAGGGCGAGCTCGTGATCGCCGATGGGCACGAACGCGTCGGCACCTGCCTCGAGGGCCGCGAGCTCGCTGTTGGAATTTCCGAAGGCGAGGCACGGCGTGGTGCGCAGCGCCGGGGCCTGCCGCAAGCGGCGAATCACCGACGGCGCGTCCATGTCGCTGGTGGCGCCGATGATCACGGCGGTGGGTCGCGCGGTGGCGGCGTTATGTAGGCCCTCGACGCCGGTCGTCGAGACTGCGGTGACGAACCCCGCGCACGCTAGCGTGGTGATCAGCTCCGGCTCCTCGTCACTCGCGATCACGAGGATCGAGTCGCGGACCGGTGGGGCCCCGACCAGCTCGCGGATCCGCGCGACGAGGTAGGTCCGGTCGTACGGCTTGCCGACGCAGTCGACGGCGGCGACCAGCTCCTCTCGGACCTCTTCGCTCCGGGCCAGCGCGAGCACCGGGAGCTCGCGGAGCACCTGCTCGCCGCGGATCTGCTCGATCAGCGCGAGGCCGTCCGCCATCTTCGGGTCGATCACCGCGGCGGCGATCGAATGCGTGCGCAGCGTGGTGCGCGCCTCGGCGGTGGTCGCGCACGAGAACACGCGAAACCCCGCCGCCTCGAAGGTATCGGCGAGGTCCATCCGGACCGTCTGACTATCGTCTGCTACGAGGATCGCGGTCATGGGTCGCGTCCGCCAGGAACGCCTCGATGACCTCATTCACCGCGGCAGGCTGTTCGACGGTGGACGAGTGGCCAGCATGCGGGATGCGCGCCAGCTTCGCACCGCGGATCCCCGAGACGATCTTCTGCGCCTTCGCGGGCGGTGTGGCGACGTCCTCCTCGCCCACGACCACGAGCGTCGGTGCGGAGATCCTTGATAACTCAGCATGTATTCCGGCGCGATCGATCACGCCGTTGACCGCGCGCCAGATGTCCTTACGCCGAGACATCAGCGCCGAAAACCGTGCGACCTCGTCACGCCGTGCGTGGTCGGCCAGGGTCGACTTCGCGAGCATGATCGGCGCGACCTGCCCCTGCAGAAGTTTCGGGCCCACCAGCTTCACCGCGGACGTGAGGAGCCTGTAACGCAGGATGTTCTCACGCGGCTCCGGATCCGACGACGTCTCGATCAGGATCAACGACTGTACGAGATCGGGCCGCCGCGCGCCCATCCGCATCGCGACGAAGCCGCCCATCGACAAGCCGCAGAAGTGAACCGGTCCGGTGGTCAGCTGCTCGAGCAGCGCGACCGCATCGGTCCACACCAGCTCGATGCCGATCGTGTTGCGATAGTCCGCCGCGCTGCGTCCCTGGCCGCGGTGATCCCACGAGATGCAGCGGTAGCGATCGCGGAGCTGCGCGACCTGCGGGGCGAACAGCTCGGTGCCCCACAGCAGGCCGTGCGAGAACACGATCGTCTGGCCGGTCGATCCCGGTCCGGTGTCTTCGTAGTACAGCGTGGTGTCGTTGACCGCGAGCTCGGGCACACCCGACGCTACCGCAGAAGTGACGCGATCGAGGCGAAGTCCCCGAACCCGATCGCGCGCTTCGCACGCAGATCATCTGCGAGCTCGTCATCGAAGCCTTGCTTCATGAAGATCCGATCCGCAGGAATCCCCGCCGCGCGATACGCGGCGACGTCGGTCGCGCGATTTCCGATCGCGGCGTACACAGGCACGCCGAGCTTGCGCAGGACGTCCGCCTTGAACGCGACGGTCTTCGGACCGGGCTTCGTCACCGAGCTTTGCGCGTGGCGAATCGGCCCCCGCGGGAAGCCGTGCGCCTCGAGCCAGCCGCGCGTCACGCTGGTGAGCTGATCGCCGCGCGAGCTCAGGTAGACGATCACGCGACCCGCGTCCACGAACGCCTTCGGTGCGCCGAGGCGATGGCCGATGTCGTCGCCGAACAGCACGGTGTTGAACACGGCGTTCTCCGACGCGGTGATCGTCCCGTCGATGTCGGTGACGATCACCGCGTCGCCAGCCTTTGCCACGTACGCGAGGAACGTGAACGCGCTGGCATCCGCCGGCACGAAGCCGTAGAGGTCGCGCAGCCCAGGCGGCAGACGCTGATCACCCGACAGCGTGACCGTGAATCTACCGCCACGATCCGTGCGCGTGACGCCCACGGATCGCCAGGAATTCGCTACGCACGCGAACAACTCTACGCGCTCGTCCTCCGCGTCCTTGTCTGCCGCGGAGTACGCGAGCTTGCCGGCAAGGGTCTGCACCTGGTCGGTTTCTGCCGCGATCAGGTCGATCCCGCGATGGCGCGGACCTCCGACGCGCGCCGCGATCGACGTGCTCGCGTGACGGAACCCGGTCGTCGTCGCGAGGCTCGGCGTCGGCGGTGATGCGCAATGATCACCGGACGATGGCGGCCTCGGCGCGCCCAGCTCGGCGATCGTCTCCGCGTTGAGAGCGCAGCCCGCACATGCGAGCACCAGCATTGCCACCCTGTGCACGTGGGTGACGACTACAAACTCCGCGCCAGCGAGTCCGTCCGCACCGTCGGGCGTCGTCCGGTTCGGAAGCTGCCTAGAGCACGACCGGCGCGAGCGTGGTGACCGCTGCGCCCCACCACGCGGGGCCGCTGCCGGTGACCAGCGTGCCGACGCCGGTGGTGGGATTGATGGTGATGAACTCACCGCCGTTGGTGAACCCGAACACCTTGTCCTTCCAGAAGGCGATGCCCCAGATCTCGGAGAAGCCGATGTCGGTGCCCACCGTGGTCGCGGTGAACGTGCCCGGCGCGAGCTTGACCAGGCGATCGGGTCCGATCCCGTTATCGGCGGTCTGCAGCGTGCCGAGATCCGCGACGGACACCAGATCGCCGCTCGACGAGAAGGCGCCCATGTTGCCGATCTGCGTGATCCCACCGGTCATCGGATCGACGCGGAACACGGCGCCGTCGGTGTTGCGCGTGCCGACCAGCACGTCATCGCCGGTCTGGCCGATCTGCGCGGCGGGGACGAACGACAGGCCGTTGAACATGCCGGCGAGCCCGTTCGACAGCCGCGTGCCCTGCGCGGTCGTCGGCTCGATCCGGTAGACCGAGCCGAACGAGATGCCGATCATCGTATTGGCCTTGTCGATCGCGATGTCGGTGATCGAATCGCTTCCCGTGTTGAACGAGAAGTCTCCGATCTTCATGATCTGGAGCGTGTCGGGATCGACCTTGTAGAGCTCCGACGAGGTGTGTGCATAGACGAACGTCTGCAGCGGCGGATCGCTGGGGTCGTTCGGATCATTCGGATCGTTTGGATCATTCGGATCGTTCGGGTCCCCGGTTCCGGGATCGCGATCCGCCGGTCCACACGCAACCAGACACAACACGGCGAGCGCCGCGAGCTTCCTCATCGCGGTGGACGATACGTCCGGCTGCGAAGCGCCCGCAACACCGAAGATCGTTACTTCGGTGTGCCGTAGGCGTCGTGCATGCCCAGGTCGCCGAGCCCGAGCTTGCTCAGGCTCGCCTTGACCTTCGCGAGGTCACCGACGATGGCGAACGTCATCTTCGACGTCGGGATGAGGGTCCTCGCGGCTTCCTTGACCTGCTTGCCGGTCACCTTACGCACCGCGTCGGCGTAGGTCGCGTAGTAGTTGTCGGGCATCCCGTGGAGCGCCAGCTCGGCGAACGCCCCGGCGGTCGAGCCGTTGCTGTCGAACATCGCCGGCAGCGCGCGGATGATGTTCTGCTTGCTCTTCTCGAGCTCGGCGGCCGCCAGCTCGGTGGCGGATAGATCGTCGAGGATCTTGATGATCTCGGCGAGCCCGCGCCCGGTATCCGGCGTCTGGATCGCCGTCGCGATCACGAACGGACCCGGTTGCACCCGCCAGTCGACCGAGGCGTTCGCGCCGTAGGTGATGCCCATCTCCTCGCGGAGCTTCTGGACGAGCCGGCTCGTGAAGCCGTCCCCGAGCGTGGTGCGCAGCACCTCGAACTCGAAGTACTGCTTGTCCCTCCAGGTCGGACCGACGAGGCCGATCCGGACGTCGCTCTGTGCCGAGTCCTTGCGATCGACGAGCAGCAGCCGCTTGCCCATCGGCTTCGGCGTGGCGTCGACCTTCGCGATCGGCTTGACACCCGCGGGCTTCCACGCGCCCAGCCCGCGCTCGAGCTTGGTCTTCAGCGCCATGGCATCGACATCGCCTGCCACCACGAGCGTCATCACCGCCGGGTTCCAGCGCTCGGTGAAGAAGCCCTTCGTGTCCGCGAGCGTGAGGCCCTTGAAGCTGGCCTGGGTCCCCGCACCGGCGTGGCCATACGCGGAGTCGTGGCCGTACAGCGCGCCGTTCAGCATGATGCCGACGACCTCGCGCGGTTGATCGCGACGCAGCTCGATCGCCGTCTTGCGATCCCCACGCACGCGATCGAACTCCTTCGGATCGAAGGCTGGCTGCGTGATCACCTTGGTGACCAGCTCGATCGCGCCGTCGAGCGAGCGCGACAGCGTGTCGACCGCGACGATGGCGTGATCGACATCGGCGCCGATCTTGATGCTGGCACCGAGGCGGTCTTGCTCCTCGGCGATGCCGAGAGCGGAGAGACCTCCCGCTCCTTCGTCGAGGAGATCCGCGGTGAACGCGGCGAGCCCCGCCTTGCCCGCCGGATCCGCGGACGTGCCCGCGCCCGGGGCGACCAGCACGAACGACGCGATCGGCAGCTTCTTGTTCTCGATCACGAGCAGCGCCATGCCGTTCGCGAGCTTGAGGCGCTGCGCGACGGGTGGGGCGAACTTCGGCTCCGCCGCCGGGGCCGGCTTCTTCGTCCAGTCCTTGATCGGTGACTTGACGAAGCCGTCGTCGGCGAGCGCGTGGCCGGCGAGGCCGGCGATCAGGAGTGCAGCGAGGGTCTTCATTTCTCCACCACCTTCTTGCCCTTGCTGATCGTCAGGACGACGCGCGCGGTGGGCCTCAGGTACTTCGCCGCGGCATCCTTGATCTGTGCGGCGGTGACGGCGCGATAGCGCGCCAGGTCTTTCGGGAAGTAGTTCGGGTCGCCGGCCTGGACGTCGTAGCCCGCGAGCGCGATCGCGCGGCCCAGCGTCTGCTCGAGCCCGGCGAGGAACTGGTACTCGTGCGACGCCTGTGCGCGCTCGAGCTCGATCGCCGTCGGAGGCGTGGACGATAGCTTCGCCACCTCCTCGGTGACTTCCTTGATCAACCGCTGCGGATCGACGCCCGGCTTCGCGGTGACCTCGATCTGGAACGTGCCGGCGAGCTGCTCGCCCTCGAACCCCGCCGAGACGTCCTGCGCGATCTTCTCGTCGTACACCAGGCGCTTGTAGAGCCGCGACGACTTGCCATCACCGAGGATCGCCGCCGCGAGATCCAGCGAAGGCTCCTCGCTGGAGAACTGTTTGGGACCGCGCCACGAGATGAACACCTTGGGCACCTGGACGTCGTCGGTGGTCTTGACGACGATCTCCTTGGTGATCGGCGCGGGCTCCTTGTACTGCGGGCGCGCCGGCTCGTTGCCCTTCGGGATCCACGAGAAGTACTTCTCGACGAGCTTCTTGACCTCGGCGGGTTTGACGTCGCCGGCCACCACCATCGTGGCGTTGCTCGGCACGTAGTAGCTCTTGAAGAACGCCGCGACGTCGGGAACCGTCGCCGCCTTGAGGTCCGCCGGGTAGCCGATCGTCGACCAGTGGTAGCCGTGATCCTTGGGCCACAAGTTCTCGGCGATCAGGATCTCCGCTTGGCCGTACGGCTGGTTCTCGTAGCTCTGGCGGCGCTCGTTGAGCACCACGTCGCGCTGGTTATCGAGCTTCGCCTTGTCGAACGTATCGAGGAGACCGGCGAGCCGATCGGCCTCGATCCACAGCGTCATCTCGAGGAAGTTCGAGGCGGCGACGTTCTGATAAACGGTCATGTCGCGCGACGTGAACGCGTTCGACCACCCGCCCGCTTCCTCGAGGAGCTTGTCCATCAGGC
>JANNBP010000166.1:0-6229 GCA_031385555.1 Deltaproteobacteria bacterium | reverse complement strand
GCGCCGTTGGTCCAGCACTCGAGGGTGAGCTTGTCGTAATCGGTCTGCTGCCCGACGCGCGCGTTGGTCACCGTGAAGTTGACCTTGCGGATGGGCGAGAACAGCGCGTCGATGGCGATCGTGCCGACGGGCAGATCGATCGAGTGGCGCTCGGCGGGCTGGTAGCCGCGGCCGGTGGCGATCGTCAGCTCCATCGCGACCTTGCCGTCCTTCGACAGGGTGCACAGGCGGTGCTGCGTGTTGAGGCAGGTGACGCCATCGACGAGCGTCAGGTCACCAGCGGTGACGACGCCCTCGCCCTGCTTGTCGAGGCGAATGGTGTACGTCTTGTCGCCTTCGACGCGGAACAGCGTCTCCTTGAGGTTGAGGATGATGTCGGTGACATCCTCGACAACCCCGGGGAGCGAGGTGAACTCGTGCAGTGCGCCTTCGATCGCGATGTGCGTGATCGCGGCGCCTTGGAGCGACGACAGCAGGATGCGGCGGAGCGCCACGCCGAGCGTGGTGCCGAAGCCGCGCTCGAGCGGCTCGCACGAGAACTTGCCGTAGGTGTCGCTGCGCTCTTCGATCTCGAGCGTGCGCGGCCGGATCAGGTCGCGCCAGTTCTTCGCCATGAAGGCAGTCTGCTCGGGGGTCGGTTCCATGTGTCTGTTCTCCAGAAGGCCGGGACGCTTTCATCACGTCCGGTGGGTTGTGTGGGGGTTCGACGCCCACTCCTCGAGGTCCGAGAAGCTCGGACCGACGATGCTACTTCGAGTAGAGCTCGATGATCAGCTGTTCACGAATCGGCAGCGTGACGTCCTCGCGGGTCGGGAGCTGCGTGATGGAACCGCGGAAGTTGTCCTTGTCGAGGGCGATCCACTGGGGAACGCCACGACGATCGACCGCCGCGAGCGCCTCGTTGATGCGCGCCATCTTCTGCGACGACTCGCGGACCGCGATCACGTCGTTCGTCTTGACGAGGTACGACGGGATGTTGATCTTCTTGCCGTTGATCGTGAAGTGGCCGTGGCGGACCAGCTGGCGCGCCTCGGCGTGATCGCTGGCAAAGCCCATGCGGTAGACGGTGTTGTCCAGGCGCCGCTCGAGGAGCTGGATCAGCATGTGACCCGAGACGCCCTTCATGCGCTGCGCCTTGTGGTAGTAGCCGCGGAACTGGCGCTCGGCGATACCGTAGATGCGCTTGACCTTCTGCTTCTCGCGCAGCTGCTCACCATAGTCCGACCGCTTCTTGCGGCGGCTCTGGCCGTGCTGTCCCGGCGGATAGCTGCGGCGCTCGTAGCCGCACTTGTCCGTGTAGCAACGCTCTCCCTTGAGGAAGAGCTTCATGTCTTCGCGCCGGCAGAGCCGACAAACTGCACCAATATAACGGGCCATCTTCTTGGTCTCTTATTCTTCTACGGCGAGGTGATCAGACGCGACGACGCTTGCGAGGGCGGCACCCGTTGTGCGGCACCGGCGTCACGTCCCGGATGAGGTTGATCTTGAAACCAGCGGCGTTCAGCGCGCGGAGCGCCGACTCGCGACCCGAGCCCGGGCCGTTGACGTAGACGGTGACGTTGCGGACACCGTGCTCCATCGCCTTCTTCGCGGCGTCCTCCGCGGCGAGCTGCGCGGCGAACGGCGTCGACTTGCGCGAGCCCTTGAACCCACACGTACCGGACGAGCTCCACGCAACCACGTTGCCAGAGACGTCCGTGATCGAGACGATGGTGTTGTTGAACGTGGCGCTGATGTGCGCGACGCCGGTCTGGATGTTCTTCCGGACCTTCTTCTTAACTTTGCCTTTGACCTGCGACATGGACTTTTTCTCCGCGCTACTTCTTCGTGACCGCGCCCATCTTCTTCACCGCCATGCGGCGAGGTCCCTTCCGGGTGCGGGCGTTGGTGTGAGTGCGCTGACCGCGCGACGGAAGATTCCGGCGGTGACGAGTGCCGCGGTATGCACCGAGGTCCATCAGACGCTTGATGTTGAGCTGGACGTCGCGGCGCAGATCGCCTTCGACTCGATAGTTCGCTTCGATCGCGTCACGGATCTTCCGGACGTCGTTCTCGTCGAGATCATCGCTCTTCTTGTCGGGCGAGATACCGGCTTGAGAACACACGACGTTCGCCGCGTGGCGACCGAGGCCAAAAATGTACGTGAGAGCGATCTCGATGCGCTTGTTGCGCGGGAGGTCGACGCCTGCAATGCGAGCCATGTCTCGTTATTCCTTTAACCCTGGCGCTGCTTGTGGCGCGCGTTGGTGCAGATGATGCGAACGACGCCCTTGCGCTTGATGACCTTGCACTTGACGCAGATTGGTTTGACGGATGCTCGGACTTTCATATTGCTCGCTGCTTGCTAGGTGATCGACTTCTAAGGTTTTCCCGGCGATGACGATGGACGAGTAAGTACCCAAGGACCTTCTTCGGTGACAGCAATCGTGTGTTCGAAGTGCGCAGACATCGCGCGGTCTCTGGTTACAGCAGTCCACTTATCGTCAAGAACCTCTACGTCAGGGGAGCCGGCGTTTACCATGGGCTCGACGGCGATGACAAGGCCCGCCTTGAGTCGCTTTCCCGAGCCGGCGGCTCCGAAATTCGGGACTTGCGGGTCTTCGTGCATCTGTCTGCCGACACCGTGGCCGACGAACTGGCGGACGACCGAATAACCTCGGCTTTCCGCATAGTTCTGGATCGCCGCTCCGAGATCCCCCAGCCGACTGCCGACCCGACACAACTGGATCGCTGCCTCGAGGGCCTGCTCGGTGGTCTCGACGATTGTTCGATTTTTTTCGGAAACGTTGCCGATCATCACCGTCCGGGCGGTGTCGGCGCAGAACCCGTGCTTGAAGATCCCGAAGTCGATCCCGATGACATCGCCATCGACGATCACGTCGTCCTTGCTCGGGATGCCGTGGACGATCACGTGATTTCGCGAGGTGCAGAGCACCCCCGGGTACGGAGGGACGTCGTAGCCCCCGTAGCCGAGGAACGCTGACTTCACCTTGTGCTTGTCGATCCCGGCGCGCGCGATCCGATCGAGCTCCCAGGTCGACACGCCCGGCTTGGCCGCGGTGCAGACATCCTCGAGGATCTCGGCGGCGACCAAGCCCGCTTCGCGCATCATCCGGAGCTCGTCCTTGGACTTGAGCTGGATCCTCATTCGTCGTCGTCCTCGGCGGGACCGGCCTCGATCGTCTCGGACTCGCCCTCGCACGTGGCCTCGACCGATCCCGACTTCGCCGCCTGGGCGAGCGTCTCGATGATGGCTTCGTAGGTGAGGTACCAGTCGCTCGGACACGAGGTATCGATCTCGATCCGCAGCGTCAGCCCCTTGCGCTCGATCTCTCCGTCGAATGGCGACGGCATGTCCGGATCGTCGAGGAGCTCGGAGGTCTCGGCGAGCGTAGCGTCGAGCGCCTTCGCGTACGTGTAGCTGCCCTTGAAGGACATCGCCGAGCTCATGCGAGCACCGACGAGAGATCGAGATCAGCGACCAGCAGGGGCAGCCACGCCATCACCGCAACCTTGGCGACCGACGCCTCGACGAGCGCGGCGTAGGTCGTGATCGTGTCGTCGATCTCGCCGGTGACTTCACCAGAGCTCGCGAACGTCGCGAGCGCTTCGATCAACGTCTCGTAGGCGAGGTACTCATCGCGCGCGCAGGTCGTCTCGACCATCACGCGCAGCTCGCACCCTCGACGCCGCAGCACCAGCGCGGTCGCGACGTCGTCGTCTTCGCTATCGATCAGCTCCTGGAGCTGCGCGAGGGCGGCATCGAGCTCCTCCGCGTCCGCGAAGCGGAAGCTTCCACGGAACGTCACGCTCGTTGGAGAGAGCCCAGCTCGCGACATCCTCTAACCTCTCGCGCTCGACTCGGCCAGACGGCCTCGCTCGCCTTCGGCCATCGGTTAGCGGGGACGCGCGGCGACGCGGCCGCGAATACGCGGACCCTTGGGGCCCGCGAAGCCTTCGTAGTTGCGCGTGATGAGGTGCGACTCGATCTGTTGCACGGTGTCGAGCGCGACACCGACGACGATCAAGAGCCCCGTACCACCGAACGCGAACGGCACCTGGAAGTACTTCTGGAGCAACGCCGGGATCATGCAGATCAGCGACAGGTACAGCGCACCTGCGAACGTGATCCGCGACAGCACCTTCTCGATGTACTGCGCCGTGTTCTTGCCCGGACGAATCCCGGGCACGAAGCCGCCCGACTTCTTCAGGTTGTCTGCGACGTCCACCGGATTGAACACGACGGCCGTGTAGAAGAACGCGAAGAACACGACGAGCAGCGTGAAGATCAGGTTGTAGCGCCAGTCCGCCGGATGGAGGATCGACGAGAACTCCTGCATCCAGCCCGAGTTCGACATGCCGGCGATCTGCGCCGGGAACATCAAGATCGACGATGCGAAGATCGGTGGGATGACGCCCGAGACGTTGATCTTGAGCGGCAGATAACTCTGCGCGCCGGAGTACATCTTCCGGCCGACTTGCCGCTTGGTGTATTGCACCGGGATCCGGCGGTGGCTGCGCTCGAAGAAGCAGATGCCCGCGATCGTGGTGATCACGAGGAGCGACACGAACGCGACGGTGAGTCCGGAGACACCACCGCTACCTGTGCCGATGAACTTGGTGATCGCATCGGGCATATCCGCGACGATGCCTGCGAAGATCACCATCGATGATCCGTTGCCGATACCCTGTTCCGTGATCAGCTCGCCGAACCACATGATGACGACCGTGCCGGTGGTCATCGTGACGACGGTGAGCAGGTGGAACGACAGGCCCTGGATATCCTCGGCGACGACCGCGTTCGCACCGCCGGTGCCACCGAGACCCTGGACGTACGAAGCGGCGAACCACGCCTGGACGATCGCGACGAGGACCGTGCCGTAGCGGGTGTACTGGTTGATCTTCCGCCTGCCCTGCTCGCCCTCTTTGTTGATCTGGTCGAGTTTGGGGACGACGACCGTGAGCAGCTGCATCACGATCGACGCCGTCACGTACGGCATGATGCCGAGCGTGAAGATCGAGAATTGCTCGAGCGCGCCGCCCGAGAACATGTTGAACATGCCGAGGAACGAGCCCGAGCCACCCTTGGTGACCACGTGCGTCATCTCGGCGCGATTGACACCCGGGACCGTGATGAACACGCCCAGGCGATAAACAGCGAGGATGAACAGCGTGAAGAGGATCCGCTTGCGCAGCTCCGGGATCTTCACGAGGTTCGAAAAACCAGCCACGCGCGGTTCTCTTTTCCTTAGCTCTGAGCAGCCTGGGCTTGACGCCCGATTGCTTCGACGGTGCCGCCGACCTTTTCGATCTTCTCTTTGGCCACGGCGGAGACGCCGTACGCCTTGATCGAAAGCTTCTTCGTGATCTCGCCCTCGCCGAGGATCTTCACGTACTCGGCGATCTTCGGGACGAGGCCCTTGGCCTGGAGCGACGCGAGGTCGACCGTCGAGCCCGCGTCGAACTTCGCCTCGAGCGTCGACAGGTTGATCGGGTACGCGTGGATGCGGTTCGGGTTCTTGAAGCCGCGCTTACCAATGCGGCGAGGCATCGGCATCTGCCCACCTTCGAACGCGTAACGCGCGCCGTGGTGACCGGGGCGAGCCTTCTGGCCCTTGACGCCCTTACCAGACGTCTTGCCCTTACCGGATCCACGACCACGGCCGAGCCGCTTCTTCTCGCGGGTCGCGCCCTCGTTCGGGTGGAGATTGTGCAACGTGATCGCCATCAGAATTCTCTTATCCGGTCCAACCTGGTTGGACCTCTCACGCAATCCGCGCCCGAATCTGGCGCGGATTCTAAGTTTGAGCAACTGGCTAGATCGCTACCTAGCCAAAAGGGTTCGGGAAGGGTTCGGGAAGCCCCGAGCACGTCCCGAGAGATCGATCAGTCCGCCGCCTCGACCGTGATGAGGTGGCTGACCTTGCGGATCATTCCGCGGATGGACGGCGTGTCGAGCAGGACCTTCGTGCTGCGCGGACCACGAAGGCCGAGCCCCTGGAGGGTCTTGTTCTGGGTGTCGGACTTGCCGACGCCGCTCTTGACCTGGGTGACTTTGAGCTTGATCGCCATGACGGTTCCTTACGGGGCGGGCGCCGTGGAGCGCTTGCGGTTGCCGGCCTGGAGCTCCGACACCGTCTTGCCGCGGGTCTTCGCCACCTGGTCGATCGACCGGAGCGCCTTGAGCGCCTCGACCGTCGCGTGGATGACGTTGTGCTTGTTGGAGGTG
>JANNBP010000471.1:0-43499 GCA_031385555.1 Deltaproteobacteria bacterium | reverse complement strand
TGGAGGGCGCCATCTTCGTCACCGGCGCAGCCGTGCAGTGGTTGCGCGACGGCCTGCAGTTCTTCTCGTCGGCGAAGGAAGTCGAGGCGCTCGCGCTCAGCGTTCCCGACTCCGGCGGCGTGATCGTAGTGCCCGCGTTCGCGGGTCTCGGTGCACCGCACTGGCGGCCCGAGGCGCGTGGCTCGATCACCGGGCTGACGCGCGGCACCACGCGAGCGCACATCGCCCGCGCCACGCTCGAGGGCATCGCGTTGCAGAACGTCGACATCCTGTCCGCGATGGCGACCGATGCCGGCCAGGCGCTGGGTACGCTCAAGGTCGACGGCGGCGCCGCGGCGAACGATCTGTTGATGCAGTTCCAGTCCGACGTGCTCGGCGTCGAGATCTGTCGTCCCGCGATGGTCGAGACCACGGCGCTCGGTGCCGCGTTCCTCGCTGGCCTCGGTGCGGGCGTCTGGAAGGACCAGGATCAGATCCGCAAGACCTGGAAGCTCGACCGCACGTTCACGCCGACGACAGATCGCGCACGGGTGAAAGAGCATCTCGGTCGCTGGGACGCCGCCGTCGCGAAAGCCTGAGCTCTCGGACGGTCCATGCCCCATCGAGCATCGAGCCCGAAGGTGAGCCCGATGAAGGTGAGCCCGCGCGACAGACGATCACCCCATCGGCACCGGACAGCTCCTCGGTCACATCTCCGACGGCGTTCGAGCCCCCTCTGCACCACCGTCGATCCACCCTCGTTATGACCGTCGTCATAACAAGTTTGGTTATAACCGTCGTCATAACGCGCTTGTGGTGAGGGCCTAGCAAGGGCGGGTGACATCCGACGGCGTTCGAGCCCCTCTACACCACCCTCGATCCGCCCTCGTTATGACCGTCGTCATAACAAGTTTGGTTATAACCGTCGTCATAACCCGCTTGTGCACCACCGATGTGGGGACGGTCCCGGATTTTCACGACGCCTCGATTCGCACCGGTTATGACCGTGGTTATAACGAGGTCCGTTATGACCGTCGTTCCAACGATCACGTGATGGGGGATAGGTAGAGGCCGGTCGCGCAAGGCCTCGAAAAGACCGAGCGCCCTCGGTGGGGACGGTCCGTCCATTTCTCGCGCCGCCGATCACACACGTATATATCTGCGGGATGAGATGGCTCGCGCTCGCGTTCGTCGTCGCCTGCGGCGGCAAGCAGCCCGTTGTTGAACCCGAGAAGCCCGAACCTCCCGTCGTCGTCGAGCCATCGTGCGCGCCGGCCGGGAAGATCGCGTTGCCTGCCGACGGCAAGTTGTCGTGTCGCGAGCTGCCACTGACGGTGACGTTTCCCGTCGGTACGGAGCTCGTGCGTCAGAACGATCGCGCGCTGACGCTGTACTCCGCGAAGCTCGAGAAGGGCGTGATGGCGGTGGTCGCCGAGCCGCGCACCGATTCGCCCGATGGCCCGAGCGTCGAGGCGTTGCTCAAGACGCTGATCGCAGGCGTCGCGATCGATGCGACCACCCAGTCCGTGCCCGCCCCTCCCCTCGCCGGCACGTCGGCTTCCGCCTCGGTCACGTTCACCACGCCCGACGGCGGCGCCGGCATCGCGCGCGGCTACGTCGCGAACCACTGGATGATCGCGGTGCTGGTCGGGGCGCGCTCCGCAGCGTCACCAGCCCGCTCGGATAAACCCGCTGCGCAAGCGTTCCTCGGTTCACTCGGGCTCAAGCCGCTCGCCGAGGGCAAGCAGAAGCATCCGCTCGAGGGCGGTGGTTCCGTCGAGCTGCCGGCCTCGGCGTGGTCGACCGGCACGCAGCCACCGCAAGAAGGCGTGCGCTCCGAGGTGATCTACCTCGCGCCCGATCGCGGAGCGTGGCTCGGCGTCCGCGAGCTCGCACCTGCCGATCACTGCGACAAGCTCAAGGCCGACAACGACGCCGCGCTCGCGGAGCGGCTCCGGACGATGTACTCGAACGCGCAGAACCCACTCGGCAAGATCGAGCGCGCGAAGTTCGGCGACGTCTCGGTCTACGCCGAGGCGGCGTCGGAGCCGCGGCACGTCGTGATGTATCTGATCTGCAGCGGCAAGACCGTGGTCCAGATCAGCGCCGCCGGCGAGCGCCCGCACGCGGAGCTGCGCGTTCAGCTCGACGAGCTCGCGAAATCACTCGTCGGCGCGAAGTGAGCGGGCGCCCATCCACGGTCGAGCCACGGCCACCGGTAACTCCACGTCCTCACGCGAGCAAGGCATGCGATTCGCCGAGGTTTGTGAGCGCGACGACCCACAATCTGCCGTGAGTCTCGCGCGGCATGGTCGGCGCCCGCATCGGCACGGTTGCTGCTGTGCAGGTCGATGATCGCGCTCGGACCGTGAGCGCGACGACGCGCAATCTGCCGCGAGTCTCGCGCGGCACGCGCGTCGAGCTCGGCGACGCGCATGATCGCGCTCGCACCACGGCACAGTTGCTGCTGTTCAGGCCGGATGATCGCGCTCGCACCACGGTAAGCTGCGCCGCTCATGGCCTCGGGTTCTGCCACCGCAGTCGTCACGGCGCTGTGCGGCAACACGTTCGTTACGGCGATCAAGCTGATCGCGTTCTTCCTCTCGGGCTCGGGTGCGATGCTGTCCGAGGCGATCCACAGCGCCGCCGATACCGGCAACCAGCTGCTGCTGTTCATCGGCCTGCGGCGCGGCGAGCGTGAAGCCGACGACCGCTTCCACTACGGCTACAGCGCCGAGCGCTTCGTGTTCGGCATGCTGTCGGCCGCCGGCATCTTTTTCATCGGCTGCGGCATCACCGTCTATCACGGCATCAGCTCGCTGATCTCGCCGCACATGCCGCACCTCTCGGTCGTTCGTCGTGCTCGGCGTGTCGTTCGTGATCGAGGGCGGCGTGTTGTTATTCGCCGTTCGCTCGATCGCGAAGCAGCGCGGCGACGTGCCGTTCGTCCTCTATGTGCGGACGCGTGCCGATCCGGCCACCGTCGCGATCCTCCTCGAGGATGGCGCCGCGGTGATCGGCTTGGTCGTCGCGGCTGCCGGCATCCTGCTCGCGTACGAGACCGGCAACCCGATGTGGGACTCGATCGGGTCGATCGTCGTCGGGATCATCCTCGGCTTCGTCGCGTTCTATCTCGTACGCGAGAACCGCGAGCACCTGCTCGGTCGCGCGGTGCCCGAGGGCATCGAGGCTCGGTTCACCGAGATCGTGGTCAACACGGCGATCGTACGCAGCATCCGCGACGTCAAGACGCGCCAGCTGACGCCCGACGAGTTCACGTTCAAGGCCGAGATCACGATCGACAACGACTACTTCGCCACGTCGCTGAACAAGTCGCTCTCCGCGAAGGCGTTCGATCCCGCCCATCGCGACACCACCCTGCAGCGGATCGCAGCGCTGGCGACCGAGCTGCTCGCGACCGACATCGCGGCGATCGAGAAGGCGGTGCGTGTCGAGATCCCTCAGGCACTACACATCGATCTCGAGATCGCTCACCCAAAGAATGTCCCCGCCGACGCCGAGGAGATCCTCAAGGAAGATGTGCTAGCCGACGGCTAACCGGGCAAATTGCCCGGACATCTCGGCTTTACGACCTCAGCCACCGTGGTCACCGTGCGGGTGATGGCGACCGACGACACGCTCGAACCGGAAGCGGCACAAAAGGTCGCGGCCGAGATTCGTGCGATCGCCGAGACCCGCGGGGATGACTCCGACGTGTTCGAGCTCCTCGACCTGCCGGCCGGGAGCCCGCGCAGTCGGCGCTCGACGCTGCTGCCACCGATTCCCTCCCACACGCCACCGGACGACGAGGAGCTGTCGCCGGACGAGCTTCGCGATGCGTGGCCGCTCCTCGATCTCGAGGAACGCGCCGACGGCTTGCGGGTCTTGCCGCGCGAATCCGCCGAAGACTTCTTCATCGCCCTCCCGGCGGCCGATCATGCGGCGCTGCTCGTGCACTTTCGCCCCGGGCAACGCCGCCAGTGGATGCGCATGCTCGAGCCCGATGACGTGGCCGACGTGATCCAGCGCGCCGGCGACGAGCACCGCGACACGCTCCTCGCGCTCCTCGACGCCCCGACTCACAAGGAGGTCACGGCTCTGCTCGCTTACGCCGAGGACGAGGCCGGCGGGTTGATGTCGACGCGCTACGCGCGGCTGCGGCCTCAGATGATCGTCGGCGAGGCCATCGCCTATCTGCAACGCCAGGCTCACGACAACCTGGAGACCATCTACACCGCGTACGTGCTCGATCCCGAGCAGCGGTTGCTCGGCGTGGTCTCGCTCCGCGATCTAGTGGTCACCGATCCGAAGAAGACCGTCGCCGAGATCATGGAGACCGACGTCGCGCGCGCGACCGACGAGATGGATCAGGAGGCGGTGTCGCGGATCTTTGCCGAGCACGATCTCTCCGTCGTACCGGTCGTCGACGCGGAAGGCCGCATGCAGGGCATCGTGACCATCGACGACATCGTCGACGTGGTGCGCGAGGCCGCGACCGAGGACGCCCAGTAGTTCGGCGGCATGGACGTGCTCGATCTCCCGTACCTGCAGTCCAGCCGGGGCGACATGATCCGCAAGCGCGGTCGCTGGCTGACGATCCTGCTGATCGGCGAGATGTTCACCGCGACCGCGCTCGGGTTCTTCGAGGACGATCTGATCCCGGTGCTCGCGTTGTTCCTCCCCTTGATCATCTCGAGCGGCGGCAACTCCGGCTCGCAGGCGTCGACGCTGGTCATTCGTGCGATGGCACTCGGCGAGGTCCGGACCGCGGATTGGTGGTTGGTGCTGCGTCGCGAGGTATTGATCGGGCTCGCGCTCGGTGCCGTCCTCGGGACCTGCGCGTCGATCCGCGTGCTGATCTGGGGCGCGGCCGGCGCGTACGGTGCCCACTTCGTGCTGATCGGCGTGACGGTCGCACTCAGCGTCACGGGCTGCGTGCTGTGGGGAATCGTCTCCGGCTCGATGTTGCCGTTCGTGCTGCGGAAGCTGGGCGCGGATCCTGCCAATGCGTCGGCGCCGCTCGTCGCGACCCTCGTCGATGTCAGCGGGATCGTCATCTACTTCACGATCGCGAAGCTGGTGCTGTCCGGAGTCCTGATCTGACGGCCCCGCCGGATCGTGGTACGCCGACGGTCATGTCGACCTGGTCCGCGCTTGTCGTCGACGACGATCCGGGAATTCGGCAGTCGTTGCGGTTGTGCCTCGAAGCCGACGGCGCCCGCGTGCTCGGAGTTGGCAGCTCCGCAGCGGCGTACGAGGCGCTCGATCGCGGACGCTTCGACCTCGTGTTGCTCGATCTCTGGCTCGGCAAGGAGGCTGGGCTCGACGCGATCCCCGAGTTGCTGCAGAGGCAGCCCGACCTCGCGATCATCGTCGTCACCGCGTTCGCGACGTTCGAGTCTGCCGTCGAGGCGATGAAGCGTGGCGCCTGCGATTATCTGCCGAAGCCGTTCACGCCCGATCAGGTGAGGGCCGCGACGCGCCGTGCCCTCGATGCCCTCCGGTTGCGCCAGCGCCTCGCGGACGCCGAGATCCGGCTCGAGCAAGCGGGTGCCGCCGACGAGCGCTTCGAGACCGACAGCGCGACGGTCCGCACGCTGATGAAGCAGGCCACGCGGGTCGCAAGCACCGACGTGCCCGTCCTGCTGCGCGGCGAGAGCGGCACCGGCAAGAACGTGCTGGCGCGCTGGCTCTGGCAGCACGGCTCACGCAAAGCCGCACCGTTCGTCTCGGTGAGTTGTCACGCGCATTCGAACGAGCTGCTGAACAAGCGCAAGCTCCAGGAATCCGACGGTGGCACGCTGTTCCTCGACGAGATCGGCGATCTCTCCGTCGAGGGACAGGCGCACCTGCTGCGGTTCCTCGACGAGGAGCGGCACGTTCGCCTGATCGCCGCGACCAACCGCAACATCGAGGAGACCGGCCGGTTTCGCGAGGACCTGCTGTTCCGCCTCAACGTCGTGACGCTGGTGTGTCCAGCCTTGCGCGATCGCACCGAGGATCTTCGCCCGTTCGCGCAGCACTACCTCGCACGTGCGGCGGCGCGGCAGCATCGGCCCGCATTCGAGCTCTCGGAGGCATCACTTCGCGCGATCGCGAGTCACGCGTGGCCGGGCAACCTGCGCGAGCTCCGCAACGCCGTCGAGCGAGCAGTGATCTTGAGTCCCGGCCCTCGCATCGAGGTCGACGATCTGGGAATCCCTCCGGCACCCGATCCTGCGACGCGTCGTCCTTCCGTCGAGGCTGCGCTCGGTGCTGAAGTCAGCCTGGACGCGCTCGAGCGCGAGCACATCGCACGCATCATCGCCCGCGCACCGACGCTCGAGACCGCGGCGCGCACACTCGGCATCGATGCATCGACGCTGCAACGCAAGCGGAAGCGCTACGGCCTGACATGACAGTCACGCTGCAGCTGCGCACGAGGCTCGGGATCGCCGGCACGTTGCTGATCGGCACCACCCTCGCCACCGGCGTGTGGAGCGTGACGTCGTTTCGCAACGTCAGCCGCGTCGTCGACGAGACCGTGACCGACGACGAGCGCGCGACGGATGCCACCGCCAAGCTCGCCGGCGGGCTCGAGCGCGAGGACGACGCGATGCTCCTCGCGCTGAGTGACAGTCCGCGCGGCAAGGCGGAGCTGGTGCGCGAACGGGCAAGCGTGGAGCGGGCCCTCGTCCATCTCGCAAACTCGCTGCACGCGCCCGACGAGCGCAGGATCGCGACGCAACTCCGCTCCGACATCGACATCTATCGACACGCCGGCGACCGGCTGGTGGAGAGCGCCTCGAGCGCCGATGCGCGGATGCGTTACCACGAGCAGGTCAACCCCCTGCTGCGGCGCGCCGTGGCGACGACGAATCAGCTCCGGGACCAACACTTCCGGTCGAGTCTGCTGGTCGCCGAGTGGGCGCGCGATCGCTCGACGCAATCGATGCTGATCGTCGGTGCGATCAGTGTGGCCGCGCTGATCCTGCTGATCGCGATCGTGCTGCACCTCGCGCGCGTGGTGATGCTGCCTCTCCGCGAGACGACCCGCGCCGTCGAGGGAATCCGCCGCGGAGACTTCACCCAGCGGGTGCGCGTACGTCGCGATGACGAGCTCGGCAGGCTCGGCGGCGGCTTGAACCGGATGGCCGACGAGCTCCAGGAGTTCCGGCGCGCGAACATCGGCGAGGTGATCAAGGCGAAGGAGACGCTCGAGGCCACGCTCGAGGCGTTGCCCGATGCGGTGATCGTGATCGATCGGGATCGAAACGTGTCTTCGACCAATCCGCGTGCGGTCGACGCGCTCGGCTCCGTGCACGGCCGCGGGCTCGACGATCTCCCGGTGCCGCTGGTGACCCGTGATTCCGTCGACGCCGTGTTGCGTTCGAGTGCCGCGCCGGATCCGCGCGTCGATCTCGCACGCGCGATCGAGCTCGAGATCGCCGGTCGACCTCGCAAGCTGCTGCCTCGCGTCGTGCCGATCGAGGGAAGCAGGGGCGCGGTCCTGGTGCTCTCCGATGTCACCGAGCTGGTCCGGCTCGACGAGATGCGCCTCGAGCTGGTCGCCGTGGCCTCGCACGAGCTGCGTACGCCGCTGACCACGATGCGGATGACGCTGCTGATGATGAAGGAGCGCGCTGCCGCGTACGAACCACGCGATCGCGAGATCGTCGAGACGGCGGTCCTCGGCGTCGAGCAACTCTCGACGCTGGTCGATGAATTCCTCGACCTCACGCAGATCGAGGCCGGTCAATTGCGGCTCGAATGGAGTCGCGTCTCGCTCGCGGAGCTGGTCGAGCACTGCGCGCGCGGGGTCGAGGCGTCGCAGATCCACGTCGAGGTGCACACCGAGGGAGCCGTCGAGTCGATCGCAGGCGATCGAAAACGCCTCGGCATGGCGGTCTCCAACGTGTTGTCGAACGCGATCAAGTACACCCCAGCCGGTGGGCGCATCGAGGTGCGAGCCACGCTCGGAGCGCGCGCCACGATCGAGGTGATCGATTCTGGTCCGGGTGTGCCTGCGGAGTTTCGCGAGCGGATTTTTGATCGGTTCTTCCGCGTCGAGCACGTCCGGGGCGGCGAGGTTCGACCGGCCGGCGTCGGGATCGGGCTCTACATCGCCCGCCAGGTCATCGCGGCACACGGAGGAACGATCCAGTGCGACGCGGCGCCGAACGGTGGTGCCCGCTTCGCGATCTCGATCCCGCTCGAGCGCTGAGCGTGCGGGCAATTTGCCTGATTGCGACGGGCGTTTTGCCCGATCACGATCGCCTACGCTGCGGGCGATGCCTACCGATCCCGACTTCCTTGTGCGGATCAAACTGTTCGGTCATCTGGACGCCGACGAGCGCGGTGTCCTCGCACTCGCCGTCACCAACCGAAAGGTCAACGCAGGTGAGGTGCTGTTTCGCGATGGCGAGCCCGGCGACTCGATGTTCATCATCAAGGAGGGCGCGATCGAGCTGTTCGTCAAGGACACGACCGGGCAGAAGATCGTGCTCCACACCGCGGGGCCCGATGACTTCTTCGGAGAGCTGTCACTCCTCGACGGTGGCTCCCGCACGGCCTCGGCCACGGCCGTCGAGGCGACCGAGCTCCTCGTGCTCGATCGCGAGGATCTCCTGCAGCTGTTCGAGAAGCGCCCGGCCGCGGCACTCGATCTGCTGACCGCGATGGGTGGGATGACGCGGAAGGCAAACGCGCTGTTGCGGTCGCGGGTCGCGAAGAATGCGAACGAGGAGGTCGCTCAGCAGTCGTCCCTGCTCGATCTAGTCTCCGATGCGATCGCCGCCTTCTCGGGCAGCATGGCGTTCCTGCTGCTGAACGCCGGTTGGTTCGTCATCTGGGTCGCGCTCAACACCGTCTTCGGATTCGACTTCGATCCATACCCGTTCGGACTGCTGACGATGATCGTCTCGCTCGAGGCGATCTTCCTGTCGTGCTTCGTGCTGCTGAGTCAGACCCGACAGGCTGCCAAAGACCGTGTTCGTGCGGACATCGAGTACGAGGTCAACGTCAAGGCGGAGCTCGAGGTCTCGCACCTGCACGAGAAGACCGATCGCCTCTACGAGGATGTGGTGGAGCGGCTGGCGCGGATCGAGCGCAGCCTCAAAGCAGCTTGAACCACTTCATGAGCGCGATCAGGCCGGCAATGATGACGCCGGTGAGCACCCAGAAGAACAGATAGCCGTGCTCCCAGTTGAGCTCCGGCATGTTGCCGATGTCGGCGTTGAAGTTCATGCCGTAGACACCGCAGAGGAACGTCAACGGCAGGAAGATGATGCTGACGACGGTCAATCGCCCCATGACCTTGTTCGTCTTGTGAGCGACCAAGGACATGTAGTTGTTGAGCGAGCCGTTGAGGATGTCGCGATCGACGAGCACGTCCTGCAGCACGCGCTCGATGGTGCCGACCATGTTGCCGAGATACGGCTGCGTGGCTTCGCTGACGAACGGCGACTTGCGCGTGGAAAGATCGGTGAGCACCGCGCGCGCTGGCAGCACGACCTTGCGAAGGTGGAGCAGATCGACCGTCAGCTCGGAGGCTTCGTTGAAGACCTTCTCGTCGACGGAGGAACCGATCAGGCGCTGCTGCACCGTCTCGACGCGCTCCTCGAACTTCTTGTGCACGCCGAGGTAGTTCTCGATCAGGTGATCCCACAGCTCGTAGAGCAAGAAGCTCGGGCTCTGCGCGAACCGGACGAAGTCGACGAGGTAGCTCTTGCGCACCGCTTCGAGGAACACCGGCTGGCCCTTGTGGAGCGTGAGCAGGAAGTTCTCGCCCATCATCGCGTCGACGCGCTCGAGGTCGAACTTGTGACCGGCGAGCCGGCAGCCCGAGAGTACGAGGTGGAGATAGTGATCGTAGCGAGCGATCTGCGTGGCGGGCTCGCGGGTGAGTGCGTCTTCGACGATCTCGGGTGCACAGAGCTCGAGCTTGGTGAGGAGCGCGCGGGCCTCCTCGGTCTGGGCGACGTCGATGTCGACCCACACGAACTTGCCGGAGGTCATCGAGGCGGCGACCTCGTCGGGCGTGATCCGGCGGTACGCCTTGGTCTTGAAGTCGAGCTCGACCACCGAGACCAGGGGATCGCTACACGCCTCGAGGCGGGGTTGGGAGCGTGTGGCGTACGCGGGCGACTTATCGCCGGTGTTCTCGCCCATCAACTCGGCCACGCGAACAGGCTAACGGGTTTCCTGCTCGGCTGCAGCGGCTCGCGCGGCTTTGTCGCGGATCCGCCGATCCATGAAGTAGTCGCGGCCGCGCCAGAACTCCGCCGACACACCGACGACCGAGACCACCGCCGCGATGGCAGCGAAGATCGTGGCCTGCTCCTTGAGGAGCAATGCCCCACCGAGGAGCGCGCACACGCCGAGCACGCGGCCACCCCACGCGAGCGCCTTGGTGGCGACCTTGTGGTGCGACAGCAGATTATCGAGCCCGCCGACCGACAGCTCGAACGCCATGATCGTGAACACCGGCCACGCGGGCGCAGCGGTCTCGACGAGGACCGCGAACACCAGGGCCGGGAGCGCGAGCGCGCCGATCAGCCGGACCGCATCCGACTTGGTGAAGTCACCGCGACCGCGCAGCTGCTTCCAGCCGACGACGATGTAGTCGATGCCCGAGATCCAGGTCAGCCCGACGACGGCGATCATGATCCAGCGGAGCGTCAGCTCGGTATCGCCGTGCCAGGCAAGCGCGAAGATCGGGGCAACCGAGCCGGCCATGATCAGCCCGCCGCGCCACAGCTTCTTCCGCTTCCACGACAGGAACGCGACCAGCGGCAGCGGTGCGACCACCAGCACGCCGAGGAACCACACCAGGATGTGCTGCTTGCTCTCGGGGATCAGCGGGAACAGCAGCATCACGCCGATGCCCTGCATCTGGGTCCACGTCTTGACCTTCGCGAGGTAGCTGGTCTTGAGCGTGAGGTCCCGCTGCTCGTACGCCGAGCGCAGCGCGGTGATGAAGAACTCGCGCGTGAACATCAACGCGACCACCCACGCGGGCACCAGGCTCGTCCCGCCGATGTCGTCGCAGAACGGGATGTACGCGAACGCGATGAACACCTTGTCGGCGATCGGATCGAGCAACCCGCCGAGGACCGTGGGGCCGTACTTGCGGGCGAGCATGCCGTCGACCCAGTCGGTGGACCCGACGATCACGCCCGCGATCAAGGCCCCCCACATGTACGGGTTGTTCTCGTACCCGGACTTCGCGCCCTCGTAGATCAGCCAGCTCAGGAGCGGCATCGGGATCAGACGCCCCAGCGTGACCTGGTTGGCGGTGATCCATGGCTTGCCCGGGGCTGGCACTGCCCGGGCACCCTACTACAAGACTACAAGACTGGTCCCGCGATGGTGCGGCGAGCTAGCGAGCCGGCAGATGTCGCCGTCACGCACGCTGCCTTGATGTGGAGGGTTGGATCCACCGCCGCGCTGCGCTCGATGACCAGCTTGAGGTGTGGATCGGCCGCCGTGTAGCTGCACTGGACCGCGTCCTCCTCGATCCGGAAGCAGGGGGGTGCACCGCGGTCGCACGCCGGGAGGACATCGATCTCCTCCTCCTGCCCGGCGGTGCGTCGGACCTCGGTGACCGAGCACTCGTACTGGGCGCCCGGCGTGGCGGGATCGATGTCCGCGAGGTTCGAATCGAAGCACGGGTCGATCCGCTCGGTGATCAGCTCGCCGATCTGGCGGAGACCCTGCGAGAGATCGCCTTCGCAGATCGTGGCGCGGGTCGACAGCTCGAAGTGCTGGAGGAGTCCATCGATGCGCACGGCTGGTGCGGCGGCGGCGCCCGGATTCGAGCAGGCGTTCCCGATCTCGGTGACGCCGTTGTCGGTGGTGATCTCGAAGTTCTCCGGATCACCGGTGATCGCAGCAACCGCCACGTCGCGCGGGTCGGCCTTCAGCGACTTCAGGTGCTCCGCGTAGCGCGCGATGCTCGTCAGCTCCGTCGAGTCCTCGCGTGGGGAACAGTCCTCGCGCGGGCCGTCGGCGGCAAAGAAGTCCGTTGCCGGCGACTCGCAGACCACGCCCTGCGCGATGCAGCGAAAGTTGATCTTGTCGCCGTATCTCGGATCGCTGCGGGGGATCGCGTCGAACAGCGAGCTGTTCGCCAGCGAGCAATCATCCTCGTCGGCGATCACGATCACGGCGAAATAGGCATCCTCGCGCAAGAAGCCCGCGTTGAGTGAGTTCGAGCCATCGGTGGCGCGCTTCATCGCCTCGAGATGTTGCTCGAGGCCGCAGCCTGCCGCGCCGACGTTCGCGAGCTGCGAGAACGCCTCCGCGAGCGTGCCGCTGTAGTTTCGGATCCGGCCGCCGTCCCCGTCGGGTCTGTCGGCGAGGAACCGGATCCCGTCGAGCGCACGCAACGCACCGCCCTCACCCTGGCCGCTACACGTCCCGGCAGGTGCCGCGGAGCTGCCGTCCGTGGCACTCGTCCCCATGTTCGGAGTGACGACGCCGATATGCACGTCGGGCAAGCCGCCCTCAAGCTGCTCGAGCACCTCGATCATCTTCGGGAAGTTCGCGCGGAGCGACGCCTGTTCGTCGACCATCGACCCGGAGTCGTCGATCACGAACAGGATGTCGAAGCCTTTGGGAACGGCAGGAATATCGAGCTGCTCGATCTTGTCCTGGTCCACCGGCACTTCCGCGATCGTGCGATCGGGACAGCCGGTGGCCACGACAAGCAACGCAGCCGTAAGGAAGCGGGCGTCCGTCATGTGACCTCTTGGTTTTCGAGGTTGGTGTCGGTCCGTCTCGCGATCCGTCACGGGATCCCTCGATGCGCGCCTCATCAGCCGCAGCACACCCGACCGAACCGTGAACGCGACGCGACGCGACGCGACGCCAGCCTGGATCGAAACGCGCGCTCCTGCCTCGCTCTGTCGCGGGCGTGGCGATGGCACGTCGCGTGCTCGCACTTCAAGAGTGGCGGTCAGGGACGATAAGGATCGTAACGACGTCCTCGTCTGTTTCCTCCAATCGCCCGTACTGCTGGCGGTCCCCCGCCTCTGGTGAACATGTCGCACACTGTCCTCCATCAAGTTCTCGACCGGGTTGCCGCACAGGATGCGCGCGAGGTGACGCTGGAGCGCGGTGGGCACCACGAGGTCGCTCCCTATCTGGTCAGGTGCGGAGACCGCCACGCGTTCGTCGACCGCATCCTCGCCAACAAGCTGCGCGAGCAGGGTGGTCGCTGGCTCGGTGACGTCTCCAGCGATCCGTGTGCGGTGGCCTGATGCGTCTCGGCCAGCTCGCCGCGCCTGCCCTCGCGGACCCGCTCGTGGCCCTCGAGCTGCTCAGCGAGCGTTGTGATGCCGTAGCGATCGCCGCCGAGGTCCAGCTGCTGCGCCGCGAGCTCGGACCGGACGTCCCGCGCTGTGCCCTCCGGCTCTGTGCGCGGCTGCAGCATCACCTCATCGAGCGCCGCCACGCGCTCGAGCGCTCCGACCACGAGAACCTCGAGCGCTGCGATTCGCTGACGATCGCGCGCGTGCTCGCCCACGCGGTCGTCGAGCTTCACAGCCAGAACCTGCGCATCGCCCCCTTCGCGTTGATCGCCTGGCTCTCCAGCGAGCGCACCAAGTTCCTGATGGCCACGCGGGTCGACGCGCTCGGCGCGCTCGCCGACTCCGATCCCGAGCGGATCGCGCGCAAGCACCTCGATCACTTCGCGCGCCGCGTGTTCGCCGGCGCCGCTCGCTCGCTCGCTCAGATCGCCTCCGAGCTGCTCGTCGAGCTCGCCGCGCTGGTCGACACCGACGTGGTTCCGTTCGACGCGCTCGCGTCGTTCGAGCTGTCGCCCGGACGTCCCTTCGAGCCGACGCCGCTGACGCTCGATACCCCCGAGGCCACGCTGCTCGCGCGGCTCGAGCACGGCTCGCGCGAGCTGACCAATCGCGCCCTCGCCGATCACGAAGTCGCTCGCTACGCCCTCGCCGGTCGCTTGCTCGAGCTGCTCGACAGCACGCACGCCAGCCTCCAACTCGCCGCCGATGTCGCCGACGAGATCAGCGCGAGCGGCCCCGAGGCGATGGCGCGAGAACGTGCGCGGTTGGCGGCGTGGACGTCGGACCTGACCGACATCGTCGCGAACCTCGGCTGACCCTCACATTCGCGGCGAGGCTCAACTCCTCGCAGGCCCACGCGATCGTGTGATGCCGCACAGCGCCGGGCTCGCAAACTGACGATCACTTCATTTTTTCGCGCGCCCGTTCTGACGATGGCTCTATAGTCCGCGGCGATGAAGGGCATCCTCTGCTGTGCTTTGCTCGTGGCATGTGGTGGGAGCGGCGGCGGCGGCGATGATGACGACATGCCGAACCCCGACGCGACGAACCCGGGGCCCGATGCCGCGGTCATCCCCGAGGGCTTCACGCGCCTGATCGGTCGCACGTGGGAGCTGGCACCGCCGACGTCGGGGGCATCGGATGTCTACAAGTGCGTCCGCTTCACGCCGACGGAAGACATCTACGTCACCGCGATCCAGGCGCAGGCGCCGACGGGAACGCACCACACGGTGCTGTCGTTCGCGGGGAGCAACGGAACGAGCGGCGCCGACGGCAACGACGACGGCTGCAACTTCACCGAGATCGGCATGGACATGATCTATGCGTCGGGCACCAACGCGGGCCTGCTCGAGTTCCCCACCGATGTCGGTCTCAAGCTCAGTGCGGGTCAGCAACTCCACCTGAATCTGCACCTGTTCAATGCCACCGACGAGGATCTCGCGGGAGAGACCGCGATCCTCGTGAAGTCACAGCCAACGCCACCGCCGATGCTTGCGGAGTTCGTGTTTGCTGGGGGGTTCGCCTTCAACATTCCGAAGGCGCCCGACCCGGCAAATCCCCCGCCATTCACCTTCACCGGTGGATGCACGTCTGACAAGGCATACTCGATCTTCGCGGTGTGGCCCCACCAGCATCAACTCGGCACGCATCAGAAGGTGTCCATTACGCGCGGTGCGGAGACGACCGTGCTCCATGACGGTCCGTACGATTTCCAGGAGCAGAACTACTACCTGCAGAATCCGATGTTCAACGTCGCGGTAGGCGACCAGATCAAGGTTGCGTGCACGTGGGAGAACACGACCAATAGCGCCGTCGGCTTTGGCGAGAGCTCGACGAAGGAGATGTGCTTCAGCGGTCTCTACCGGTTCCCGGCGCAGAACGACGGTAGATTCCACTGCGCCGATGTCCCGAACTGAATGCGCGTTGATCAGTTGATCCACGCGGCCGGGTCCTCGATCCGCCGCGCCAGCACCTGCAGCGACTTCGCGCAGTACAGCCCATCCTCGACGCGCTCGTCGAACGTGTAGCGGATCGTGAGCTGACCGTCGCGCACCTGCCCGATGGTGACGAACAGCGGGCAGTTCCCGTGCTCGTAGAGATGGTGATACGCGGCGTCGATCCCGATCGAGCCGAGGTTCGCCACGAACGCGGACGTGTAGAGCGGATCGGTGTCGATCAAGCTGCGCGGCGCGAGCCCGATCGCATAGAGCCGCTTGAGGAGCCCGAGCCCGAACGCGAGCAGGAAGCCCGGCAGCGCGAGGAGGATGCCGAGCTCCTTGTCCATCGCCGAGCGCGCCTCGGACTTCGCGCCGCCGACCTCGGTGGTCAGCTTGGTCACCAGATCCGGAAACGCCTCCTCGCGATCGAAGCGACGCTTGATCGTCGCGAGCGGCGCCTCGTCGGACATCTGCTTCTTTGCCGCGAACGACAACGCGACGTGCGTGCGCTGGAACGTGCGACGCCCGACCGTGAAGCGGTTCAGCCGCTCGCGCTCGTGCAACACAGAGGAGATGCCGTGGAGGATGACGTGGAACAGCGTCGCTCTTGCACCGTGCGTCGCGTTCCACGCCGCGAGCCACGGGAGCGTCTTCGACAGATCGAGGCGCTGTTCGAAGTACACGGCGGACTCGTTCCGGCCGCGCATCAGGAACAGCATCATCCGGCGGTAGGGGTGCGGGTGGACGCGGGTGCCGTCGTGCGGGCCGAACATGCGCGGACCGTAACGCGATGCCGCACCTACATCGCAGGAGCGCCGGGAGTTACGGACGTAGATCGGGATCGCTTCCCTGGTGGTTGGTCGAATCCACCTACGAATGGTGGCTGGAGCCTTAGCCATCGGGAGTGTCGCCTATAGTTTCAGTTGGTTAGGCGTGGCACCATGGTTGCTGTAAGGGTTTCCCACAAATTCCAAGGGGGACACCGAATGGCACTTCTCGCGACTCGCATCTCTAAGAACTCCGTTGATTGGACCGACCGCGAGTTGCTCAAGTTCGTGCTGCGAAGCGAAGCGCGCGGCTGGGCGGAGCTGATCCGCCGCTTCCGTCCGCTGATCTATCGCTGCATCACCAAGGTGACCCTCAAGTACTCGCCCACGCTGGGCAGCGCGGACCTGGATGAGATCTACGCCGACGTCATGATGCAGCTCGTGCGCGACGACATGCGCAAGCTCCGCATCTACAACCCCGCCCGCGGCACCAAGCTCGGCTCGTGGATCGGCATGATCTCGGTCAACGCCGCGTACGACTTCCTGCGTGGCGCTGGTCGCCGTCCGCTGCTCGACAAGGTCGACGGCAACCTCGACCCGCACGAGGAGTGCGATCGCACGCCGCTCGACGAATTGATCGAGAAGGAGCGTTGGGACCACCTCAACGAGCTGCTCTCGGACTTCACGGACAAGGATCGCCAGTTCGTCCAGCTCTACTACCAGAAGGGTCTCGAGGCCGACGAGATCGCCGTCGAGATGCAGATCAGCCTGAAGACGGTCTACTCGAAGAAGCACAAGATCCGCGCGCACCTCGTGCGCTGCCTGCAGAACATCGCCGGCGACTCGCCGATCGCGGACCTCGCCGCCGCGGCTGCCGCGTAAGCCACGTTTCGTTCGCCCCCTGCGCCGCTCGTTTCCCCCGACGAGCGGCGTTTTCTATTTGGGACGGGTTCGCCGACGCGAAGCACCGCCAGTCGACGGACGTTCGTCACGAACGCCTCGGAGTCCTTGCCGCACGACGGCAGCGCTCCGCGAACCGAACGAATCAACGATCAAAAATCGCGATCGCGCGGAGCTCGACGGTGCCGTCGGGCTTTTGTGCCGGTGCCGTGAGCAGCACGTTCTTCGCGTAGCCGTGGAGACCGCGCGGACCTTCGAGGTCGGCGATCGCCTGCGCGAGATCGCCTTCACTCCCGGTGAGGGTCAGCCGGCACTTCGTCTTGCGACACTCGGTTTGCTCGAGTTTTGCTCCGCGGATCTGCGCGAACCGCTCCTTGATGCCGGTCTCGATCCCGGGCGCCCACTCGGCATCGCGGACCTCGGCCTCGAAGTCGTCATGCGACGCGCGGCTCGGCTTTTCCTGCTCGAGCACTGGGCGGTCGCGCACGGCGGCTTTTGGCGTTTCGGCGGATCCGGATTTGGATTCGGATCCGGAGGATGCCGATTCGGGCGCGGGCGCGGGCTTCGGGTCGCCTTTGCAAGCCAGCAGGATCGTGAACAACAGCCAACGCATCAGGTGCCGTGAGCCTAGCACTTGCTGGCCGGCCCGTCGGCTGGTCTATAAGATGCCGGCGTGCCGAGCAGTACCCTACCCCCGAGCGACGACGACCTCACGGTCCCGTTCGATCGGAAGGCACACTCCCTCGACGCGCCGACCTCGGTGAAGCGCCCGCGCGTGGTCGTCGCGAACCCCGCCGACGGTGGAGTGCTCTACTGGACCGCCAAGCTGTTCGGCTTCGCGGCGCTGTGCCTGATCGCTGCGCTGCTGATCGGCGTGACCTCGGTCTACGCCTACGTCTCGGTCAGCGCGCCGCCGATCCCCGACTTCACGCAGTACTCGAGCACGGCCTCGGGCGTGACGCGGATGTACGCCGCCGATGGCACGCTGCTCGGCGAGTTCGCGAAGGAGCGCCGCGAGATCGTGCCGTACGAGCGGATCCCGAAGAAGCTGATCGATGCGTTCCTCGCCGTCGAGGATCACGAGTTCTTCGAGCACCGCGGCATCTACTTCAAGGGCATCGTGCGCGCCGCGTGGCGCAACCTCGCGAGCGGCGACTTCGCGCAGGGCGGCTCGACGATCACGCAGCAAGTCTGCAAGCAGTTCCTCGGCGCCGAGAAGTCGCTGTGGCGCAAGGGTGTCGAGGCCGTGTGTGCGCGGCGCGTCGAGGCGAAGTACAGCAAGCGCGCGATCCTCGCCGTCTATCTCAACCACATCTATCTCGGCGGTGGTGCGTGGGGCGTGGGCGCCGCGTCGCAGACGTACTTCGGGAAGCGGCTCGACGAGCTGACGCTGGCGGAGGCCGCGCTGATCGCCGGGCTCGCGAAGGCGCCCACGAAGTACTCGCCGGTCGGTCAACCGAAGCTCGCCGTCGACCGCCGCAACGTCGTGCTCGACAAGATGCTGGGCTACGACTACGTCACCGCCGCCGAGGTCGCGCAGGCGAAGCAGGAGGCGATCACGCTCCACGTCGAGCAGGAGGAGTTCCCGAAGCGGGACCCCTACTACGCCGACTACGTGAAGAGCATGCTCAGCAAGAAGTACGGCGAGGACACCTTCCGCAGCGGGGGCTGGCGCGTCGAGACGGCGGCCGAGCCCACGTGGGAAGCCCCGGCGTACGACGGCGCCGATTACAGCGCGCACCATCAGGATCGCCGGCAGGGGTGGCGCGGTCCCGAGTGGCGCGTCGAGGGCGTGGCTCGCGACCGCGTGATCGCGCGCCAGAAGGAGATCTATGGCACGGGGCCGCTGGTCCCGGAGAAGCGGTACCTCGCGATCGTCGACAAGCTCACCGGCGAAGGCGCGGAGGTCCTGGTCGGAGATCGGCGCCTAAAGCTGCCGCTGCGCAACATGCGCTGGGCCGCACCGTGGCAGCCGGGCAACGCGGAGAACGATCAGGAGATCGGCGGCGTCAGCCAGGCGCTCAAGCCCGGCTACGTGATCTGGGTGTCGCGCGAGGTCCGCACCGTGCAGCGCTACAAGCAGTGGCAGCTCGACAAGAACAAGAACCCGGGCTGGATGCCCGCCGACGATCAGCGCGAGTGGGACGCGAAGAACACCGACCAGGTGAAGCTCGAGCAGGTTCCGCATCCACAGGTCGCGCTGTTCACCGGCGACTACAAGACCGGTCACGTCGTCGCGATGGTCGGCGGCTATGACTACGACCGCTCGGTGTTCAACCGGGTGACCAACACCCGCGCGTGCCGGCAGCCGGCGAGCTCGTACAAGCCGATCTACTACTCGCTCGGCTTCCAGGAAGGCTTCGGCTTCGACACGGTGCTCAAGGACGTGCCGATCACGATCGTCGACCCGACGACCGGCGAGGAGTGGACCCCCAACAACCTCGGCGCGACGATGGACTTCGCGGTGTCGCTCGAATACGCGCTGGTGTTCTCGAAGAACATCCCGTCGGTCGATCTGTTCCAGCGGCTCGGCGCGAAGAACGTCGAGGCGTGGGCACGCCGGCTCGGCATCACCACGAAGATCTACGCCGACGATGCGCTCGCGCTCGGCGCGTCGTGCACGTACCTCCACGAGATGGCGCGCGCGTACAGCGTGTTCGCGCGCAACGGTCAGTGGTGGCCGCGCGAGAAGGCGCTCGAAAAAGACTGGGTCTACGTGCGGCGGATCGTCGATCGCAGCGGTGGCACCGTCGAGGATCACACGCTGCCGATCGATCCCCAGCTCCCGGCGGCGGATCGCTTCGATCGGTTCGCGGCGCTGTCGGGCCTCGAGCCCACCCAGGCGATTCCGGCGCGCGTCGGCTTCTTGATGAGCAAGCTGCTCAACCTCGAGGTCCAGCACGGCTTCACGATGATGATCCGCGCGCTCGGCCTCAACGCCGGCGGCAAGACGGGCACGTCGAGCGACACGCACGACACCGTGTTCATCGCGTTCACGTCGCAGTTCACCACGATCGCGTGGATGGGCGACGACAAGCGCGAGCGCGCGATCGGCCGCACCGACGCCGCGTACATCACGATGGTGCCGCTGTGGGCGCGCTACATGAACGACGCCGCGAAGGGCTACCCGAACCCGCCGTTCCCGTGGAACGTGCCGCCGGGCGTGAGCAAGGATGATCGCGGCGATCACAGCAAAGGCAGCAAGGGCCCGCGCATGGATCTGATCTACAAGTCCGCTCCCCCGAAGGGCGCCGACGACGACCCCAAGCCTCCGGTCTAACGTCCCCACTTTCTGCGTCCGGAGCGTCCCCACTTTCTGCGTTCACGGACCGAGTAGCCGAGCGCGTGCTGTCGGAAGCTGGCGCAGCTCGCTCACCGTCTGCAGATGCCGCGTCGCGCGGCCGACTTGCAGCATGCCGCGCGCGGCGACCGTGATGCCGCTGATCGTCATCACGCTACCCGCGAGCACGGTGATCACCATCGCACCGGCGATGCCTTGCACGAGGATCCACGCAGGGATCAACAAGGCGAGGAGCCCCCCACCGAGGAGGACCTGCAGGAATCCTCGGCGGCGGCGCAGCTCGAGCTGGGTGACGAACATGTCGAGCGAGTCCGGGGCGAAGCCGCACGGACAGCACGCGAGTGACTGCGGCCATTCGATGTCGCAGACCGGGCAGCGCAGCTCAGAGATGCGTCACCAACCCGCTCGTGATCACGGCGCGTCCCGCGTGCCGCTGTTCGAGCTCCGTCAACCCGGCGCATAGCGCGCGCCGGCTCGCCTCGGCTGCGTGGCCCTTGTCGATCAACACGAGCGTGCCGTCGTCGCGCACCGCGCGGGTCCAGGTGCGCAGCGTCTCGACCCACGCCTCGTCCGCGGTGACATCCACCCCGATCACGGCGGCGAGCGACGCGGGATCGATCGCGGCCACGCTGTCCTTCGCCGTCTCGGCGAGCGACTTCGATAGCTTCTTTGCGGCGCGACCCGAGATCCCGATGGCGATCACGGTGTGGGTCGCCGCGAGCGCTTGCGCGATCTTCGCGTCGCCGATCACGGCGATCGCACCGTCGATCTTACCGAGTGCTTCCGTGATCGCGGCGACCGCGGGAGCGACGAACAGCCCGTCGAGCATGCGGACTACATATCACGCAGGTATTCGCAGCGCGGTGATTCGATGTGCGGCGTGATCCACGAGACGCCGAGCAGCTGATCGAGCAGGAAGCGGAAGTTGCCGTAGGTGACGACGAAGAAGTCCATCTTGCGCTTCTTGATGCCGCCGCCGGTGTCGTCGGCGCGCACGCAACCATCGTGGATCGAGCCGTCGGGGAGCTGCAGCCCGTCGAACTCGGGGATGTAGAGCGGCTCGCCGATCTTGATCACCCGCGGATCGACGGCGACGCTCTTGAACGGGATCAGCGGTCGCTGCCCGGCGCCGCGGCCGAACGGGTGCTGCTTGACGTCGAGCGTCTCGAAGCAGGTGCCATAGCCGTACTTGCACGGACCCGTGTAGTTGACGACGCGGTCATCCATCATCAGCCCCGAGCCCTCGAGGCGCAGCGAGCAGGCGAAGCGCTCCTGCACGCGAGCGAGGAAGAAGCCCTCGCGCGTGTACATCTCGACCCAGCGATTCGCGGGCAGCGCGCACGCTCCGCCTTTCGGGACGTTCTGGCCCTGGGTCTCCTGGTAGTCGACCTCGCGGGTCAGCCAGTAGAACCGCAGCGCCCAGCCGAGCTCGTCGACGAGCGGATAACCGCAGCACAGCTTGTTCTTGCCGCGCAGGATCGCCTTCGGCTGGATCGGGACGTCTTCCTTCGCCAGCTTGCTGTCATCGGCAAAGGCGCTCGAGGTCAGCGCGATCAAGAGGAGCACGATCCAGCGCACGAGGAGGATCGTATCAGTGTTCGCGCAGCAACTGGCAGTTCGTCGAGAGCGCGTCCCGGTCGCGATAGCGTGCGACCGGCACGAACGCACCGGCCTGGCGCTGCAGGCGGGTCGTCCAGATCGCGGGACACGCAGTGCGATCGCGATCGCTTTCCGCGGACGCATCGCGTAGAGAGACGCCCAGCAGCGGCCGGATGTTCCCTTGCGGTACAACCGAGCGCATGTGGACCCGAAGCTTGGCGGACGCGGATGCGAGCTGCGGCGGCAAGGCTCACGGGCTCGCGAAGCTGCTCGCGGCGGGCCTCCGTGTCCCCGCCGGGTTCGTGATCGACCATCGCGCGTTCCGGATCGCGACCGGCGATGTGGTGCGCACCACCGCCGATCCGACACAAGCCGTGATCGAGCCCGATCCGGGCATCTCGCTGCGGATCAAGCCCGAGGCCGTCGGTCACACCCTCGACGAGCTCGCTCGCACGGTCGAGACGATCGAGCTTCCCCAGGATCTCGTCGACGAGGTCGAAGCACGTGCCCGCGCCCTCGGCGGTCCGTTCGCGGTGCGGTCATCGGCGACGATCGAGGACAGCTCCGCAGGCTCGGCCGCCGGCGTGTTCTCGTCTCGCACCGCGGTCGCGCTCGATGCACTGTGGCCCGCGATCCGCGCCGTCTGGATCAGCGCGTTGACGCCACTCGCTGCGACCTACGCGCGACGCCGCGGTGGCGAGATCGCGATCGCGGTGATCGTGCAGCGGTACGTCGAGGGCGAACAGATGACGTTCTACTCGCGACCACCCGGTGCACCCGAGGTCGACGAGGTCTGGCAGCAGCACGGTCGCGAGCTGTGGAAGACGCCCCGTGGCGCAGGCTCGCGGTTCGACAAGATCGAGGCGGCGCTCGAGGCTCCTCGCGGCGTCGATGTCGAGCTGGTCGTTGACAGGTACGAGGTCGAGGTTGTCCCGGGTGATTGGGGCGTTGATGATCGTGTGCGGTTCGATTTCGACAGCGCGTGGTACGTCCAGGCGCGACCGATCATCCATCCCGTGATCAAGCCGCGGCTACCTCCACCCCCGGTGGTGCTCGTACCGCTCCAGGACGGTCGGATCTGGAAGCTCGACGTCACGCACAACCCCGATCCGCTCTCGATCGCGCAGACCGATCTCGTCCACCGCGTCGAGGCCGCGGCCGCGGTGCCTTGGGAAGCGCGCGTGATCGCCGGATACCTGTACACGACGCCGCGCGAGGTCGCGCCGATCGAGCCGTCGATCGAGCCGCCGATCGAGCCGCCGATCGAGCCGCTTGCTGCGCTGTGGCCGAGCTACACCCAGCTCGCGGTCCGGCTCGCCGAGTGCCTCGCCCCGCCACCCGGATCGCTCGAGGACGCGCTCGATCGCTACGTCGAGTTCCTCCGCCACTGGGCCGAGCTGTCCGCCACGATCGCCGCGCATCGCCCGGCGGAACCGACCGCCACCCATCGGCCCTCGTCGCTCGAGGCCATGCTGCTCCAGGCGGCCCGAACCGGGAAGGCCGAGTCCGAGCTCGCCGACACCATCGGCGTGTTCGCACCGAGCTGGGACGTCGCCACTCCGACGTTTGCCGAGCGGCCCGGGCTGCTTCGCGATGCGCTCGCTCGCGCACGCCAGGCACTGCCACACGCCACACCGCCGGCGGTCGATCTCGACGATCGTGCGGCCACACTCAACCAGCTGGTCGCCGATCTGGCCGAGCTCGACGACCACTGGTTCGCACGCGCACAGTGGATGATCCGGAAAGCGATCCTCGATCGCGCCGACGCGCTTGGAATCGCACGCGAAGATGCGTGCTGGGTCCCGCTCGACGAGCTCGTGACCGGCATCGATCCCGACGACGCTCGGCGACGTGCCTCCGGAGCGCGAGCGGCGGCGACTCGAGCAAGTAGCTGGAACATGCCGATTGTCGTCGGCGCTCGAGGACCCTCGACGAGAGATCCAGGGGTTGCGCTACGCGGGATCGGAAGCGGCCATCAGATCACTGGACGGGTGCGCCGGTTCGAATCGCTCGCTTCCGCGATCGTCGTCGGGCGTGGCGACATCGTCGTGACGCGTGCCGTGACACCCGCGCTTGCTGTGATCGTCATCGGTTGCGCCGCGATCATCAGCGAGACCGGGCGCTTGCTCGATCACGGTGCCGCGATGGCACGCGAGCTTGGCATCCCGTGTATCGTCAGCTGTCACGATGCGTGGTCGCAGCTAGCGGACGGCATGATCGTGTCGATCGACAACGATCACGTCACGACCCGGTGATAACCCGTTGATTCTCGACGAGAGAACGAAGGATTAGTCTTCGTCGTCGAGATCGGGCTCGTTCGGATCGGTATCGTCTGCCTCGTCGGGCTTGTCCACAGGCAGCGGCGTGCCGAGGCCAGCGTTCACACGTTCTCGCAAGTCTTTGCCGACCTTGAAGAAAGGCAGCCGCTTCTCGGCGACATGAACTGTCTCGCCGGTTCGCGGGTTGCGCCCTTCATAGGCCTTGTACTTGCGCACGGTGAAGCTACCAAAGCCGCGAATCTCGATGCCTTCGCCGCGCTCGAGCGCCTTCACCATGCTGTCGAAGATCGTGTTTACGATCGCCTCCGCCTTACCGGCCGGCAGCTTCAGCGTCTCTGAGATTTTCTCGATGAGCTCAGATTTAGTCACCGGTAACTCCTCGTAACCTATAGATAGGCTACGTAGGTGCGCAGGGTGAGCGCAAGCATAACGTCGCGAAATCTCGATCGAGTCCGGCTTACATAGCCGGGATTCGACGCTGACCATCTGATGTAAGCACCCGATATGATGCTGGAAACGGGTACGTCTGACACCGATGACGGGCGTAGAAGTCGACGAGATCTCTCCAACGAATTTCTCCGTTCTCGAGGCCCGATCGCACCGCTTGAGAGGACAAGGAGATGCAGCGGTCGGCTCCCTTGGGGACCCGATGACCTCGCGCAACCCGGTCATCGATGGCGACTTGCGTGGGTGGGATCTGGTTCAAGTACCAGGCGGAGAGCGGCATCACCTCCGCGGTCTCGACGAGCGTCACCGCGATCGCCATCCCCGAATGCCACGAGCACTCGACGCGCGTTTGCTTCTCTTCCTTCGCGATCACGATCGCGTTGTGCTCGAGCGGCGTGACCGTGTTGCAGCCCGAGATCTTCGGCGTGGGCTCGGTGACCACGTGATACGCGAGATCCGATTTCGTCGCGTTCTCGATGTCGAGCACGATCGTGTTCTCACTCCTGCGCGCGGTGAGCTTCAGACCTGCGGTCGTGATCGCATCTTGTCCTACCTCGAGCACCTGCCGACTCTCGTCGATCCGGAACAACAGCTTGCGCTGCATGTCGTCGAGAGACGGAACGCGAAGCCCAGCGGCCGACGCATCCTTCGCGAGATAGTCCTGGTAGACGACCGGCGATGCGTTGGTTTGATTCGCGAGCTCCTGCGACGTTCCGCGAGGCTGTTCTTTGAGTGCGGGTTTCTCCGGCAATGACACGCTCCCGCAGAACCTGAGAAGAGTGATGCCCAGGACCAGCACACCTGCTGCGCCGAAGACGCCTGCCTTGAATTGCGTGTCGGAGAGTCCGGAGAATGCCACCTGGGACAGGATACATCGCGTGGCGGAAAACGTTGACTCCTTGGCAGTCGGCGAGCCTAATCACCGCACGTGCGACGAGGGATCCTTGCTCCGCTGCTCGTGATGATCGCGCTCGCGATCCTGCCGGGCCGCGCACAGGCAGAGGATCGGCTCGCGGAGCTGACCAAGCAGGTCTCGTCGAGCAGCAACGAGAAGGCGCGGCTCTCCGCCGTGGCCGCGCTCGCTCGGCTCGAGGACAAGCGTGCGATGAAGCCGCTCGTCACCGCGCTCTCCGATCCGAGCGCGAAGATTCGCGTGGTCGCGGCCGTCGCCCTCGGTCGCCTCGCCCACAAGGCCGCGCTGCCCGCGCTGCGCGTCGCCGCCAACGATGACTCGGATGACGACGTTCGCGCGAAGGCGCGGGCCGCCGCGATCACCGTCGCCAAAGCGAACCAGCTGCCGGATCCCTTCGCATCCACCGACACGCCCGTCGCCACGGCGGCACCGGCTCGTCGCGTCAAGGCTGGCTTCGGCAGCACGCCGCGCGCCCTCGAGGAGCGGCCCGAGCTGTACATCCAGATCAAGACCTCGATGGATGACTCGCCCGGCAAGGCCGACAAGAAGGCACGCCTCGTCCACGCCGACATCATCCGCGCCGCGCTCGCCGACCAGTGCAAGCACACGGACAAGGTGACGTCGCAGGCCGCGATCGCGCAGCGGTTCGGACTGAATCTCCGCAACATCGATCTGTCGGTCGTCAAGCTCGACGTCACGCCGTCGGGCGCGTACATGGAGATCGAAGCGTCGCTCCGGCTCGCGATCTCCGACGACAAGGGCAAGATGCTGTCGTTCCTCTCGGGTGGCGCGAAGGTCCAGGTCCCGAAGAAGACCTTCGATCCGAAGTACCTGCCCACGCTGCGCCGCGAAGCGCTCGAGAACGCGATGCGCGGGATGTTCGACAAGCTCGTCACGCACCTTCGTACCCAGCCCAAGAGCTGAGCGTTTCAGAGTGTGATGCGGGTCCCGGGCCCGAGCGCGGGATCACCGGGTCCGGGAGCACTGGCGTGTCCCCATCGATGATCCGGGCTACGCTCGCGGCTCATGCGGCTTGTAGTCCTGCTGGCGCTGCTGTTCGTAGCGCGGCCTGCACTCGCCGATGATCCACCGAAGAAGGTCGTCACCAAACCGCCCGCGCTGATCCAGGCGGTCGCGCCGGAGTATCCGCCCGCGGCACTCGCCGCCGGCAAGACGGCCAAAGTGAAGGTGAAGATCCACATCGACGACCACGGAGTCGTGACCAAGGTCGATGTCCTCGAGAAGGTCGGCGACGGCTTTGACGAGGCGGCCGTCGCGGCGGCGATGCAGTACGTGTTCGATCCCGCGGAGATCGATGGCAAGCCGGCGGCGATCGCCGTCGAGACCGCGATCAACTTCGTGATCGAGCAGAAGCCCGAGGAGCCCACGCCCCGGCCGCTGCCGCCGAAGGCCAAGACCGGCCCGCCGAACCATGCGGGCAACATGGATCTCCCGGTGACGTTGCAAGGCGAGGTCGTCGAGCGCGGCACGCGTAGCAAGCTCGGCGGCGTGATCGTCTCGATCAGCGAGCTCGGTCTCGATGTGGTGACCGGCACCGACGGCACGTTCTACTTCCACGGCGTCGATCCGGGCTCGTACACGGTGCTCGCGATCGATCAGAAGTACGATCGCCTGAAGCGGCCGCTGATCCTGAGCAAGCGCGAGGCGGTCGACGTGCGGTTGTGGATGCGCCCGCGGGGTGGCAATCCGTACGAGACCGTCGTCGAGGGCGAACGCGAGACGCTCGAGGTGACGAAGCGGACCCTCCAGCGCCAGCAGCTGACCAGCGTGCCCGGGACGTTCGGCGATCCGATCCGCGTGATCCAGACGCTGCCCGGCGTCAACCGCGCGCCGTTCGGCCTCGGGATCATCCTCGTCCGGGGCTCGAACCCCGATGACACCGGCATCTACGTCGACGGTCACGAGATCCCGTCGGTGTTCCACTTCCTCGGTGGACCCTCGATCTTCAACGCGGAGATGCTCGAGGGGCTCGAGCTGTATCCCGGTGGCTTTCCGGCGCGGTTCGGTCGCAAGCACGGCGGCGTGGTGGCGCTCGAGCTGAGGCCGACGAAGAGCGATGGCATCCACGGCTCGGCGAAGGTCGACTTCCTCGACGCGGGTGCGTATCTGCGCGCGCCGATCACCAAGGATCTGACGTTCGCGTTCGCGGGGCGCCGCTCGTACATCGATGCGTTCCTCGGCTTCGTGCTTCCCGAGCCCGCCGCCGGTGCGCAGCGGATCGTGACGCCGATCTATTACGACTACTCCGGGCGGCTCGACTACAACCTCCACGAGAACGGGCGGCTCGGCGTGTTCGCGATCGGTTCCTCGGACACGTTGCGCGTGCTCGATCAGGATCCCGACGCGCAGGTGTCGACGGATCTGTCGACGGCGGTGAAGTTCTTCCGGATCATCGGCAACTACACGCGTCCGCTCGGCGGCGACATGCAGCTGACGATCTCGCCGGCCTGGGGCCGCGACAGGCTGACGTTCTCCGGGGCGCAGGCAGAAGCGGCCGGTCCGTTCACCAGCCTCAACATCGTCAACAGCACGCTGTCGTATCGGCTGCGCGTCCACGGACGGATGGACAAGCGGCTGACGCTCGATACCGGCCTCGACGTGCTGTCGCGCGTGACCAAGTACGACGCCCTGGTGCCGATCGACGACAACCTGATCAACTCCTCGGGCATCGACGTCGACCCGTCGCAGGTGTTTCGCGGTGCGGCAACCCTCGGGTTCGGTGCGTACGCCGACGTCGGCATCGACGTCACGGAGCGCTTGAAGCTGATCACGAGCCTGCGCCTCGACACGTACCTGATCGAGGGCAGGGATCGCGGCTCGGTCGATCCTCGCCTGGTCGCGCGCTACAAGCTCGACAAGCAGTGGACCGCGAAGGCGTACGTCGGCGAGTTCAGCCAGCCGCCGCAACCCGAGAGCGTGGACTCGCGGTTCGGCAATCCGAACGTCGGGATCGAGCACGCGACGCACTTCGGCCTGGGCTACGAGTGGAAACCGAGTCGCGAGTGGTCGATCGACAACGAGATCTACTACGCGAGGCGCCGCGATCTCGTGGTGTTCACCGACGAGGTGCAGCAGAACGACGACGGCACGTTCACGTACGTCAACTTCGTCAACTCGGGGCGCCGCAACTCGATGGGCTTCGAGATCATGATCAAGCGCGAGATCACCGAGAAGGCGTTCGGCTGGCTGTCGTACACGTACAGCAAGGCGAACCAGAAGAACCGTCCGACCAACGACCGCTTCATCCCGACGGCGTTCGATCAGTCGCACGTGATGAACGCGGTGGCGAGCTACAAGCCGGGACGCGGCTTCGAGCTCGGCGCGCGCTTCCAGCTCTCGACGGGTCGGCCGACGACGCCGATCGTCGGCGCGACCTACGATGCGGATACCGGCAGTTACACGGCGATCCGCGGAGCAGCCCGCTCGGAGCGAACGCCGACGTATCGCCAGATCGACGCGCGCGTCGAGAAGGTGTGGCTGTACAACACGTGGAGCCTCGGCCTCTACCTCGATGTCATCAACATCGCGAACCTCGAGAACGTCGAGGCCTTCGAGTACGACTACCGGTTCAAGAACAAGGCGCCGGTCACGAGCTATCCGATCCTGCCCACGCTCGGGCTGCGAGGTACCTGGTGAGAGCGCTCGCCGTGTTGCTCGCCCTGTTGCTCGCGATGTCCGCGTGTGCCTCGTTCGAGAGCGAGGACATCGTCCTCGATCTGCGCGTGCTCGCGATGGCGGCGGATGTTCCGGATCAGGTGATCGACATCGACCTGTCGGCGGGGCAACCGAAGCCGCAGGAGCTGCTCGATCAGCTGGTGCCGTCGACGATGTGCGCGCTGGTCGCAGACCCCAAAGAGGATCGGCGACTCCGCTACACGATGACGCTGTGCCGGCGCTGCGACGAGGGTTGTTGTGAAGGCGTGCAGGTGCCGCTCGCGAGCGGCGTGATGGAGGATCCGGAGCTCGCGCAACCGGCGCCGCAGATGTGCGCGACCGTCGAGCCGAACAGCAGCTTGCTGGGCATCCTGCTCGAGGTCTTCGAGGACGACATCTTCCAGGGCATCGCCGGGCTCGACTACGGCGTGGTGATCGCCGTCGGTGGAGAGGACGCCGATCCGGCCAGTGATCAGATCGCCGGCAAGACGCTGCGCGTGAGTGCGCGCATCCCGGCCGAGGTGACGGCGAACACCAACCCGATGCTCAGCGGCTTCGATGCCGAGCCGTACCTGCCGGATGGCACGCGTGCCGAAGCCACGCCGTTGCCGCTCGGGCGCTGCATCGATCAATCGGCGCCGCTCACGCTCGTCCCGACACAGAAGATCCGGATCACGCCGATCGAGCCCGACGGTGTTCGCGAGACCTACGTGGTGCCGACGATCGATGGCATGGGCGCGACGTTCACCGAGAGCCTGACCTACCAGTGGCTCGCCGGTGCGGGCAGTCTCTCGCCGGGCTCGTCGGGTGGCGGCCGCGACATCTCGGGTGCTCCGGCACCGCTGTTCACCGAGTACCGCGCGCCGCGCGCCGAGGATCTCGATGGGCCGACGGACATCCCGCTGTGGATCGTGCAGCGTGACGAGCGGCTCGGAGCGGCGTGGTTCGAGAGCTGTGTTCGCGTCGTGCCTTAGACGACGAAGTCAAAGCTCGCGCGCCGCACGCCGTCGACCACGCGATGCGGCATGATCAGCGACGACACGACGAACGGATCGCCGTCGAGGTACGGATCGTCTTCGAAGTAGAGCTGCGTGGTCAGCTCCTCGCGACCCTTCGAACGGATCTTGACGTGGATGTGCGAGGGGCGAAGACGCTTGCCGTTGAGGTAGCGACCCGGCACGAGGGTGCGGATCGAGTAGCGTCCCTGCGCGTCCGTGACGAGCGTGCCACGCAAGCCCCAGCCGTCGTTGTCGTAGCCGCCGCGCGCATCGGCATGCCAGATGTCGAGCATCGCGTTCGCGAGTGGCTTGCATCCGGTCCCGATCACCGTGCCGGTGAGCAGCAAGCGCTCGCCGCGATCGCGGTCGGTCGCGAGCGTGGCGCGAGACGGTGCGCCGGCCTTGTAGAACGGGCCCTCGATGTTGTCGGCGGTCGCGGCACACGATGCACCCGGGCGATCGATCGGCATCGGGCCGGTCGGTCCGTCCTCGTCGGGCACGAACGGGGTGCGGAGCACATCTGCGCGAGAGGTGGTGCCGCAGGCCGCGAGCAGGGCGCCGGCACCGAACAGGAAGTTGCGTCGGGAGAGATGCATGATCTCCCAACGGGCGCCGGGACCGACCGGCGCATTGCTTAGGTTTCGCTAGCTTAGGTGGCGGGTAGCGTCAGCGTGAGGGTGTCGGTGGCGGCATCGATCGCCAGATCCGGGGTCCGCTTGATCAGCTCGATCACGTGCTCCTGATCGAGCCGCAGCTCGCCACCGAGCGCGTTCCACACGCGCGACCAGCTGGTGCCGAGCGTGTTCGCGCCGCACCACATGCCGGTGCGGCTCAAGTAGTCGGCGATCGTCTGGATGATGTGCAGGTGCGTGGTGATCGTGCTCGACACGCGCTGCCGCGACTCGAGATCGCGATAGCGCACCGCGAGGGCACGGACGAACGAGCCCATCCACGAATCGAGCGCGAGCTCCTCGTGCAGGCTCTCGCGCGACACCACGATCACCGTGACGTCATCGACCGCAGCGACACTCGCGTTGCGCGTACCCGACGCGAACATCGCACCCTCGCCGAACACGTCACCCGGGTTGAGCGTGCGCAGCATGACGCGACGACCGCGCTCCTTGCGAAACACCTCGCAGGTGCCAGCGGTGATCACGTAGGCGATGTCGGCGACGTCGCCCTCCTTGACGATCACGGTACCGGCGGTGAACGTGTGCGAATCGAAGTACGAGCCGCCGCGCAGGAACGCCTCGACCTCGGCGCGCAGGTACTCGACGGACGGAAACCGCTCGCGCTTCTCCGTCGCGATCGCGCGCATCGCGATCCGGCACAGGCCGGGCGGCAGCTTGATGTCGGTGAGCTCCTGCGGCGGTCGAGGTTCGGTGACGCGCGCGTGGCCGATCGTCGCCGACGTGCTGTCACCGGGATGCGGCGAGGTGCCGGTCAGGATCTGGTAGAGGATCGCGCCGAGCCCGAACACGTCGGTGCGCTCGTCGATCTCGGCCGTCTTGCCCCACGCCTGCTCGGGCGCCATGTAGCCCGGTGTGCCGATCACCATGCCCGGAGCATCGGAAAGCGTGCGCCGCGGTCGCCCTTCGGGCTCGCCGAGACGGCGCGGCTTGGGGATCACGTGCGCGCAGCCCCAGTCCATCACGTAGACCTGACCGAACGCGCCGAGCATGATGTTGTCGGGCTTGAGGTCGCGATGGATCACGCCGCGGCTATGGGCGAACGCGACGGCATCGCAGATCTTGAGGAAGATCTCGAGGAACTGCGTGAGCTCGCGCTCGCGGCGTGGCGCTCGCTGGATCCGTGCGATCCGCACCGTGAGCGTCTCGCCATCGACGAGCTTCATCATCATCGCGGTCGGCTGACCGTGCTCGTCGACGATCACGTCGTGCACCGGGACGATGTTCGGGTGATCGAGCTGGCCGGTGATGCGCGCCTCGTCGAAGAAGCGCGCGGTCATCTCGGGATGCGCCGCGTACTGCGGATCGATCACCTTGAGGGCGGTGGAGCGCTCCATCCGGGTGTCGAACACGCGGTGCACGACGCCCATGCCGCCCCGCGCGATCTCGCCGCGTGGCTGGAGGCGTGGACCGCCGGGTACCGGGCGCTGCACGGGCGCGACCTTGTGGGGCTGCACCGTCGGGCGATTCGCCGCGCGCTTGGGCGTGCCGGCGGCGGTGACGCGCAGGCTCTTCGCGGGCAGGCTCTTGACACGCGGTGACGTACGCGGCTTCTTCGACGGCACTCGCGTCGACTTTACGTCAGGCGCTCTGCGATCAGGTTCGACCAGCTCGTTTTCCCGTTCGCCACCGTGCGGTCGATAGAGAACTGGCAGCGCCAACCCGAGAAGCTGATTGCCCCGGAACGAAACAGCTGCGCGCGGCTGTGGATCAGAAACGAGACATGACCATCGAAGATCGGATCGCCAGTGAACGCGATGGTGATGGACTCAGCCACGTCTCACGATCTCCACAACTTGCACGCTGCCGAGGCCCGTTACCCCTAGGTTCGCCTTCGTTATGACGACGGTTATAACGGACTTCGTTATGACGACGGTCATAACGAGCTCGAACGGAGCACCGTGTGGCGGGGTCTCACCGAGCAACGGCGGTCACGGTCGTCCCGGGTTCGAGCCGTAGGTGCCGACGTCGCGTTTCGGATCGGGCGGTGGCTGGGGCGGCAACGTCGTGGGGCCGATCGGCGGGACCACGGGTGTCGTGCTCGAGGGTCCCGCCGGTTGAACATCGACGCCGGTGGCGGTCAGCGTCGTGCGCGTTCCGAGGGTGGCGAGGAGAGCCTTCGCATCCGAGGCGATCCACGACACGTCCGCGAGCACCGCGGCGTCGAGGGCCTTCGTCGCCGAGGCCCGCGCTTGGTCGCGACGCCCGAGGGCGGCGAGCGAGAGCGCGCGATCGAGGTGGATGCGGATCGACGCTACCGCGGTATCACCGATCGTCGACGCGTAGATCGCGGACGCGCGGTCGTAGTGAACCAGCGCCGCGGCGTGCTGGTTGGTGGCAGCGTCGACGAGCCCGAGGTTGGCCTCGGCGAACGCGCGATCGCCGTGCATGGTCTCCGTCAACAGCTCCAGCGCGCGGGTGAACTCTGTCCGAGCACCGGCGAGGTCGCGGCGCTCGAGCTTCACGAGGCCGAGCGAGTTGTGCGTCAGCCCAGCCTGGACGCTGCGCGCGCCACGCTGCCTGATCTCGATGTCGAGCGCTTGGTAGTAGGTGGCGGTCGCGCCCTCGAGATCGTGCTTCAACCGCAACACACCCGCGAGGTTGTGGAGGTCGCGCGATAGATCGACGTGGTCGGGGCCGCGCAGCTCGCGATCGATCGCGAGCGCGTTGCGATGGTGGCGTTCCGCCTGCGCGAGGTCGCCAGACACGCGCGCGGTGGCGCCGAGCATGGTCTCGATGCCCGCGACGTCGAGGGACTTCTCGCCCGACAGCGCGGTGTAGTGCTCGCGTGCCTTGGTCAGCAGGGCACGCGCGTCGGCGAGCCGGCCGCGGTAGTACGCGACGGTGCCGCGCAGGCGGAGCAACCGAGCGACGAGACGCGGCGGAGCGCCCGCACGGTCGACGTTCGCATCCGCGAGCGCGGCAAGATCGTCGGCGCCCGCGAGATCGCGGCGATCGACGGCGATCCCGACGCGGAGCAGCCACGCCTGCGCGGCGAGCTGATCGTCGTGACCACGCTCGGCGGCCGCCACTGCATCGCGTGCGGAGGTGGCCGCAGCGTCAAACTTCTCGGCGGCGCGCAGCACCTCGCCGCGCACGAGCAAGGCCTCGGCGATCGTCGGCGCGTGGCCGCTCTGAGTGGCGTCCTCGACCACCCCGCGCGACGACAGGAGCACCTCCGACCCATCCGCGAGGGCGAGCGCGGCACGCACCGCAGGCAGCGCGCGCGCGACCTTGCGGGCGAGCGCGAGGTGATCGCTGTCCGTCGGCAACGGATCGGCTGCACCCGGCTCCACCTTCTCGCACTCTGCCGGCGACATTCCCGCGAGGACATCGAGCAACAGATCCGCCGTGTCGTCGGTGCTGCGATCGGTGAGCGTCGGCAGTCGCGGCCCCATCGCACTGCCGGCGGACTCGGTCGTGGGCGTGCGCGGAGGGAGCGGCGTCCCGGTGTCGTCGAAGCGACCCGAGGCGAGGATCTTCTTCGAGCGATCGAGCAAGGCGGTCAGCTCGTCGCGCTGCAGGGTCAGACAGCGGTCGCGCGCCGCCGTCTTCGCGACCGTCGCGGAGCTTGCCGCTGCACACGTCGCATCGCGCTCGGCGGCCCATCGCGCGGTCCAGCCATCGATGCCGACGAGCGCCGACCCACCGAGCTTCGCGACCCCGTCGCGCACACCTGGATTCCACACCTGCGCGATCTCGTTCGCACCGAGAGCGCAGCTCGGACCCGCGACCGGTGCGTGCTCACCACCGCGCGTCGCCGCGAAGGTCACCCCGCTCGCGATGATCGCAGCAGCCGCAGCGCCCGCGATCCACAGCGGCTTGCGGCGCTGCGCGTGCTGCTCGAGATGCGAGGCGACCGCGCTCAGCGACGGGAAGCGCCGATCGGGATCGACGGCGAGGCAGCGCCGGATCGCGGCGTCGAGCCAGCGCGGCACGTCGCGCAACGGGATCGGAGGGTCGGTCGCGACCGAGCGCGCGAGCTCGTCCCACGTGTTGCCGCGAAACGGTCGGTTGCCCGCGATCAGCTCGTACGCGGTGACGCCGAACGCGAACTGATCGCTCGCCGGCGTCGCGGGCCTGCCCTGCAACAGCTCGAGCGCCATGTAAACCGGCGTGCCGGCGACTGCCGTGCCCGTCGTGCGTCCGCCCTCGCCAAGCTCTGGCGCAGCCCGACGCCCACCTTCGCCGAGCTCCGCAGCCCTGCCCGCCGATCCAACGCCGCGGTTCGATCTCGCCACCGGCCCGACCCCACGGATGCCGTTCTCCGACGGTGACGCCACGACGGTGTCGTCGAACGACGCCGAGTCGACGAGTCGCCCCGGACGCACCTTTGTACCCTCGCCGCGCGCGAGCCCGAAGTCACCGAGCCGCACGCGCCCATCGGCGCCGACGATGATGTTGTCGGGCTTGATGTCGCGATGGATCACCCCGGCCGCGTGCACCGCGGCGAGTCCGCGTGCGACCTCGACGAGCACCCGCGTGAGCTCGCGCCACTCGCGCTTCGGTTCGGCCCACACACGCAGCGTGTCGCCCTCGACGAGATCCATCACCGCGTAGACACCGCCGTCGTCGAGCGTACCGACCTCGTAGACGCCGACGACGTTCGGGTGATCGAGCCGCGCCATCGCCTGCGCCTCTTTCAGCAGCCGATCGCTGGAGGCGGTGTCGTGCAGCACCTTGATCGCGACCTTGCGATCGAGCTCGACCTGATGCGCCGCGTACACCTGCCCCATCGCACCAGCGCCGAGCAGCTCGCCGACGACGTACTTGCCAAGCTGCTGGCCGGCCGCGAGCTCGCGCGACGGAGGTGCACTCGCCTTCGCCAGCTGGGTCACCACGTCGCGACAGCTCTCGCACCCGTCGAGGTGCGCCTCGGCGGCATCGAGCGCGGCTGCCGCCAGCCGGCCCTCGACCAGCCCCAGCGTCGTCTCCTCGTCGAGGCAGGTCATCATCGCGCCGTACCTCTCAGGCTATCATCGGCATCGTGACTACGCCCCTCTACGATGCAATCGCGGCCGTCAGCGCCGAAGCCGCGGCGTCGCTCGGCGAGCCCGCCGCCGCCGAGGCAAAGTTGCAAGGCCTGGTCACCGCAGCCGCGGCCGCGTGGCCCGGCGTGGCCGTCGAGGCTCGCGACGTCGTCGTGTTGTTGGCAAACAAGCTCGCCGGGGACGACCCGATCTCGGCCACCCCCGCCGCGGTCACCGAGCTGTATCTCGCCCTCGCCTGCGCTCGCGGGGATAACGCCGCCGTCGCCGCGTTCGATCGCGCGTACCTCGAGGTCGTCCCGCAGGCCCTCGCCGGCATGAAGCTGCCGAAGGCCACCGTCGAAGACGTCCGCTCGATGGTTCGCGACAAGCTGTTGCTCGCCGACGGCGACAAGCCACCGCGCATCCTCGACTACGCGGGGCGCGGTCGGTTGCGCGGCCTCGTCCAGGTCTCTGCCACGCGCACCGCGATCGATCGGATCCGCCTCGAGGACAAGGAAGCCGAGCTGCCGGCACGCGAGCTCGCGGCCTCCGCCGACGTGGCGATGTCGCTGATCAAGGCGCAGTACCGCGCCGCGTTCGCCGAGGGCTTCTCGCATGCCGTCGAGTCCGCCTCGCGTCGCGATCGCAACTTGCTGCGCCTGCACTTCCTCGGCGGCGTCACGCTCGAGCAACTCGCACAGATGTACAACGTGCACCGCGCCACGGTCGTGCGCTGGATCGCGGCCGCACGCGATGCCGTGTTCGCCGCCACCCGCGAGCACGTCGCGACCGCGATCGCGGCGCCATCCGACGAGCTCGACGAGATGTTCGATCTGGTGAAGAGCCGCGTCGAGCTGTCCGTCGAACGGCTGCTCGCATCTGTCGAGATCTCCCGCCGACATCGCTAGATCAGGATCGCGCGAGGCGTCTCACCGTGCTTCTCCGCGACGACGTACCGCTCTCCACTCGCAGACAAGCCACCGAGCGCGGTGCCTTCGAACTGCGTGTAGACGACGTCGCCGCGCCGCACGAACGTGATGATCTCACCGGTCTTCGGCAACACCGTGACTGCCTCGAAGTCCGTGCCTTCGAGCTTGTGGACGGAGACGTACTCGGGCTGCATCGGCGTCAGGCCCTTCGCCGTGACCCACGCGATGTCCTCCGCCTTCGCTCGACGCTCGTCGCCGAGCTTGATCCACTCCGCATCGGCGTGCTTGCCGGCCATCGCGATCGAGAACTCGCCCTTCGGCGCGCGGATCTCGAACGCCACGCTCGGCGCTCGCGACACGAACGTCTGCGACAGATACACGCGCTCGCGCGACGACACGATCTTGGTGCCCGTCGGGCCGACGAGCGTCATCTCGATCGCGGTGTCGGGGTTGTCGACATCGACCACCGACGCGTAGTCGTAGGTCATCGGCGCGAGCCGGACCCACGGCTGATTGGCGGCGACCTTCTGGTTGGTGATCACGAACGCGCGCGTGCCGCCGTCTGCGAAGTGTGTGGTGACGCGCATCAGCCGCAGCCTCGCCCCGTACGGGCCGCATGCGTCGGCGGGCTTGAGCGTGAGGAGCGAGGCAAGGACGGGAAGAGCGAGGAGTGCGATGCGCATGGACGGTCAACGGGACCGCACCTCGACCGGCGCAGACAATCTTCTAAGTGGCTGACTTCTCGGGATGCTTCGAGGGTCGCGAGGCGATGTAGAGGGCTCCGACCAGCATCACGGAGGACGCCCCAGTCAGCGCGATCCAGCTCGCTCCAAGGGCGATCATCACGGTCAGGCTCACCGCCATCGAGGCCCATGCGGTCAGCTTGACCGGCAACGGGATCGTGCCGTGCGCGCGCCACTCGCGGATGCGCGGACCGAACCGCGGATGATTCAGCAGCCACGCCTCGAGCCGCGCCGAGCTCTTCGAGAACGCCCACACCGCGATCAGCATGAACACCGTCGTCGGCATCACCGGCAGGAACGCACCGACCACTCCGAGCGCCACGCAGAGGAGGCCGAGCACGAGGTATGCGAAGCGCGCGGCGCGGGACATCTGCGTCACTCGCTCAGGGACTGATCTCGGAGATCACGACCTGCGCGGCCAGCGTGGTGGCGAGGGCGAGGTACGCGAGGTCGACGGTCGCGGTGGTGTCGGTCGAGAGATGGCGATGCGGCGAGGTGTCGTTGCCGACGAACTCCTCGGTGAGCCCGATCGCCGCGAACCCGAGCGCGCGGAACGCCTCGTGATCGGTGCCCTCGGTCGGGACCTTCGTCACCGGCACTCCGACGGTCCCTGCGGCCGCGGTCCACTCCGCGTTCAGCGCGGTCGTCCCCGCCTCGAGCTCGAAGCGGCGATCGCCATCGTCATCCCACGCGACCTGGTCGATCGTGTGGACCGCTTCGATCGTGTCGGGATCGATCGACAGCGCATACGCACGGGCGCCGAACAGCCCGAGCTCCTCTTGATCGAAGAACGCGATCGTCACCGGCGCCGTGCGGCACGACACCGCCGCGAGCAGCTGCGCGACGCCGAGCACCGCGACCGTCCCACTCGCGTTGTCGTTCGCGCCCGGCGAGCCACTCACCGTGTCGAAGTGCGCACCGACGATGATGCCCTTACCGCTGCTCGTTGTTCCCAGAACTGTCGCCGGCAGCGTCGCGACGACGTTCGCGCCGTTGTTGTACTGGTGGAGCTGCGCCGTGTAGCCGAGGTCGGCGAGCTCGGTCATCAGGAACGCGCGCGCCTCATTGCGTTGCTGGATCGTCGCCCGCGGCGCCGGCAAGCCGGTCAGCCAGCCCGCGAGGTCCGGCGTCGCCGAGTCGAGCGATGGCAGCTCGCACCCGGCCGGTGCGTCCAGGGGCACGTCCACCTCCGCCGAGCCGCACCCGATCGCGAACGCGACCCACCAGAGCTTCATCGCAGTTCAGGAGAGATGTAGTTGGCGCGCGCTTCGATGTGGAAGTGGTTGTTGTGCGAGATCGGATCGTTCTTCGGCGTCAGCACGATGCGGAAGTTGCCGTTCGCGTTGATCAGTTGCTCGACCGAGAGGAGCAGCTGGTCGTCCTTCTTGTAGTCGCGCACGATCACCGCTTCGCGACCGTCTGCGTCGACGAACGAACCGATGTCCATCGCAAGCCCGAGGCCGTGCCGCGACAGGAACGGCTTGGTGACGCCGCCCGACCGCACGTTGCTCCAGCGGAACAGGCTGCCGAACTTCACCTCGGCCACGCCGAGCGCCGCGAGCTCCGGACCGATCGTCTCGAGCGCGAGCGCGAGCTGGCAGTCCATCGGGAACGGCCCCTTGCTGCCCCACATGTTCGTGTACTTGATGCCGCCGAACTGCATGCCCGGCACGGTGACCGCGTTGACGATCCGGCCTTCGCGATCGGTGCGCGACCACTCGACGCCTGCGCGATCGAGCTTCGCTTCGCAGTCTTTCTCGGCCTCGACCATCGCCGGCGTGGGCGGCCACGAGAACCCGATCGGCATGTTGCCACCGTTCGACAACGTCTTCTGGGTGGGAATCCACGGGGCGTCCTTGCCCTTCTTCCCCTTCTTGCCCTTCTTGGACTCCTTCACCGCCACGGCCTTGCCCTTGGTCTTCGAACCGGCCTTGGCCTTCGAATCCTGCTTCGGCGTGGGCTTCGCGCTGGTCTTGGTTCCCTTCTTGATCGTCTTCGCCTGGATCGCCTTCTTGGGCTGGGGTTGAGCGACTGCCACTCCCGCCAGACCCAAGGAAGCAACGAACACGATTGCCTGCCGGAACATGGGTCGGGTTGTACCAGATACTCTCGCGCGATGGACCTGGAGATCCACGAGGCCCTTGCCCTGTCCGATGACCGCTCCGTTGCCCTGGGACACTTGCTCCCGGGTAGCGAAGACCACGACTTCTATCGCTGTTTACAGGCACAGCATCGCAACGCGCTCGACGAGGCCGACGAGATCCTGAGGCAATGGCCGGACCGTCACGGCCACACGCAGCGGTACACTCAATTGCGCACGCGCCAGCTGCTCTATCGAGTGAGCGCGCCGCAGCCGTCTCGCCACGACGACGTTCGCGATTGGCTCGGGGTCAGTCACTGGCACGAAGCGGAGGTCGAGGAGGTCGATCCGACGCGCCCCACCCGCCTCGCCGACGGCGCCTTCGACGGCGATGCGCTGCTCCAGCAAGCGATCGACTACGACTCCAATCTCTCGCAGGTCACCGACGACGGCATCCTCGAGCTCCTGGATCGTCCGCTCGATGCATCGCGGCGTCGCGTCTTGCTCTCGCGCCTCACGCACACGCCGCAACCGGCGCTCGTGCCGCGCATCGTCGAGGAGCTCAACACGCGCGGCACCGGTGGATTCGGCGCGCTGCAAGTCCATAACTACCTCACCCTCGAGCAACTCGAGCTCGTCGCTACCGGCTCGCCGCAGTTGCGCGGACATCTCGGGTGGGTCGGTGCGGTGATCCGGCGGATGCGTCCACCTGCGGCGATCGATCTCGAGACCGATCGCGAGACCCGCCTCGCGTTCCTCCAGCAGGTCTGGAAGTTCGTCGGAGAACTGCCGCCCGCGATCAACACCCTCAAGGCGCACGTGCTGTGGCACCTGCTCGACACGTTGCGCCGTCGCTCGCCCGAACCGGTCGTTCCCGCGTTGTTCCGCACGTACCTCGCGCTGCCTCGCAACGCCGGCTACCTCGCGCACAAGTGGATCGACAAGGTGAAGTCCGAGGAGGTCGCGTATCTCGGGCAGGATCTCCGCGAGGTCACCGGGCTCGTGCCGGCCGGCAGCGACGAGGAGCTCGTGCGCGATCTGCTGCACCGCCGGATCGCCGACGCCGAGGCGTACGCGATGTGGATCGACCGCACGTGGCTCGACACCGAGATCGCGACCGCCACCCTCCTCTCCGGAGCACCCGGCGCCGACCAGGCCACGCTGCATCTCGGACCGAGTCGTGCGGCCGCCCTGCGCGATCGCATCGAGCTCGCGTGGTGCGTCCACGATCCGGTGCGGATCGGCGCCGTCGAGCCGATCTCGCTCGACGTCGATGTCAAGAACGTCGGCGAGCTGGTCGTCAAGGTGTTCCGGATCGATCCCCTCGCCTACTTCCAGCACCTCAAGCGCGAGGTCAACACCGACCTCGACCTCGACGGTCTCGCCGCCTCGCACGAGCTCGTGCTCAAGCTCGCCGAACCAGCTGTCCGGAAGATCCGCAAGACGATCGATCTACCGATGTGCTCGCGCGCCGGCACGTACGTGATCGATCTGATCGGCAACGGCATGTCGAGCCGCGCGCTCGTCGAGAAGGGCCGGCTGCGGCACGTCGTGCGGATCGGCGCGGCTGGTCACGTGGTGACGATCACCGACGAGGCAGGCGTGCCGCTCCCCACGGCGCGCGCCTGGATCGGTGATCGCGAATACCTCGCCGACGACCGCGGTCAGTTCGTCGTCCCGTTCTCCACCGCGCCGGGCCGCCAGCCGATGCTGCTGTCGAGTGGCGACATCGCGACCGTGCAGTATCTCGAGCTCGCGCGCGAGAGCTACCAGCTCGCTGGAAATCTCATCCTCGACCGCGAGGGCCTCGCCGCCGGTCGTCTCGCGAAGGCGATCGCGCGTGTCTCGTTGACCTGCGCCGGCATGCCCGCGTCGCTGACGCTGCTCAAGCGCACCACGTGGGATGTCACGCTCACCGATCGCCATGGCGTCGCGACGACGAAGTCGCAACCGCTCGTCCTCACCGACGATGGCGCCGCGGTGCTCGAGTGGCCGATGGGCGACGACATCGCGGCCGTCGCGCTGTCGATCCGAGCCGCCGTCGAGGTGCGCAGTGAACAGCGCGAACAGGAGCTCGCCGATGCGCGCAGCTACGCCCTCGCCACCATCCACGGCACGACGTCGATCGAGGCGCTCTATCTCTGCCGGACCGACCAGGGCTGGGTGATCTCGGCACTCGGCAAATCCGGTGAACCGCGGGCGCAGCGTCCTGTCACCGTCTCGCTCGTTCATCGCTGGGCGCGCACGCAGCTCAACGTCGAGCTCGCCACCGACGCGCAGGGTCGCGTCGAGCTCGGGCAGTTGCCCGGGGTCGAGTGGATCCTGGTGACGCTCGGCGGCCTGACGCAGCGCTGGCTCGCCGGCGACGTCGGCATCGGTTGCGTGCTGTCGCGACCCTGCGACAAGGAGGTGTTGTTGCCGGTACCACCCGGGCGCAGCGCGCAGGAGGTGTTGCGCCGGCTCTCGCTCGTCGAGCTTCGCCACGGTGTGCCCGCCGTCCATCCGACGTTCACCACCGAGCTGCTCGAAGGTGCGATCGCGATCCGCGGCCTGCCTCCTGGTGACTACGAATGCCGCGCACCCGGCCTCAACGCGTCGATCGTGATCGCGCCTCCGGGCCTCGAGATCGGTGTGCAGGTCGTGACGCCGACGGAGATCATCGAGACGCCGCGCCCGCTGCCCGTGGTCGCGAGCCTCGACATGTCCGGAGATCTCCGGATCCAGCTCCGCGGTGCGATGGCCGGCACCCGCGTCCACGTGGTCGCCACGCGGTTCCTGTCGAACCTCGTCGAGTCGATTCGCCTCGGACCGCCGCGCACGCCGAATCGTCGCTACGAGCGTGCTCGGCCCACGCTCTACGTCTCCGGCCGCGAGCTCGGCGACGAGTATCGCTACGTCCTCGAGCGCAGGAATCAGAAGCGCCTACCTGGGTTGCTCCTCGACAAACCGAGCCTGCTGCTCAACCCGTGGTCACGCCGCACGACCTCGACGAGCGTCGCGCACGCGCGTGGCGGAGGAGCCTTCGCCAGCGCCGGTGCGCCCATGCCGGCGATGTCCTCGCCGTATCAGGATGGCTACGGCGGTGGTGGTGGTGGCGTCGCCGACGTCGCGTTCGCGAGCCACGACTTCCTGCCCGACGCTCCGTTGACGATCGCGAATCTCGTCCCCGATGCCTCCGGTGTCGTCGCCGTCTCCCGCGCACAACTCGGCACCGCGACGAGCATCACGATCATCGTCGACGATCCGGGGGGCACCACGCTGCGCCGGGCGCACGTGCCCGAAGCGCCGCTCGCACCGCGCGATCTGCGGCTCAAGCTCGCGCTCGCGGCCGAGCGCCACGCGACGCAGAACAAGTCGATCACCCCGCTGCCCGGTGGGGCTTCGCTGGTGATCGAAGATCTCGCGACGGCGAAGGTCCACCTGATCGACACCATCGAGCGCGCCCACGCGTATCTGCTCGCGCTGCGCGACGACGCCACGCTGCGCGAGTTCTCGTTCGTCACCAAGTGGCACACGCTAGCCGATGCGCAGCGCCGCGAGCTCTACAGCAAGTACGCCTGCCACGAGCTGCACCTGTTCCTCCGCTTCAAGGACAGGCCGTTCTTCGACGAGGTGGTCAAGCCGTACCTCGCGCACAAGCGGGTCAAGACGTTCGTCGATCACTGGCTGCTCGACGCCGATCTGGCGAGCTACCTCGAACCGGCACGGCGCCTGCGGCTCAACGCGGTCGAGCGTGCGCTGCTCGCGCAGCGGCTGACTGCCGACGACAACGTGTCCCGGGTGCTCGGCGATCAGGTGGCGATCCTGCCGCCCGATCCGGGCACCGATACCCGGCTGATCGACGCGCTGCTCGGTGCATCCGCGCTCGACGCAAACTCCCAGCTGTCGAGCCTCAAGGAGGCCGCGTACGAGGAAGCCGAGCGCTCGGCGCCGATGCCGAAGGCGGCGGTGATGGCGGGGATGGGCTCGCGTGGGCCGATGCCTCCACCGGCCCCCGAAGC
>JANNBP010000441.1:0-29997 GCA_031385555.1 Deltaproteobacteria bacterium | reverse complement strand
CCAAGCTAGCTGCACAGCGAAGCTCGTTTTTCCGCCTCCGGTTGGAGCGGTGAGCGTCACCATCGCGCCGAGGGGGACTGACAGAAGCTCGTCGGTGTCGTCGAGTCGCAACGCACACCACGGTCGACCGGGACGGGCCATCAGCGAGGCCAGTTCGGGGCCGGTGAACTCGTGCCGCTCGTCAGTTGAAGCAAAGTCGACTCCGCTCGCCATTACGCTCCGACCATGAGCGCCGCGATGATGTCACTGCGACGGCCGATCCACGCTTGCCCGATCTTTCGCAACACCCCGCGCTGAATGAGGCCGGGGATCATCGTCTGACGCCACCACTTCGCGTTGCTACCGGGCATCGTGGTTGCGAGCCGCTCTGCCGTCCAGCGCTCCGGGAATTCGGTGGTCTGCTCGTTCGTCGGCTTGCTCTCGTTCGTGCTGCTACGTGCCATTGCGTACCTGCCGCGGCAATGAAGCGCGGCCTCTGTGCGAGCCATGTCGGCGTCGCGGTTCTGAGGCGGGCATCGCGAGCGCATTACTGCACCCTTCGACTCCTCACCCTACAGATCCAGTATGCCGCGCATTGGGGCGCGCCCGATAGAGGTTTTTGACGGCTATCCGAAGAAAGGCGAGAGAGTAGTTGGCGCGGTCCTAGTTGCGTCGCGAGCACAACGATCAAGCCGAGGCTCGGTTCCCGGTTCCCATTCCTAGGAGCCGGAACTCGGAACCAGATTCCCCAAATTTCTAAAATTGAGATCGCACGGGTCCCCTGCGGCGACACCTCGATCGGCCACGGGGAAACCCGGGTATTTCTCGACGAGGAATCTCACGCGCTTGGCTCGATCAATTCGCTGGCGAGCCCCGAAAATAATGGTCGCGGCGAATTTCCGGGGGCCACAACACCACCAACCCCCGCGAAATGATGGCCAAACGATTTCTTCGGCGAGATTGGCGATGCGCCTCGCGAGACCCTGTGGGCTACGGACGCAAGCGACGACCGCGGCGTGACGGTGGGCTGGTCGAAGGGCCACTCAACCGGGCATCGACCATGCGCTGGATGGCGTCGTACTCGGCTGCGGGCGGTACGGGTCGTGAAACGGCTTGAGTGCCCAGTGGTGTTCCTAGGCCCGCAGCGATGAGGCTCACCCGGAACTCCTCAAGGGCGGCTCGGACCTCTTGGCGAACAAGGCTGGCCAACTCCTGCCGATCGAAACGATTCACCGGACGACCTTAGCTCTCATCAGGTTCGCGTTCAGGTTGACGCTCCACAACCTCACGGGCCTTTCGTCGTGCTCGCTTGCGTTGTAGCCGTCGGGCCTCGTCTCGTGCCTCCTCGGCTTCATTCCTGGCTTCCTCTGCGGCCTCTCGTGCCTCGACTGCCTCCTCGCAGGCTCGCTCCGCCTGAGCCTCTGCGGCTTGTGCTCGCCGAAACGACTCCAGCATTGCGTCACGCTGCGCACCCTCGTCGGTGCTGGGCCAGATTTGAAACAGCAACGGCCGGACGACCACAAACAGAAACACGATGACGATCAGGGTGTAAAGCACGACGCCTCCCGGAGCTGAGGTTAGGCCGCTACGTTGGCGCCAGCGGGTACACCCGGGGTAGCGACCACGGCCTCACCAGCTCGCCTCAGACGGCATTGAGCATCGATGAGCGCATCTACGGCAGGCATCACCTCGGCAGCGGGAAATCGAGCAAGCGCGCGTTTGGCGGCCCGATACTGGTCGATGGTCTCGACGGCTTTGATGTAGCTGATGATCTCGGTGACGGAGCGGAGCATGGTGACCCTTTCACGTGTCGGGTTGGTGAGCCCGCGGTGAGCCCAGCGGTTGGGAAGCGTTGGACGCCGGTGGTTTCACTCGAACGTCAGTGGGAGCTGTGCGAGGGCCCAGGTCTCGACGGAGAGCGGAGTGCTCGCGAAAAACGCACGGTCATCTCGCGAGGTTCGCTATCGACGGTTTACCGGATTCGATCCCCTCCTTCGGAGCCAGCAACGACGTGCGTGAGCCGATAGACGGCTGACCCGCCGTTCTCGAAAGAGATCAAATGGGTTGGGCCGATGGCCAGATCGCGAAGCTCGCGCTCGGCGAGACCGTTCAGTTTCGTCCGCGCGGCAACAGCATGACCGGCAAGGTCAACGACGGTCAGCTCTGCACCGTGGAGCCGCTCGCCGAGCGAATCCCGGTGGTCGGCGAGATCGTGCTCTGCCGGGTGAAGGGCAACCAGTATCTGCACCTGGTCAAGGCGATCCAAGGTCCGCGCTTTCAGATCGGCAACAACCGCGGCGGTATCAACGGCTGGGTGACGCTGCGCCAGATCTACGGCCGCTTGATCGCGGTCGCGTCCTGACACGTCTCGGGTACGCTGGCCGCGATGAAGGAGCTCCGCAAACAGCGGACCCCATGCGGAGCCATTTTTCTGTCGTCTCCAACACGGGGGACGCAGTCCTTGGGGGCGTGCCGCGAGGGCCCGACCACCGGCGCGAGATCTGGAGCGTTCGTGGTTCCCTTGCACCCCTTCGCCGCGCACCCGAGGTCGAGATGATCGTCGGCGTCGACTTCGGTGCGCCGCAGCGGGCGCGCGACCAGCGACGGAAGATCATCGCCATCGCCGCGAGCTCGACGGGGCGGCAGTCCTACCGCATCGACGCGACCGGGATGAACACCCGGCTCCTCGCGAATGATCCTCCCGGCTGGACCGCGAACGAGCTCGTCGACGAGCTCGTCGCTCGACCTGCGCGCGTCGTCGGGTTCGACTTCCCGTTCTGCGTCCCGCACGCGCTGCTGCGCGACCCGAAGTTCGCCTCGGACATCGGCTACAAGAACGGCGCGTTTCTCGGCTGGCGCTCCTTCAGCTGGTGGATCGCGCAGCGCCTCCCGCTCACCGACCCGCTCGACTTCACGCCCTTCGCCCCGTGGCGAGATCGCGCCGAGCGCCCGCGGCTGTGGACGAAGCGCGCGACCGACATCGCCGCCCGTGCGCAGCCGCCGCTCAAGGACAAGTTTCAGGCGACGTTCCAGATGACGCTCCTGGGGAACGCGCTGCTCTCGAAGCTGTGGGAGTCGCGGCAGTACCGCGTGTTGCCGTTTCCAGGCGGTCGCGGCGCGGGCGAGATCATCGAGGTCTACCCGGGTGCGACGCTGCGCACGATGGGGCTCGCGAGCTACAAGTCGAGGCCCGCCGAAGCGGTGCGTCTCGGCATCGCCGCGTGCGCCGCTGCGGGCATCGAGCTCGACGTCGATCCCCGGATCGTCGCGCTCGCTTGCCGCTACAACTCGGGTACCGCGAAGACGCCCGACTACGATGTGTCCGACGCCTTCGTCGCACTCTGCACGGCCATCCTCCACGCGGAGCACGGCTGTGGCCCGGTCCTCGCGCCCGATCCGACGTGGGAGCAGCGGCTCGTGAAGGAGTGGGAAGGCGCGATCTGGGTCCCGACCATCAAGCCTGCCGAGCGCACCGGCGTAGGCAGCTGGTTGGGATGAAGGAGCTCCGCAAACGCCCGCACGGGTGGCGAACGCTGCGCGTCGGCGAGCTCGAGCTGTGGTGGACGGTCGGCGAACCTCGGGCGACCGCGACGCTGCCCGGGGCGCCGGGCGAGGCACTCGCGCAGGCGATCTCGATCAGCCTCACCGTCGTGCGCTCCGATGGCAGCGGCAAGAAGCTCGTCGCCTCGATCCGTGGCCATCGCGCCTTGTGCGTTCCCGCGGCGGGCTTTCGCGATGTCCAGACGATCGCGATCGAACCGGCCGCCGTGCGTCGTCTCGTCGAGCTCGCCGCGCCCCGAGGTGCCTGGCCGACGGGCACCGGGACCTGGAAGACCGAGCTCGAGCTGCCGCAGAAGCCGCTCCCGACCGACCTGGCGTTCCGCGAAGAGCACCTCGCCGGGCTGACCGTCCTCTGGAAGAAGTAGACGAGCGCCTCGGTTAGCGACCTCCGCAACCGCGGACCGACGCCTCGAACGAGATCACGCGCGGGTCAGGTACCAGTCGAGATCGAGCTCGGTGACGCGCGCCTGGAAGCGCCTGCACTCGACGGTCTTGAGGGTGTCGTAGATCGCGACGAAGCGCGCCCCGAAGTACGTCGCGAGGCTCGTCGAGGCACGCAGCCGGCGCAGCGCCTCCTGCCAATCACTCGGTAGGCGACGCGTGCTCGCGTACCCGTTCCCCTCGAGCGGTGGCCCGGGATCGAGCTGCTCGACGATGCCCTCGTGGATGCCGGCGAGGACGGCCGCGATCGCGAGGTAGGGATTCGCATCGGCGCCGGCCACGCGATGTTCGAGGTGACGCGTCTCAGGAGCGCCGGTGGGAACCCGGATGGCTACGCTGCGATTGTTGACGCCCCAGGTTCGCGAGATCGGCGCGTAGCTGTGCGCGTGGAAGCGGCGGTAGGAGTTCGCGTTGGGAGCGAACACGGCCATCGACTCCTCGAGCATCGCGAGCAGGCCACCGATCGCGTGACGCATCAGCGCGCTGCCTGCGGGAGCCTCGGAGGCGAACAGGTTGTGACCGCGCTCGTCCTCGAGGCTCGCATGGATGTGGAGACCGCTCCCGGCGCGCTCGCTGAACGGCTTCGCCATGAATGTCGCCAGCAGGCCGTGCTTCGCAGCGACCCCACGCACGAGCCGTTTCCACTGCACGGCTTCGTCGGCGGCACGCATCGCATCGGCGCGGTGGCGCAACACGACCTCGAGCTGACCGGGGCTGGACTCGGAGATCAGCGTCTCGGCGGGGAGCTCCATCGCGCGGGCGGCGGCGAACAACTCGTCGAAGAACGGCGCGAAGTCGGCGAGCTCGTCGACGCTGAAGCTGTCGAGCTGATCGAGGCGCCGCCCGGTGTGCGGCGATCGCGGGGCTTGGAGACCGTGTTCTCCGCGCACCGGATCGACGACGTAGAACTCGAGCTCGGCGGCGACGACCGGGATGTAGCCGGCGGTCGAGAGCCGCGCGACCACGCCTGCGAGCACGTGGCGCGGATCGGCGACGTGCGGACTGCCGTCGGGCTCCCACAAGCTCAGCAACACCTGCGCCGTGGGAACACTCTTCCACGCCGCACGACGGAGACTGCCCGCGACCGGGAACGCGAGCTTGTCGGCGTCTCCGACGTCCCAGGTCAGACCGGTCTCGTCGACCTCCATGCCGGTGACGTCCAGCCCGAGGGTCGAACCGGGCAGCGGCCTCCCGGCTCGATACAACCCTGCGAGCTCCGAGGCGCGCAGCACCTTGCCGCGCGCGACCCCGTTCGCATCGGTGAGGAACGCCTCGACGGCCTCGACGTCGTGGGACGCGAGGAAGGCGTCGAGCTCGTCGAGCGTCGCGCGCGTCACGAGAAGAACGCGCGCTCGAACGCCTGGAGCCAGCGGTGATAGATCGCCATCCACTCGGCGACGCCATCGATCAACACCGCGTCGGCGGTGGGCACGTGCTGGAGGTACAGGGTCAGCGCCTCGAGCCCGTACTGACCGTGCAGCGGCTCCTGCACGGTGTGGATCTGATAGAAGCTCAGCGCGACATCGTCGGGCCCGGTGAGCCCGTACGCTCGCCAGTGCTTGCTGAACCCTTCCCACAGCAGGACGAACTCGCGGTCGGCGACCTCCTCGAGCGCGTACTGGCACGCGAGGGCCGCGGCGACCGGGCTGTGAAGCGCGACCCGATCGGTGTACGCGTTGATCTCCGCGCACTCGGGGAAGACGTGCGGATCGCCGAGGATCGCGGTCTCGTCGAAGCCCCACGAGCGAAGGCCATCGCGATAGAGCTGGAAGTGCGTCTGCGTGATGCCGGCTTCGGTGTTCCCGAGTCCGAACTCGTGCGCGGCCGCGAACAACGTGCGTGCGGCGACCGCGTGCGCGTTGAAGTAGTCGTGCGGCAACAGCTCGTTGGTGACCCGCAGCGCGACCGCGAGGATCGAGGTCGGCACCGAGCGCACCGAGGCGACATGGCAGGCGAGGAACCGCTGGAGGGCTTCGCGCTCGAGGGGCGCGCGCTTGAGCTCGGTGCCGAAGGTGGCTTCGAGGAGACCCATCGCTGGGTGGGTGGTGACGATCTGCTTGAGCGTACGAGAGAGAGCTTCGGTGGTCATGGTCGTGTCGTTTCCTTTCCGCGAGTGAACGTGAGGGCGGGTCGAGCGACAGGCGTTGCTCGACGAGCCGAGGGCGATCGGTCATGCAGCGGCGATGCGGACGGAGTGATCCACCGCGTCGTCGTCGTGAACTGTGGAGCCGCGACTAGCGGTTCGGATCGCCACACGCGCGGGGCGAGGTGGCAGGCAGGCGTCGCGGCGTGGCGCCAGCGACATCAACTGCATCGAGAATGGAGGAACCAAGCACGAAGTCAGCGAGGTGAAGGATCGGCTCGGTCAGTTGCTGAAAATGAATGCGCACGAAATCCAAATTACATGGTGCGCTCGCGCATGCAACGAGTTTTCTGTGGCGCGTGCGAGCTACATCGCCCAGTAGGCCTCTTCGTTGAGGCCTTCTTCGCGCTCCGGCAACGCCCGCGTGAGCCGCGGCGCCGCCTGCACCAGCACCTCGTAGCTGACGCGATTCGCGTAGCGGCAGACCTGACTCATCGACGAGTAGGTCAGGAAGCGCCGCACGTGCTTCGACGACGTCGGCACGCGCGCGCGGTGATACAGGTTCGCGCTCATGTCGTGCAGCAGCGCGGCGAGCGCGGCATCACCGGCGCCGTTCGTGCTCGTGATCTGACCGGGCCCACCGTGATAGGGCGCGATGTGCGCGAACACCTTGATCGGGTTCGTGGTGTCCGCGCGGAGCATCGGCCGGCTGAACTCGTAGCGATTGAACTCGGGGATCGCGCCGGGTAGCAGCGGGTAGCGGGTCGCTCGCTTCACCTCGTCGTCGGTGTAGCCGGCGAGGTAGAGGCCGATCGCGCCGGCGGTGCAGAGGACGAGGCTCGCCCACTCGAGCACGCGCTCGCACGCCAGCAGCGGATCGGCGAAGCCGGTGAGCGCGTGGCCTTCTTCCTCGTTCATCGCGACCACGTCGACGTGCTCGCGGATGAAGTCGCGCCAGAACCCGGGGCGCTCCTCGATCACGAAGCGCGTCCCGAGTGTGAGGACGACCGGCACGCCACGCGCCTTCGCGAGCGCGATCGCGCGGAGGGTGGCCTCGGGCATCGGCTCGCCGGCCTCACCACGCAGCAGGTACGCCGAGAGCACCAGGCTCGACGCGTGCTCGAAGATGTCCTCGCGCACGCTCTCGGGTCGGAGGTGATTCATCAGGCCCGCGCTGATCGCGAACGTGCGTTCGCCGTCGGGGGTGACGAGCGCGAAGCACCGCCCGATCGGACCATCCACCGGCTGCAGGTAGTCGAGGTTGACGCGACTCGACGTGTTCGACAGGTAGCGATATCCCGAGGTGCCGATCCGGATCACCTCGCTCATCACGCCGAGCAAGATCGAGGCATCGTCGGCGAGCAGGGAGTAGTTGTGCAGCGTGTTACCCACGGTGCCGCCCGCGAACTCGTACTTGACGAGCTTGTCCGCGAGCAGCGTGTTGTAGAGCCGGGCGGCGACGTCGTTCGCGATGATCGACGACGCTCCCTTGGACAACCCGAACGTCGCGAGGAGCCCGTCGGAGACTCGCGCGTCGATATCGACCAACGTCTGATCGATGCCGATCACGTGGAGCTTCGTCTCCGGTGCGCGTGCGAGCAACGGATCGCGTTCGTGCACGGGGAAGTAGTGCTTGTGTTTGCGCCGGCCGGGGAATCGCATCAGGTGGTACGTCCCATGCTACTAGTGCGGCGTGCTCTCGCGGGTCACGGCCGTCGACAACGCCGTTCCGGCGCACGTGATCGGTCCGCTGAGGACCCAGATCATCAACGCCGAGCGAGATGGCAAGACCCACTGGTACGGGCTCGACGCGCCCGCGCGCCTGGGGTTCGAGCAGGTGATCCAGCACCTGCGCCGCTTCGTGCCGGACGGGTTCGTCGGGGCGGAGTGGTGGTTTCGGGCGACGGCGACCGACACGGAGTTTCCGTTCCACTTCGATCGCGACGAAGGGATCCGGCGCAGGGTCGTGTCGCCGGACCTGGCCACCATCCTCTACCTCAGCAACGCGGGTGGACCGACGGTGATCCTCGGCGCGACCCCGTCGAGGGCCACCGCACCGAGTGCGGGCGTCGCGATCCACCCGCGGCCCGGCCGGTTCGGCATGTTCCCGGGCGCGCTCCTCCACGGCGTGTTGCCCGGCCGCCCGAGCCGGTGGCCGCGCGTCACGCTGCTCGTCAACTGGTGGCGAACCGAGCCGCGGATGGAGCGCTCGCAGGAGAAGCTCGAACCGGCATCCCGTCGGTGGCGTGTCGGCACGCGCAACACTCCGAAGGTGGTCCTCGACTCCGTCGATCCATCCAGGTTGCTCTCGAGGGCGGCGTGGCGCGACGTGATCTCGAACCAGACCCGCTACCGGTAGCTTCACGGCCTGCGGCGCAGGCGGACCGGGCCTCGCGCCGTCGACGGATCGACGCGTACACCGCGTTGGGTCATCTCGATCTCGGCGCGCGCCACCAACCGCCTCGCGGCGTCACGCGCCGGCTCCATCAGCCTGCGCCAGTCCTCTCCACCGACGCGACGCGCAGCCTCCGAAGGACAGATCGACGCATCGCGTGCTCGCTCCGCGAGGAGCGCGCGGATCGCGTCCTCCAGCGCACCGTCGAGTGGGTCCGTGCGACGGCCACGGCAGGCGTCGCTGCAGTACCTGACCGACGCCCAGTCGCGCGCCCACTTCTTCCGCCACGCGATGCGTCGGCCGCACGAGGCGCACGGCTTCTCGTCGCTCAGCTTGGCCCCAGCAAGTAGCCCGTGATGCGCTGCCCGATCACGAGCGGCGGCGTCCCCTCGAGGGCGATCACGACCTCGAGGATCTTGGTGTCGTTGCGCTCGATGGGGTCATCGGTCCGCACGTTCTTGCGGCCCATCCGCCGGCCGATCTCGACGACGGTGCCCGCATAGTTCTGGCCGACGAAGGCACTCGCGCGCACGGTCGCCTTCATGCCGACGACGACCTTGCCGAGGTCGCGCTCGTCGACATCGAGGCGGGCACGCAACCTCGTGGTGTCGGCGAGGACCACGAGCGGCTCGCTGAGGCCGCCTTGCGACGCGGGTTGGTAGTACTCGCCGACGCGATACGGGAGCACGAGCACTTCGCCCGCGGTCGGCGCGACCAGCAGCATCCGCGCATGGACGGCAGCGGCCTGATCGCGGCGGGCTTCGGCTCCCCCGAGGCGTGCACGCGCGAGCTGGATGTCCTCGCGTCGCGACCCGGCAACCACCGCCTGCTCGCGCGCCTCGGCACCGCGTAGGTTCGCGGCGGAGGCTTCGTCCTCGCGGCGGACGCGGTCGAGCTCCTCCCCGGTGAGCGCGCCGACGGCGGCTGCGCGCTCGGTTCGCTCGGCGACACCTTTCGCGAGCGCGGCACGGGCGCGGGCTCCCTCGGTGTCGGCCCGGGCCGCACGGATGTCCTCACCGCGCGAGCCGCGGACCACGCGATCGAGCTCTGCATGGGCGGCACGCACATCCGCCTCGGCCGCCGCGAGCGCCGCGGCTTCGACGCGACGATCGAGCTCCACGAGCTCCTGGCCGGAAGCCACGCGCTGGCCTTCCTTGACGGCGAGCCGGATGATCTGCCCGGTCACGGCCGCACCGATCCGGACCTCGGGCTGCGCGGGCTCGACCACCCCGTTCGCCGAAGCCATGGCTGGCGGTGGGGGGGTGGCGCGCTCGTCGACGCCCGTCCCGGGTGCGACGCGGGTGGCGCGCTCGGCGTCGGCGGAGCGGGGCGTCGTCGGGGGCTCGGCGCGCAACAGGCGGGATGCCTGGAACCCCATCCCCGCGACCGCCACCGTCAACACGATCGTGAACCAACGCGGTCGCTTCATGCCTGCTCCTCGGGGGCCATCCGTCCATCGGCGATGTGCACGATCCGATCGCCGAATCCAAAGATCCGCGCGTCGTGCGTGACGATCACGACCGTCGTGCCGCGCTCGCGGGACAGCTCGGCGAGCAGCGTCGTGACGGCGAGCCCGGCCTGCGCATCGAGCGCCGCGGTCGGTTCGTCGGCGAGGACCAGCGGCGGGTCGCCTGCCACGGCGCGCGCGATCGCGACGCGTTGGCGCTGGCCGCCCGAGAGCTGCGCTGGGGATGACTCGAGCTTGTCCGCCAGGCCCACGCGCTCGAGGAGCGCCTCACTCTCTCGGCGCGCGTCGCGGCGCACGACCCCGCGCGTCTCGAGGACGAGCTGGACGTTCTCGCGCACGGTCAGGGACGAGATCAGGTTGTGGCCCTGGAACACGAACCCGATCAGGGCCTTGCGGATCTCCGGCAGCTCGCGCTCCCGCAGGGCGGCGATCTCGGTGCCGAACAACGCGACGCGTCCGGCCGAGGGCCGGAGCACGCACCCGATCACGGAGAGCAGCGTGGTCTTGCCGGATCCGGACGGACCGACGAGCATCACGATCTCGCCGCGGTCGACGCGGAGCGAGACGTCGCGCAGTGCCGTGAAGGCCAGCGGCCCGGTGCCGAACGTCTTCGTCACACACCCGACCTCGACCGCGGGGATCATCGGAACACCATGCCCGGCTCGAGCCGCGCCGCGCGATAGAACGCGAGGAGCGACGCGAGCACGCAGAGCACGATCATGGCGGGCGGAGTGATCAGCACCAGCGTGTGGGGGAGGACGAGGCTGAGATTCGCCGAGCGAATCCCCTCGGCCGCGCCCGCGACGAGCCCGAGTCCGACGATCGAGCCGAGCAGCGCGTAGACCATCGCCTGCACCACGAGCATGCGCATCAGATCGAGGTTCGTGTAGCCGATCGCCTTGAGCGTTCCGAGCTCGCGCAGGTTGTCGATCACGGACGAGTACATGGCCAGCAGCACGATCACGAACCCGACCAGCAAGCCGAACAGGGTCGACACGCCGAACGTGATCCCGAGCTGCTGCGACAGCAGGGTCGAGACGATCAGGTCGTGGAATGCCTCGCGATGGATCACCGTCGCGGTCGGGATCCTGCGTTGCAGCTCGGCCTGGACCACCGCCGGATCCGCGTCCTCGGCGACGTCGATCAGCACGAAGCTCAGCTCGTCTCGTGGAACCTTGCCGATCTCGCGCGCGAGATCGAGATCCGCGAACGCGTAGGCAGGTCCAAACGGGAGCAGCCCCCAGGTGAACCCACCGATGCGGACCCGCTGCCCGCCGATCTCTCGCATCGACTCGAGGTTCAGCCCACCGAAGCGCTCGCGCTGGGCGTCCTCCATGATCACCGTGTCGGGCGCGCGGAGGACGCCGGGATCCCCGGCGACCATGTTGAAGGGACCGCCGAGCATGGTGTCGAGGTCGACGCCGACCAGCGTGATCGCCTCGCTGCCGCCACTCGGCTTCGCGATCGACGTGCCCACCATGATCAACGCGGAGGCACGGGCGACACCGCGCACGACGCGCGCTTGATCCAGCAGGGCCGTGCTCTGCCGCTGTCCAGGTTGGGCGAACGTCGTCGCGGGAGGCACGATCCAGAGGTCTGCCTGGGCGTTGTCGACGAACGAGGTGTTCTTCGCCAGCAGCCCGAACATCGTGCCGAGCTGGAAGTTCGCCAGCATCGCCGCGAACACCACCCCGAGCAGCGTGCCGACGAACTTCGCGCGCGCCTGGAAGGCCATCCGTACGGCGAGGCCGATCGTGGCCCACCACCGCGTCACCGGGTGGCGCCTCACCGCCGCGATCCGGCGCGCGACATCGAGCGGCTCTGCCACTGGGGTGGGACGCTCGGTTTCGGGATCAAGTTACAGGCGGCGTCTCCTCGCGTGAAACTTGCTACCCGGACGGCTAGTCGGATCACCGGCGGGCGCTAGATTGCGAAGATGATTCCGCTATCGATTCTCGAGCTCGGTCGTGTTCGAGAAGGTGGGACCAGGCGCGACGCGCTCGACGAGGCCCGCGCGGTGGGGCAGCACGCCGAGCGCCACGGCTATCGCCGGATCTGGGTCGCCGAGCACCACAACTTCGCGTCGGTGACCACCGCGGCCACGTCGCTGGTGATCCAGCACATCGCCGAGGGCACCAAGACGATCCGCGTCGGAGCCGGTGGCGTGATGCTGCCCAACCACGCGCCGTACGTGATCGCCGAGCAGTTCGGGACGCTGGAGACGCTGTTCCCGGGGCGCATCGATCTCGGTCTGGGCCGAGCGCCTGGAACGGATCGGTTGACGTTGCGGGCGCTGCGCCGCGATCCCGCGGGTGCCGACAAGTTCCCCGACGACGTGCTCGAGCTCCAGATGTTCCTCGGGGCGGTCGAGCCAGGGCAGATGATCGAGGCGGTGCCGGGCTCTGGCACCAACGTCCCGCTGTGGATCCTCGGCTCGAGCACGTTCGGTTCGCAGCTCGCCGCCGCGCTCGGCTTGCCCTACGGGTTCGCCTCGCACTTCGCCCCGCAGGCACTCGATCAGGCCCTGAAGATCTATCGCGAGCGCTTCAAGCCGTCGGCGCAGGCCGGCAAGCCGTATGCGCTGGTCGGCGTCAACATCATCGCCGCCGAGACGGATGCCGAGGCCCGGCGGCTCGCGACCTCGCAGCAGATGTCGTTCGCGGATATCTTCCGCAACGCGCGTGGCCCGATCCGGCCACCGATCGACGACATCGAAACCTACTGGCGTCCCGAGGAGAAGGTGCAGGCGCAGCACATGCTCGCGTGCTCCATCATCGGTGGACCGGAGACGGTGCGGCGCGAGATCGGGGCGTTCCTCGAGAGGACCGAGGCGGACGAGCTGATGATCGTGTCCGACATGTTCGACTTCGCGAAGCGCCTGCGGTCGTTCGAGATCATCTCGAAGGTGATGCAGTGAAGACCTGCGTGGCGAGCCGGTTCGTGTTCGAGGCCAAGGGCCCGCCCGCGTTCGCGCGCCGGTTCGAGCCGGTCGACGAGACCGACAGTGGCTGGTGCTTGATGAGCGGGCACACCGACGAGGACGGGCCGGAGTTCGGCGCCGGTCCGGAGCACTGGCGGCGGAACACGCTCGGCGAGATGACCGAGCTGTTCCCGGCCCTCGCCGCGATCTGGGAGTTGCCGGTGGACGTTGAGGTCGAGTGGGACGCGGCGGCGAGCGAGTACCGGCTCGCGTAGGATCACCGGGTGGCCACGTCTGGCTGCGTCGTCGCGACAAGCACTCGTCGAGCCGCGCCACCGTCACGAGATCCACGTGACCTCCGATATCGATGGTGGACGCGGAGGTCGAGTGAACAACGAGCGAGTGCCGGCTCGCGTGATCCGGGTCAGATCCGCCGGATGACAGCCAGCGTGATCCCACTGCTGCCTTGCCACCGCGTGTCGTCGACCGACGACTGGTGTCGGTACTGCAGGAGATCGAGCGACATCCGAAATCGGACGGCTTGGCCACCCGTCTCGAACCCGAAGCGCGGCCCGACGAGCACGCCGCGGTGATGCTCGACCATCAGATCCTCGTCTTCGTCGTGCCAGGTCTGGCGCTGGAACCCGACCTCGAGCCCCGCGAACACACAGGTCCTGGTCGACCGGCAGGTGGATGCCTCGAGCCCACCGGCAACGCGCGCGAACTCGCCACGGCCACCGATGTCTGACGCGCTGCCGAGGCTACCGAGCACGAAGACAGACAACGGCGTCTTCGGGATCGCGACGGATCCCTCGGCAGCGAAGCCCGCGTCGACGAACTGATCGGAGGCGAGCAGGATCCCTCCGCCGAGAAACCCGCGATGCTCGGCGACGGTCACCGGAGGCGCTTCTTGGGCAGCCGCGGGCGCGGTCCAGGCGGCGAGGGCGAGCATCGTCAGAGAAGCGTTTCGCATGGCGCGGTTTAGTTCACGTCCCATGCCCGCACTAACCCGCTGATCTCGACGCTGCCGAGCGGTGGATCCGTGGTGAGGGCTCGCCAGAGATGACGAGGGATGGTCGGTTGTTACAGCTCGATGCGTGTCGCGCCGATGTTGCTTGCGCTACATCGATTTCAAGCCGGCTCAGGTCGGCGTCAGCTCGAACCAGAAGCATTCGTCGTCACGCTCGAACGTGACCTGCGTGTGCTTGCGCTTCCACGACACCGCTTGCTTCGGCAGCGTGGTCAGCGCCGCGGCATCGAGCGCCGCCATGATCTTGTTCGCGGCCGCGAGCAGGATCTGGTCCGTGGCCTCGGCCGGGCGCGGGTACGCCGACTTCAGCGTCACCGAGTCGAGCTGATCCTCGTCGTTGAAGGTCACCGTCGCGAACACCGCGAGCTCGGGGACCGGCGACGGCGTGGACGGCAGGGCCACCGACTCGCGGATGGTGACCGGCTCACCGCGCGGGTTGCGACCCTCGTACGTCGGATAGACCTTTGCCGACGAGAAGTGCGCGAGCACCCTTTTGCGCGACATGCCCCATTCGAGGTCCGCGAGCTGCGTGGTGCGGGCCCAGGTGCTCGGGCCTTGTCCCAATGGCGTCGTCATCTAGACCGGTTGTACCGCGGTCACTGCGCGAGGCCCAGCTGGATGAGCAGCTCGTAGTTGTCGTGAAACTCGTCGATGCGGGTGATCAGCTCGCCATCGAATTCGACGACGCCGACCCAGTCCTGCTCGAACGCCAGGCCGGTGGGCGGGACCACGTTGCCTCCGCCGAGATCGAGCGGGCCGAGCATCGTGCCCTTCGCGTGGATCCGGGCCATCAGCTGGTCGCCCTCGCCGAACGCGTCGACGAGCGCGAGGTGATAGTCCGGGAACGTGACCACCAGCTCCTCGATGCCGGCGCGCATCGCGGCAGCGCCGACCAACGGCTCGGGTAGCTCGGGCGCGGTGCGGATCGCACCGGGAACATGGAGGGCTTCCCAGGTATCCCAGTCCCGGGCGTTGTTCGCTTCGATCCGGCGCTCGATGACCTGGATCTGGGCCTCGGTCGGCGAGGCGTCGTCGGTGCAGGCGAGGAGGGACAAGGTGGCGAGAGCGAGGAGCTTGGTCATCGGAGAGTCCTGTTCGAGAGCGGCGTGATTGCCGTGGACTCACAGTGCGGTGCTGCATCGGATTTCGGAGTGGTCGCCGGCGCCAGTTGCCTGTCCTCCGGCGCCAACTGCTACAACCCGCGGGTGACCGTCGTTACCGACCTGCTCGCGTTCCTGCGGGATTCGCCCACGCCGTTTCATGCCGTCGAGCAGGCGATCCGTCGCTTGCCCGGGTTCACGCAGCTCGCCGAGAGCGACTCGTGGACGAACCTCGCGCCGGGTGGTTACTACGTCACCTCGTCGGAGACCAACCTGATCGCGTTCGTGGTCCCCGAGCAGCGGACGAGCTTTCAGATCGTCGGAGCGCACACCGATAGCCCGAACCTGCGGCTCAAGCCGAACGCGGAGTACGCCACCGAGGGCTACGCGCAGCTCGGCGTCGAGGTCTACGGCGGCGTGCTGCTCAACTCGTGGCTCGATCGTGATCTCGGCGTCGCCGGGCGCTTGCTGGTGCGCGAGGGTGATCGAATCGTCTCGAAGCTCGTCTGCATCGCGAAGCCCCTGCTCCGCGTGCCGCAGCTCGCGATCCACCTCGACCGCGAGGTCAACGACAAGGGCTTGATCCTGAACAAGCAGGATCACCTCGCTCCGATCTACGGGCTGGCGGGCGGCGGGGCCGGGGCCCCGATAAAAAGCTTCGCCGCGCAGATCGCCGAGGCGGCCGGCGTCGAGCTCGAGCGCGTCGCCGGCAGCGAGCTGATGCTGTTCGATCTCGCGGTGCCCACGCTGGGCGGTGCCGCGAACGAGCTGATCTTCTCGGCGCGCCTCGACAACCTCGCGATGTGCCACGCCGCGATCACCGCGCTGGCCCAGGTCAAAGATCCCACGGCGATCAGCGTGATCGCGCTGTTCGATCACGAGGAGGTCGGCAGCGACAGTGCCGCCGGTGCGGGGAGCGCCGTGCTGCCGCGGATCCTCGAGCGTCTGGTCGGCGATCGCGAGGCGTTCCTCCGCGCGTGCGCGCGCTCGACCTGCATCAGCGCGGACATGTCTCACGCGGTGCACCCGAACTACGCGGGTCGCCACGAGCCGCGCCACAAGCCGCAGCTCAATGGTGGCCCGGTGATCAAGACCAACGCCCAGCAGCGCTACGCGACCACCGCCGCCACGGCCACGCTGTTCGCCGACCTCTGCACCGCCGAAGGGGTGCCGGTCCAGCAGTACGTGGCGCGCACCGATCTGCCGTGCGGGAGCACCATCGGCCCGATCACGTCGACGCTGCTCGGCATCCCGACCGTCGATGTCGGCAACCCGATGCTCAGCATGCACTCGGCCCGCGAGCTCGGCGGCGCGGCGGATCCCGACCTGATGACGCGGGTCCTGACGCGCTATCTGCGTCGCTGAGTTGTAGGGCGACGCGCTTCACCATAGTGTCCCGCGATGCACGGAAGACTCGTGTTCGCGGGGGTGGTCGCGCTGGCGTTGGCGAAGGACGCGCACGCGAGCACCCTCGATCTGTTCGGGTTCGGGATGCGGTCCTCGGCGCTCGCGGGCACCGGCGTCGCCACGGCGAATGACTACGAGGCCGTGTACTCGAATCCCGCGGGCCTCGCGGAGGCGACCGAGAAGCGCGCGACGGTCGGTGCGGTGGTCGCAAACTTCCGCACCAAGATGGCCGGCGACATCGTCGGCGACGACACCTCGGGCACCGTGCTCGGCGGCGTCGTGCCGATGCCGCTCGGTGGATGGGCGAAGGACAGGATCGTGCTCGGCTTCGGCTTCTACGTGCCGAACGAGGCGCTCAACCGCGTGCGCGCACCGTTTCCGGGCGTGCCCACGTTCGCGCTGCTCGGCAATCGCAGCGAGGTGATCGCGGTGCAGCTCGCACTCGGGGTGAAGCTGTCCGACAGGCTCTCCGTCGGTGCAGGTGCGATCGTGCTCGCTGCACTGCAGGGCGGCATCGATGTCACGACCGACGCCAATCAAAACTTCAGCGCGGACTCCGAGCAGCGCCTGGTCACCAAGGTGTCGCCGGTGCTCGGTGCGCGATGGAAGGCGTCGCCGACGCTGACCTACGGGTTGACGTTCCGCGCGCCGGTGCGCTCGGACTACGAGATCCTGGTCACCAGCGATCTCGGCGACGCGATCCCGCTCGAGCTTCCGGAGATCAAGATCGCCGGGACCGCGCAGTACGATCCGCTGACGATCGCCGCCGAGGCCGCGTGGGTGCCCAGCCCCGAGCTCCAGCTCGTCGGCCAGCTCGCGTATCAACGGTGGAGCGCGTTCCCGTTGCCGACGAAGAATCCCGTCGACGGCACGCCCCCGCAGCAACCACCGGACTTCAAGGATCGGCCGGTGCCACGGATCTCCGCCGAGTGGACGAAGCGGGCAGGCACCGCGAGCCTCGCGGTACGTGCGGGCTACGCGTTCCTGTGGTCGCCGGCACCCGACATGAAGGGCCAGCAATCGCTCCTCGACAACCACCGCCACGTGATGACGCTCGGTTTCGGCGGTGCGCTCGCCGGCAAGCTACCGGTGCGGCTCGATCTGTTCGCGCAGTGGCATCGCCTGATGCACCGCACGTACATCAAGGACCCGGCGATGCAGCAGCCCGGTGAGGAGCCCACGTTCGACAAGCTGTCGACGTCGGGCAACGTGCTGGTCGCCGGCGCGGCCCTGGGAGTGGACCTGTGAAGGCCGCGATCATCACGGGTCTCCTGATCGTCGCTGCGCCCGCCGTCGCGAATCCCGCCGACGTGATCGGTCTCGGTGCACGCGCGATCGCGATGGGTGGAGCGCAGGTCGCCAGCGTCGAGGATTCGACCGCTGGCTACTACAACCCCGCGCGGCTCGCGAGCGGAGACGACATCCACATCGACGTCGGCTATCAGATGTCGGTGCCGCGCGTCGGTGCGAACGGCGAGACCTTCGCGATCGATCGCGCGGAAGGCGTCGCCGCCGGCATCGCGGTGCCGGGCACGATCCTCGGCAAGCGGCTCGCGATCGGCGCCTCGCTGTACATCCCCGATCAGCAGGTCACGCGTACGCGCACGTTGCCGGCGGAGCGCCCGCGCTTCCTCGCCTACGACAATCGCCCGCAGCGCCTCCTGCTGACCGCCGCTGCCGCCTTCGAGCTCGCGCCTGGTCTGCAAGTCGGGGCCGGCGTCGCGTACATGGCGAGCACCAACGGCACGGTCGAGTTGCAGGGGCTCGTCGGGTTTCCGAACACCGCCGACTCCGACCTCGACCTGTCGATCGACGTCGACGTCAAGACGATCCGCTATCCGCACGCGGGCCTCGCGTGGCAGGCGACGCCGCGGCTCATGCTCGGTGCGTCGTATCGCGGTGGCTTCCGCCTGGTGATCGATCAGACGGTCAAGGTCCGCGGTGATCTCGGCACGCCCGAGACCACCGTCGTCGAGGATGGGCGCCTCGATCTGCGCTCGGTCTCGCAGGATCTGTTTCAGCCGATGCAGCTCACCGTCGGTGGTGCATTCAAGGTCACGCCCTGTTTGTTGGTCGCGCTCGACCTCGTCTACCAGCGCTGGTCGGTCTACGACAACCCGACGGCGCGGATCGACGTCGAGCTCGACGTCAAGCAGTTCAACGACCTCGTGATGATCCCGCCGGCGCGCATCCTCGAACCGCCGAAGCTGCGCGACATCGTCGTCCCACGCGCTGGGGTCGAGTGGAAAGGCGAACCCGGCCCACGCCGGTGGACGGCACGCGGCGGGTACGTGTTCGAGCGCGCGGTGGCGCCGGAGCAAAAGGGCGAGTCGAACTTCATCGACAACCACAAGCACACGCTCGCCGCTGGTGGTGGCATCGAGTGGAAAGGCCTCGGCGAGGTGATCCTGAAGCCGGTGTCGCTCGACGCGTTCGTGACGTTCACGTACTTGCAGCCGCGCGATCACCACAAGACGTCCCCGGTCGATCCCGTCGGTGACTACACCGCGAAGGGGCATGCCTTCGCCGCGGGCCTGATGTCCCGGTGGAGGTTCTGATGCACCCCAAGGGTCTTGGCTCACCTGGCGGCTCGCTGGCACGCTCGCTCCTCTTGTTACTGCTCCCCGCGTGCGGCCTCGGCTGGATCGGCACCGAGGACGATCGCACCGCCGGGCTCCCGACCTCCGGCGCCGGTCCCTACCAGCGGCTCGAGCCCGATGATCTGACGCCGGCCTCGGAGCCGCGCTTCCTCAACGACACGCGTGCCGACGTCGAGGATCCCAGCATGCTCGCCGGTGGGGCCGGGCTGCGCGTCTGGTTCACCCGGCGCACCGAGGATCCGGTGGTCTCCGAGATCCACTATCTCGAGGCGGCCTCCGCGCACGTGCTGCCGAGCGTCGGTCCGATGGGCGTGCTGTCCGCGTCCGAGACCTGGGAGGACGGCGTCGTGTCGTCGCCGAGCGTCACCAAGGACGCTGCCGGCCAGCTCGTCATGTTCTACGAGGGCGGCGTCGCGACGCCGTCGATCGGTCGTGCCGTGTCGACCGACGGCGTGACCTGGACCAAGGATGGCGATCCGTTGCTCGTCGGTGCGACCTCGCCGAGCGTGGTGTTCGTCCACGGCGAGACCTGGTTGTTCGTGACGCGTCCGAACGAGCTCGGGATCTGGCGCGCCGTCGACACCGGCAGCGGCTTCGACTTCGATCCGGCGCCGGTGATCTTGCCGCGCCCGGGCGAGACCGACGCGTTCGATCAACTCGCGGTGTTCGATCCGTTCGCGCTCGCCGTGCCGACCCTCGAGCCCGGCGTCACCCGCGTCCATCTCTGGTTCGCCGGGACCACCGAGGATCCGCCCGCGACCTCGATCGGCTACGCCGCGACGTTCGACGGCCTCGACTGGCTGCGCTTCGGCGGCCTCAAGCCGATGCTGAGCGCCGACGCCGCGGGACCGACGGTGATCCTCGAAGCCGCGGGGGGCTTGATGTTATTCGAAGGCTCGGCCGCCGGCGGTACGCGGGTGACGCTCGACGCTGCCGAGCTCTAGTTCACTTCATCGGCCGGCGCGGGTGCAGGCGCCGGCTTCCCCGGGATGTGCAGCGCCTCGCGAATCGCCGACGCGCGCTCCGTCGTGATCCCGAAGCTGAGGACGAACAGGCCGAGCACGTTCTTCTCGACCTGCGCGAGCTCGCCATCCGCGAGCATCAACGTGGCCATCGTGAACACCACCTTCTCGCGCAGCTCCGGCGTGGGGATGCGGTCGGCGAGCTTGTGGACGTAGTCCTGGACTTGCGCGGCCGGCAGCGCGATCACGCGATCCTTCGCACCCTGGATCATCGCGACCAGCACGTCGCTGCTGACGCCCCACGGCAGGCCGAGCACGATCTCGTCGAACCGGCGGATCTCCGGTGGCGTGACGCGGTTATCGGCGACCATGCCGGCGATCATCGCCTCCAGCACGGCGATCCGCTGGCCGTCGTCCATCACGGAGAAATCGTTGGCGTCGAGGTGCATGGACACCCGCGTACTTTACCAGGCTGCGGCGAGCGCGACGGTCACGGTGCCGGCGGTAATCGCGGCAAGAGTCACCGGGCCGGTTGAAGCAGCACGTTGACCGGCGTCGTGCCGTCGATCGCGACGTCGTCGACGTAGGTCTTGAAGCCCTCCGCGCGCAACTCGAGCGCGTGCGTGCCGAGCACCAGTCCCGTGACCAGGGCGCGGCCTTGATAGAGCTCGGTGACGCGCTGGCCGTCGACGAACACGGTGGCGCGCAGGGCGTTGCTCGAGATCTGGAGCGAGCCCGTCGAGGTGTCGACGATCCGCGTGAACACCGAGAGCGCCCACTTCTTCGCGTCGACGTTGGGCGGCGCGTAGTCACGTATCGACCGCACGCGTTTGCCGGAGCGGACGCTGAACATGTCGAGCTCGAGCAAGAACTTCGTGTTCTTCCGTTCGACCCAGCCGGCGAACACGAAATCGACGCCGAGCTTGGTGCCGATCACGACGGCGCACTCGGCGGTCCGCGCGTTGGGGCAGTCGTCGGTGGACGCGGCGACGCGATCCTTCTTGGTCCCCTTCGAGCGGTACTCGGCGGACCTTGCGGAGCCGAGCTTGCGAAACGCTTCTTCGAGGGGCGTCGCGATCTTGTCGGCGAGCGCTTCCTTGGCTCGCAGATCGATCGCGAACGTCGGCGGCTCGGCATGTGCGAGGCGCGCCGCGAGCAAGATCACGAGGACGCCTCGCATGACTGCGCTTACCACGAGCGCTCTCGATCTCGCCAGCGCTCGCGATCGAAGCGGAGCTCCCAGCCGAACGCCACGAACAGCGCGCGGTAGTCCTCGTTGTCGGGAGACAGTCCGAAGCGAGCGTGCAGGCGGAAGCCACCGGCGAACTCGTCGTCCTGGCCGCCCCACGCGATCGAGGCGTCGACGATCGGCCCATCGCCCACCGTCGAGGGCTCAAGATCTGCGCTGTGCGTGACGCCGGCCATCAGCGTCGAGTACCAACCCGTCTTGTGGCGGCGACGTTTGAAGTGATCGATGCGGACCCCGACCAGCGCGGCCTGATGGGTCACGCGATCCTTCTCGCGACGCGGGAACGCGAGCAGGTCGGCGCGAACGATCGCGTCGAGCTTGCGGCTGAGGTGCCAGATCAATTCGGTGCCGAACCCGATGGCCATGTAGCCGAGCTGTGACGAGAATCCGGCTCCCGAGATCGGGACCTCGAAGCCGAGCGCCAGCCGCGACGACCGCCGAGCGCGCGGTGGGCAGGAGTCGGCCTCGGTGCGCGTCGGCGTGGCTCCGATGGTGAGGCCGAAATGAACGAGGAGATTCGTCGCGTGCTTCGCCTCGCCGAGGCCCTGCACGAGCCGGATGCCCATGCGAAACACCGACAGCTGCATCGCGAGATCGGCACCGACGGCGATCCCGTCCTCGCCGGGCAGCGTCTTGGTGGCGAGGTAACCGGCCAGCAGATCGAGACGCACCGAGCGCGTGGTGCTCTCGAGCTTGGTCGAGTCGAGCACGATCGTCGGGCCTACCAGCGCCGTGAAGCGCGTGATCTCGGAGCTCTTGAAGTCATCTCGACCGTCGCGATCCTCGTCGGTCGCCTCGTCGCGGCCGTTCGTGCGATCGGCGCGCGCGACGAAGCCATAGCGCTCGGAGAACCGCAGGCGAGCCGAGATGCCGAACGTGGTCGCGTCCCCGTCGTTCGCCGCTCCGCTGCGCTGGATGCCGGTGCCCCAGTCGACGCCGACTCCGAGCAGCGGGGTGCGCTTGCGGCGCTTGTCGGGCATGCACTCGAGCTCGGGCCCCGTCGCATCGTGATGGTCGGGCTCCGGCTCGGTGAGGGTGGTCGCGCAGCGATCCGCGAGGCAGCGCAAGGCCCGGGTCGTCGACGTCGTACACGGACCACTCGCCTCGTGGCACAGCGCGCCCGCGACCCGCGCGAGTTGCGCGTCATCGAGCGCGCCGAGCCGGCCGAGGATCGGGTGTTTCGCCCGCAGCTCGATCACGGCGGTGTAGCGCGCGTCGTCGAGTGGCTCGACGGTCGCCAGCTTCGCGATCTCGTCCGTCAGCGGGCGGATCTGGGCGAGGCCGAGCTTGTCGATCAGCTCGTCGCCGGTCGGTTGCGCCGCGGCGAGGCGACTCCACAGCACGATGATGACGAGGCTCCGCACTAGCGCGCTTCGAAGCCGAGCTCGAACAGGAGCGCGGAGCCGCGAACCTCGTCGGTGAGAGAGTGCTGGAACCGCGCGCTGAGGGTCGCCGGCAGCGAGCGCGGCAGCAGCTCGAGCACCAGGTCGCCGTCGAGCGCGGTGCGGTTGTACCTGGACGACCTCGCGTCGCCGAGCCGCACCTCGAAGCGCGGACCGGCACCGAGCGCGACCTCGTAGCGACGCGTCGACAGGACGCGCCGGGTGTACGTGGCAGCGAGCTCGAAGGCGCTGATCTCCTCGGCGTCGTCGTTGCGTTGCAAGGCGCCCATGCGCATCTTGATCGAGCCGCCCCGGCCGGCCCGGCGCGACACGTAGAAGCCGAGATCGAACAGGGCGCTCGACGTCCCGCGGACATCGGTGCCGACGCCGAACATCACGCCGACCTTGATCCGGCGATCGACGAGGTCCTTGGGTGGAAGCCTGCCGGTGAAGCCTTCTTCCTGGCGGAACTTCTCGTACGCCGCGTGCTTGCGATCGTCCTCGACCTGGTCGAGCAGGTACTTGATGTCGTCGGCGCGCTTCGGGCTGCGCGCGGCGATCTTCTGGTACTCGAGCCGCGCGCGATCGAAGTCCTTGTTGCGGCTGTACGATCGCGCGACCGCGACGCCGAGGGAGTCGTCGGTGGGGACGCGGCGGTAGAGCTCGACCAGCGTGGCGTGGTGCTGGCGACTCTGGATCCGTGCGTGGTGCGCGACGAGCAGATAGCCGGCGGCGACGTCGCCGTGCTCGAAGGCGAACCGCCAGCGCGCGAGCTGATGGGCGAGCTCGCCCTCGTGGCTGCGGACGGGTTCCGAGCGACCGAGCGCGCGCACCAGCTCGAACCGCATCCGTTGACCATCGCCCTCGTCCGCCATCCCGATCAGCGCCACCGCCCGCCGCGCATCCGCGATCGCCGCGCCGTGATGCCCGAGCTCTGCATTCGCGCGCGCCTTGCCGCGCCAGGCTTCGGCGGCCACCGGGTCGAGGGCCACGGCGCGCGTGTAGGCAGCCTCGGCTTCGGTCCATTGCTCGTGCCGCGACATCAGCTCGCCGAGCCGGATCTGCGCGGGTGCCTGCTTGATCTTCGCGAGCCGCAGCCACGCCGCGAGCGCCTTGTCGTGCAGGTTGGTCTTCCAGTAGAGATCGCCGAGCGTGATGGCGTGGTCACCCTCGTCGGGCTCGAGGTTCGCGACGGCCTCGTACTCGAACAGTGCCCGCGTGTGGTCCTCCCACAGCTCGAACAGCTCGCCCATCGCCTGCCGCACCCCGGCACTCCTCGGGTGGCGGCGGGTCAGCCGATCGAGCACCGCGTACGCCTTGACGTCGTCGTGCGAGGTCTCGTGATAGCGCCTCGCGAGCTCGATCTGGAGGTTCGCTTCACCGGGCGCGAGCTTCGCCACCGCCTCGTGCTGCGCGAGCGCTTCGCTCGGGTGGAGCTGGTCGAGCAGCTTGATCAGCTTGCGCTGGGTCCCGACCTCGGTCGGGGCGCGTGCGACGGCCTTGCGAAACGCGGCGAGTGCGCGCTCATCCTCGTGTGTCTCGCCGAGCAGATCGCCGAGCAGGTCCCACTCGTAGTAGCCGCGCTGCGCCTCCTTCCAGCGCTTCTCGAGCCGCGCGATCGCCGCGGGCAACTGACTGCGCGCTCGCTCGGCGCCGACGATCCGCGCGACGATGTCGCGGACCTGCGACGAGCTGCGCGGCGTCTTGTCGAGCGTGGCGTCCCACTGGGCGAGTGCGTCGTCGATGCGTCCCATCCGCTCTAGTGCGACGCCGCGGCTGGTCATCGCCACCAATCGCCGCTCGGGATCGATCGCGAGCAGCGGCTCGGCGGCGGTGAAGCTGTCGAGCGCGAGGGCGGGCTTGTTGGCGGCGAGCTGCGCGTCCCCGCGATCGAGCCAGAGCTGGCCGTCCTCCGGCGCGAGCGCGAGCAGCTCCCCGTAGGCGTGATCGACGGTCGCGTGATCTGCCGCGCTGCGCGCAGCGCCGACCAGCTCGAGCAAGGCCGTGCGCTTGTCGCGTGGGTTGCGCGCGAGCTCCACGGCGTGTTGGAACGAGGTTCGGGCGGTCTTCGCGTCGTGCGACAGCTTGCCGAGGGCGAGCCAGCCGCGCGCATCGTTCGCGTTCGCGGCGAGTGCCCGCTTCCACAGCTCGAGGGTCGCGGTGCGATCGGTGCGCGGCAGGCGCGCGAGCACCACGAGCGTCGCCCAGTCCGCCGGTGCAGCCTCGAGCTGCTTCTGGTACTCGGCCTCGAGCAACGTCAGCGTCCGATAGGCCTTGTAGAGCGCGGTGAGCTGCGCGAGCACCGAGTCGTGCGGGGCCTTCGAGAGGATCGCCTTGTAGCGCGCGATCACCACGCGATCGAACGGATCGCGCTTGATGCCCCAATCATCCGCGTGCGCTCGGTCGAGCGACCACAGGCAGATCAACAAGGCGACCCATCGCATGCCCGCCCAAGACGATGCGTCAGGCCGGCTGGTTGCACCACCGGAAAGTCTTCACCGAGGATGGCAACTGATGGTCAGCCGCCTCGTCACGAGGTCGCAGTCAGCGCGAGAGGGAATCCCCCTGCGCTCTGAGGGTGGCTTCGCTGGCGTCGTCTGCGGGAAAGTAGGTCTCGATGTGGATCTCCTCGGCGGTGACGTCGAGGGGCGTCCCGATCGAGGTTAGCATTGTGAACAGCTGGAGCTCGAGGTCCCCGTTGCGCAGATGCACGGTGATGAATGGCGCCGCGGATCGTCCGGGAGTCGGGGCGCGCCATTCGGTGGGGACACCCGGCTGCGCGAGCACCCGTGCGAGCAGGCGAGGCAGGTGCTCGTCCCCGGGCCGCGCCGCGATCTCGCGATGCAGGCGCGCGATCAGGTGCCCGGCGACGTCGAGCCAGTTGACGAGGTACGGGCGCAGCCCCTGCGGGTGGACCGTGCCGAGGATCAGATTGCGCGTCGCCTCGAGCCCGTCGGCACCGACGGGTGGGAACTTCGCGAACAGCCGCGCGGCGCCGCCGTTCATCTTGAGCAGGTCCCAGCGCCCGTCGACGACCACCGCCCCGAACGGCTCCTGCTGGGCGAGGACATGATCGATCGCGCGGCGCAGGTGGGCGAGCTCGTCGGCCTCGAGCGGCGAGGCGCGGTAGACCGCCGCGAACCCGGCGGCCGAGAGCAACGTGTTGCGCTCCCGCAGCGGGATGTCGAGAGCACCGGCGAGGGCGAGCACGATCTCCCGGCTCGGTTGCGACCTGCCGTTCTCGACGAAGCTGAGGTGCTTCGCGGAGACGCCGGCGCGCGCGGCGAGATCCTCCTGGCTGACTCGACGAGACATCCGCCACGACCGCAGTTGACTGCCAAACTCCATGCCCCACGATACCTTCGGTCGTGCCCGCGGCCTTTACCTCGGAGGTAAGGACCGAAGCCCGAGGCTCGGTGCGAGGTTAGCGACGCAGACACCGGTGGGCGCAACGCCGCACCTGACCTGCGAGGTAGGAACCCGAGGTTGCGACACGTCTTACCTCCGAGGAAGGGCCCAGTTCGTGCGGTCTCCGACGAGGAGCTGGCGCACGCGACGCTGAAGAGCGCCGCTTCACCTTACCTGCGAGGTAATGGTGGCTTCGTCCGGCGGCGGTTACCAACGAAGTCATGACGACCACCACGCTGTCTCCCTCGACCGAGCTGTCACTCCGTTCGAAGGCGATGATCGCGATCGCGATCCTCGCCGGGTTCTCCGCCTACTCGCTGTGGGTGATCGCCGGGCACGGCTACACCGGGTTCCTGTCGCTCGCCGGTCGCGAGCCGTGGGCGATGCAGATGCTGCTCGACCTCGTCCTCGCGTGCTCGTTCGGCGTCGGCTGGATGCGAAACGACGCGAAACGGCAGGGTCTCTCGACCTGGCCGTTCGTCGTGGCGACCGTGTTTCTGGGCTCGATCGGTTTGCTCGGCTACGTCGCGTGGCGTGGCGTCAGACGAGCACCGGTCGCATGACTCGGGTGTGTGATGTGGGTATCCGTTTTGGGCAGCGCCACCCGACTGGGTTTCCAGGCTCCAGATCACCTCTTTCCACCCCAGATAGCGCGATCCGTTCGCCTGTGATCGCAGCCGGTTAGCGGTGGTCAGAGGCTTGCAATCTCAGGAGTCAGCCATGCGTACCCTCCTTGCCGCTGCCGTGCTCCTCGGTCTGCTGCTCCCGGTCGGGGTGGATGCCAAGCCCTTCAGCTCGGGTCGCTCCGAGACGTCGGCTCGGAAGGCCAAGAGCTCGCGACGAAATGCGGACAACGCTCCCCTGGTCGTCGACGGAGCGTCGTCGAAGCGCTCCAAGCGCCGCGCGGATGACCCGGTGCTGCGCCGCTACGGCAAGAAGCCACAGGACGTCGCGTACGTCGACTACGACACGGACAGGTCGGCGAAGAAGAAGAAGGCGAAGAAGTCCTCGCAGGACGAGGTGATCGTCATCGAGGACGCGCCCGTCAAGAAGCCGGCGAAGAAGTCCAAGGCCGTCAAGGCGCAGGCCGACGAAGAGATCCTGATCATCGAAGAGACGCCGGTCGCGAACAAGCCGGTCAAGGCTGCGAAGGCTTCGAAGAAGTCGAAGGCCGTGGTCGCCGATGACGACGACGACATGCCGAGGTCGAAGGCGAAGAAGTCGATCGTCGATGATGACGACGACAAGCCGGTGAAGAAGGCTTCGAAGAAGAAGCCCGCCGCCGATGATGACGACGAGATCACGATCACCCTCGACTGAGACCTGATCTCGCCACCGAATCGCCCGACCACGACCGTGGCCGGGCGATTTTACGTTTCGGTCCAGAAGGCCTGTGATTCTAGCTGGGTGTGGGGGTGGATCCTGTCCCCGATCTGGAAGTGCTCTGTCCCCGATCTGGAAGTGCTCTGTCCCCGATCTGGAAGTGCTCTGTCCCCGATCTGGAAGTGCTCGGATCCAGTCCCCGAGTGCTGGCGAGCGTGTCGCTCTCAGTGCAGCTGCTGCTGTGATGCCGCCGGTTCGGCGAACCACAGCCGCCCATCGCGCAACGTCGTGCTGCGCAGGGTGATCGCGAGCGCCTGTCCCAGGGTGTCGACCGCGTGGATCTCGAGGTTGTCTCGGACATCCTTCGGCAGGTCATCGAGATCGGCTTCGTTGTCCTTCGGGATCACGATGGTCGTGATGCCGGCGCGGACCGCACCGAGGACCTTCTCCTTGAGACCGCCGATCGGCAGCACGCGACCCGACAGCGTGATCTCTCCGGTCATCGCCACCTCGTGACGGGCGGGTCGCCCCGACAGCGCGGAGACCAGCGCCGTCGCCATCGCGATGCCCGCCGACGGGCCGTCCTTCGGGATCGCGCCCGCCGGCACGTGGACGTGAACGTCGCGCTCGAACTGGTGCTTCGGCTCGATGCCGAGCTCCTCCGCGTGGGCCCGCGCGAACGTCCACGCGGCGCGCGCCGACTCCTTCATCACATCCCCGAGCTGACCCGTCAGGATCAGATCGCCCTTGCCACGCATCGGTGCAGCCTCGACGAACATGATGTCGCCACCGGCCGGCGTGTAGTACATGCCGGTCGAGGTGCCGACCTGATCCTCGCGATTCGCCTTCTCGGGATGTGCGCGCGGACGTCCGAGCAGCGGACGAACATCACCGCGATCGAGCGTCAGCTTCTCGACCTCCTTCGCGGCGACCTTGCGCGTGACCTTGCGAGCCAGCCGACCGAGCTCGCGCTCGAGCTGGCGCACCCCCGCCTCTCGCGTGTACGACGAGATCACCTCGCGCAGCGCGTCGTCGGTGAGCTGGAGCTGGTCCGACGTGAGGCCGTTGTCCTCGAGCTGCCGCGCCACCAGGTAGCTGCGTGCGATCGCGAGCTTCTCGCGCTCGGTGTAGCCGGCGAAGTCGACGACCTCCATGCGATCGAGCAGCGGGCCGGGGATGTTCTGGATGAAGTTCGCGGTGGCGATGAACATCACCTCGGACAGATCGAACGGGACGCCGAGGTAGTGATCGACGAACGTGTCGTTCTGCGCCGGGTCGAGCACCTCGAGGAGCGCCGCCGCTGGATCGCCCTGGTGGCTCGAACCGAGCTTGTCGACCTCGTCGAGCAGGAACACCGGGTTCTTCGAGCCGGCCTGCTTCATGCCCGCGAGGATCCGGCCGGGCAGGGCGCCGATATAGGTGCGCCGGTGACCGCGAACATCGGCTTCGTCACGTGCGCCGCCGAGCGAGATCCGGACGTACTGGCGCCCCATCGCGCGCGCGATCGACTTCGCGATCGACGTCTTGCCGACGCCGGGTGGTCCCGTGTACTGGAGGATCCGACCCTTCGCTGCCTTGCCCTTCTTGTTGATCGACCCCTTCGCCATCTGGTGGACGGCGAGGAACTCGAGCACGCGGTCTTTGACGTCGCCGAGGCCGTAGTGATCCTCGTCGAGGATCTTCGCGGCGCTCGCGATATCGAGGAGCTCGTCGGTCCTCGTGCCCCACGGCAGCTCCGCGATCGTCTCGAGGTACGTGCGGATCACCTGGGTCTCCATCGATTCACGACCGGCACGCTTGAGGCGCGACCACTCGCGCTCGACCTCCTTGCGCGCTTCCTCGGACAGCGGCAGACCATCGAGCTTGAGCTTGAGCGCGGCGAGCGCGTCCTCGGCGGCATCGTCGCCTTCGCCGAGCTCCTTCTGGATGGCACGCATCTGCTCGCGCAGGATCGCCTCGCGCTGCCGGCCTCCGAACTCTTCCTTCACCTTGTTCTGGATGTCTTCCTGGACCGACAACACATCGATCTGTTTCTGGACCAACACCAGCACGCGGCGAAGGCGATCCTCGACGGCGAGGGTCTCGAGGAGTTGCTGCCGGTCGATCACGGGAACCTCGAGGTAGGCAGCGACCAGATCGGTCAGCTCACCCGGTTCGGTGATCTGCGCCATCATCTGCTCGACGGCCTCGTCGGGGAGCCCGCGCTTCTTCGCCAGCTCGGCGGAGCGTGCACGCACCTCGCGATGCAGGGCCTGGAACGTCGAGTCCTTGGCATCGAGCGGCGCGAGCTCGATCGCCGGCTGCACCGTCGCGACCAGGTGGCCGTCGACCTGCACGATCTTGATCGCGTTCGCGCGATCGCGGCCGTTGAGCACGAGCCGGACACCACCGAGCCCGCGCTGCACGGCGCTGATGGTGGCGATCGTGCCCATCGTATGGAGGTTGTCGGGATCGACCTCGTCGGTGTCTTCGCGCTGGACCACCGCGAACACCAGGTGTTCCGGATCGCGCATCGCGGCCTCGATCGCCTTCAGGGTCTGCGGTCGTCCTGCCGTGATGGGCAGGCTCGCCCCCGGGAACAACACCGTGTTGCGCAGCGGGACGATCGGGAGGGTCTTGGACATGACTACACGTAATGGACACGCCCGCCGTTTCGACAATCTATCCGGTCGGGGGGGGGCCGCCGGGG
>JANNBP010000424.1:0-5415 GCA_031385555.1 Deltaproteobacteria bacterium | reverse complement strand
CCGGCGCAGATCTGCCCGATCGTCTGGATTGTCGTCGACGATGACGATTCGCCAGGTCACGGCTCGAAGGTCCCCGATCGCGCGCTGGCGGGCAAGGCGACCGCGGACAGCCAGTAGCCGAAGACCGCGGCGAGCATCCGGAGATGATCGGCGTGCCGGAGCGGCTTGACGTGATACGCGTTCGCGAGCGCGAGGTAGCTACGGTGGACGTCGCGCGGACTGGACGAGGTCGACATCACGACGACCGGCAGGTCACGCAGGGTGGCGTCCTCCCGGATCGTCTGCAGGGCGTGCAGGGCATCGCCCCCGGGAGTGTTGAGATCGAGGAGCACGAGGTCGGGGTGCAGCCCGTCCCGCAACAGGTCCAGACACTCGTCACCGGTCCTCGCCCGCACCACACGGTAGGCGAGCGTGGTCACGCCGAGGGCGGTCACGACGGTGTCGAAGTCCTCCTCGCAGTCCTCGACGACCAGCACGGTGCCCACATCCCGGCTCACCGCGTCTCGAGCCCTTCGTCGTCGCCGACCTCGTAGTACACGCAGGTGCCGTGACCCAGCTTCGAAGCCAACCAGATCTGTCCGCCCTGACGCTCGACCAACCGCTTGACGATCGCGAGGCCCGCGCCGCTGCCGCCGCCATACGCATCCCGCCCGTGCAGGCGTTTGAACATCCGGAACACCTGGTCGTGATGCTGGGGTGCAATCCCGATCCCGTTGTCGCGAACGAACACGACGATCCGATGGGATGCCGACGTGGGCGCGTCGCCGCGATCGCCTGGCTCTCCGGGCGAGAGATGGCCGACCTCGATCCGGCACTCCCGCCGATCGTTGTACTTGATCGCGTTCGAGAGCAGATTGATGAACACCTCGCGCATCCGGATCGGATCGCAGGCTACCGCCGGCAACGGCCGCGACCGGGTGATCGTGGTCGGCCGTTCCGTCCGTCGCGGGTCGACGACCTCGAGCGCTTCGTCGAGGATTTCGTCGAGCGCGACCCGCTGCTTGCCGAGCACGGCGCGTCCGACGCGCGAGTAGTGAAGCAGGGAGTCGAGCAGTGCGTCCATGCGCTCGGTCAACCGGAGCATGGCGGCGAGCTTGCTTCGCTGGTGTTCTTGCGTCTCGCCGAGCTCCTCGAGTAGCTGCGAGGCGTACTTGTGAATTCCGCGCAGCGGTTCCTTCAGGTCATGGCTGGCGATGAACGCGAACGAGTCCAGCTCCTCGTTGCTGCGCGACAGCTCGAGGTTCGCCGCTCCCAGCTGCTCGGCCCGGGCGACGACCAGCTCGAGGAGCATGGTGCGCAGGTGTCCCGCAGCCGCGATCTCGACGGCCTTCCACGGCACGGCCCGCTGTCTCACGGACTCGACGTAGAGCTCGAAGCTTCGCCGCGGCGTGAGTCGGGGGCCATGGGGGCCGGGGACGGTCGGAGAATCGTGGGGGTTGCCGCCCCAGTTCACGGTCTGCACCTGCTCGGGCCGAAACCACATCACGAGGTTCTTGAGATCGCGCGAGATCGGGACGGCGAGCACGCCGCTCGCCACGGCAGCGTGATCGGCGGCATCCGGCAGTGATCGGGTCAGCGAGTCGGTCGCGAGGTGCGGCTGCACGGTGGCGGCGAACGCAGGCTGCGCCCGCATCCAGGTCGCGAGGCGATCGAGCTGCGCATCGGACGGGGCGAGCCCGACCGTCCACCAGCGATCGCCGTGAAAGATCGCGGCCCCGGTTGCCTCGATGACCTCGAGCAAGCTCGGTTCGCCGGTGGTGAGGGAGGCGAGGTCCCCGCGCTCGGCCGCAACGGAGATCAACCGGCGCTGGGTCTCGGCGATCCGCAGCCGGTACTCCGCGTGGTCGCGGTCCTCGGCCGCACGGTGCTGGATCGACACGACCTGGGCGAAGAACTCGCACGCCGCGCGGACCGCGTACGGAAGAAAGGCCGGACTCGCATAGTGATGGCAGGCGATCAGCCCCCACAGCTGGCCGTCGCGGCGGATCGGCATGGTCACCGCCGCCTTGACCCCCATGTTCTGGAGGTACTCGGTGTACATCACCGAGGGCCCGCGAAGGATGCAGTGGGTCATCGTCAGCGGACGCCCGGTGTCCGGGTTGATCAGCGGCACGAGCTCGGCAAGCTCCCCAGCGACGTCGGGAACCGGCCGGAGCCAGATCTGCCGAAACACCTCGCGGGCGGGCTGCGGAATATCTTCGGCAGGATAGTGAAGGCCGAGCCAGGGCGCGACCGACGCGACGCGGCTTTCAGCGACCACTTCGCCGTGCCCATCTTCGTGGAAGCGATAGATCATGACGCGATCGAGCCCGGTGATCGTGCGGACCTCGTCGGCCACGACCTGACCGAACGCTGCCGAGCTTTCGGCGTGCTGGAGATTGCCGACCGAGGTCCGGAGCAGCGCGTAGTAGTCGGGCTCGGGTGCGCCAGGCGGCGCGTCGGTTCCGGCGGCGAGGCCAGGACTGATCGGCTCGAGCTCGACGACGACCACGCCCTGGCTGAGGTGGACGCTGACATCGGCAGCGGGCGTCGTCGGGCTGGCCGGACGAGTGAACACGTAGCGGGGGGCCGTCTCGGTGCGCTCGCGAACGACCACACTCCGCAAGCGTTCGCATGCGTCCGCGCCGAGCACCGCTGACGCGGGCGTGCCGAGCAGCTCCTCGGGGCGTGCCGCGAACCACCGCTGGGAGTTCTCGCTGACTTGAAGGATCGAGAAGTCGCTTGCCCGGAGCACGAGCATCGCTCCGTGCGCCTGGATACACCCCGGCGTCTGCACCGGCTCGGTGTCGCAATTCGTGATCGTGGTGCCGTGGCGCTTGATGCTGTACGCCTGGTCCGCCCACGCGGTGGGGGGCGGTTTCGGATGCTCGGTTGTGCTCACGGCAGGCAGACCTTACTCCACGCCAAGAACTCGCGAAACGTGCGCACGCTCGCGGCGACCGCCTCCGCATGCCACTCGTCGGGAATCGCGGCGAACGCGGCGAGCAGACGCTTCCACTCCGCGCCCGTCTCGGCACCGTAGCCATGGAAGAACCTCGCTCCGGACGCCGGGCCGATTCCGAGGGTCGCGCGGAGGTTGCGACCGATGATCTGACCGCCCAGCGTGGCGCCCTCGAGCACGTACATGCAGCCGAACGCGGCAGCCACCGAGTCCAGCGGCCGGATCTCGGGGCCCGGTACGGGCTCGATGTCCAGGTACCGGATGTCCTCGTCCAGCCATGCGGTCTTCGGCGGGCGCGACGGTAGCACCGACGTGTAATCGTTCACCCTCGCGAGCTGGGCCTCGAGCGGACGGTAGAACGCGTGAAAGCACTGGACCGTGGTTCGATACGATTCGAGGGTGAGTGTTGGACTGGTCAGATGCGCGAACCGCTGTTCGAGCGCGCCATGCGAGGCGGCGGTTTCACGCCGAGCCCCTGCAAGGAAGTCAGTGTTCTCCACGGGCGAGTCATAGAGCATGCGTGGGTTGTGATGCAAGACGGCTCCCGCGCGCGGCGTGCCACGAGAAACTGCGTCGCTCGAGCCCTGATCCCGACGAAGATTTCAGCGGTCGTTCGATCTCCCCGCATTCGCGCGGGCTCGGTTCGACGAGGCGACGATTTCACGCCGACGAACTATGGATCAGCTGCTCGAGGTCTGCCATCGCGCGCCTGCAGTCGTCGATCGACGGCTGCAGCTGCTGGAGCGGGCAGCTCGCGGCAGCCTCGGTTACTGGGATCACTCCATGCTCGGCAGACGAACCGTAAAGGTGGTCCCCACGCCGTCGCTCGAGGTCACGTCGATCGTCCCAGAGTGGGCGATCACAACCTCGCGCGCGATGTAGAGCCCGAGCCCCAAGCCTTCCTTCACATCGCGCGCGGATGCGCCTTGCCGGAAAGGATCGAAGATTGTTCTCAGCGTGTCCGGGGGGATCGCGGTCCCGGTGTTGTGGACGGCAATACTGATCCACGGCTCCGCCGCGCGGATCGACACACGCACCGAACAGTCGGCTCCTGAATGCTGGAGCGCGTTGCCGACCAGGTTGGACATCGCCTGCGCGACGCGCGCGGCATCCCACTTCACTGCGATCGTCGACGGCGCGTTCAGCTCGATCGTTCGATTCGGGTATCCGATCTCGAGCTCCTCGATGACCTGCCTGACGATCGCGACGGCATCGCACGGTGCGTGACTGATCGGCATATTCCCGCCGAGCCGTCCGCGTGCAAAGTCCAGCAGGTCACCCACGATGTCTTCGGTGCGGGCGGCACTTCGTGCGATCCGGCGGACGGCGCGCGCGGTCGCCTCTTCGATGTCGTCACGCGTGAGCAACACCTGCGCAGCGAGCGTGATCGCGCCGAGGGGATTCCGCAGATCGTGGCCGAGGATGCCGATGAACCGGTCGCGGAGTTTCGCGGTTTGCTCGGCATCGTGGAGCGCGACTGCACGCTCTGCGTGAAGCTCCTCTGCTTCCAGCTGAAATCCGATCAGATCGGCGAGTAGCGAGAACAGACCGAGATGCGCGTCTGAGAGCGGCGCCGGCAGCGGGTCGAGGGCGCACAATGTGCCAAAGAATCGGCCGTCCCGACGGCGCAGGGGCACCGCGATATACGAGTGGATTCCGTACTGCGCCAGTCCGGGATGACTACAGAATTGCGGATGCTCCCGAGCGTTAGCGATGATGAGCGGCGCGACCGCGCCGCCAACATTTCGTCAGTATGTGGTCGCGACGTCGAGCTTGTCGCCGGGCTTGAGGCCAAACCCAGCGTCGTCATACACCGCGCACGCAGTCCACGAATCATCGGTCACTCGCGCCACCAGCGAGATTCGCAAGTGGGTAGCGTGTGCCAAGACGCGAAGGATCGCAGGAATTGCGCCGATGTTTCCGACCTGCGCAACATCGCGTGCGATCTCAGCGTCCGTGCTCATGATTGCCAAGGCGTACCACGCGATTGGAGCGCAGCGCTCGTGGTTCCAGTGGCAAGCTCCTCCTGTCGTTCGACGTCCTGGAGAACACTCTCACGGCCAGGGTCAGCACGTGAACGCGAAAGAAGCGGCTCGAACGTCGAGTTACTCGAGGCTCCTCTCCAGCAGGGCAGTCAAGCGCGCGATGTCGACCGGCTTGACCAGGTGTTCATCGAACCCAGCTGCAGCCGTGCGTTCCCGGTCGCTTGCCTGCCCGTATCCCGTCAGCGCAATGAGCTTGAGACGGGCCAGATTCCCGCGATCACGGATCAGCCGCGCCAACTCATAGCCATCCATGACAGGCAGACCGATATCGAGGATCGCAACGTCGGGTGTGAACGAGTCCAAGACACGCAGCGCCGACGGGCCATCGTGAGCGGTTCGTGTCGCGTATCCCATCGTCTGCAACATCTCCGCGAGTAGCTCGGCCGCATCTTCGTTGTCGTCCACGACGAGAATGCGCTTGTCCACCGC
>JANNBP010000347.1:0-24955 GCA_031385555.1 Deltaproteobacteria bacterium | reverse complement strand
TCTCAACGCTGCATACTCGTATACGAGCAAGAACTTCAATGCCCCGCTCGGATTCTATAGCTTCCCCGCGAGCCAGCGTCTGGCCGCTAGCGGAACCTACTCGCCGCGTGTTCAGACCCCTGGAATCGAGAAGCTCAATGTATCGATGGATGGTGAGTCACTCAGTGACACCTCAGGCAAGCTCTTCAGATCAGCATTGGGCTTCGGCAGTTCCGTCTCGTTCCTGAATAACTCATTTACTGCCGTACGGTTCAACATCGTCCAGCAGACACTGACCTCGATCTTCGACGCCGGCGACAACGTCGTGTTTGCGGTTGGCGACTACCTGAACAACTCCGTGGTGGCCACCGTGTCGACCCCACAGTCATTACCCGTTCAGCTGTCGGTAAATGCCACCCAAGGAGGGTTGTTCTCGGGAAGTCAGCAACGTGTCGATTCCGGCATGCGGGCCACCCTGGGGCCATTCAACATGAACGCGAATTACACCTTCCTGCGCTTGCGGGCACCGCCTGACGACCTCGATCTCAACGGTGACGGGAAGATTGGTAATGGCAGCTCGAAGACACATTTGGTCGGCTTTGGTCTGACCTATCTCCCGACCCAGCGGTTCACCGTGACCATGCAAGTCCAGGCGAAGAAGGATTTCCTGGCTGGTCAGCTGATCGCTTCGTGGGAGTTCCGGCGATTCGACTTCATCCAGTTCGTCTACTCCGAGGATGGCGCGCTCGACGACGCGTTCACGTCGGCCTCGGCGAACCGACTAGCGCTCCTGAAGTTCAGTTACCACCTGGCGCTCTGACGTCTATGCCAATGACCCATCTCGAGGAGTGCGAGATCTGATGTGATCGGCGAGCGATCTCTCGCACTCGCGACGAGCCGGACGAGGCCGCCTGCTCGCCGAGCGCGAGCGCTGCGCCCGTCGAGCCTCCTCCCGCACGTCACCCGCGCGTGACGCAAGGTGGTTGTATGGTGTCAGCGGATCGCTTCGAGCATCTCGTCACGCGTGGCGACGTTCTTCTTGACCAGCAACGCGAGCAGCTTACGCAGGACTTCCTCGTCGCGTTCGACGAGCGTCTCGAGCGTGGAGATTCGCTCCTGCAGCGCGTCGATCTCTGCGTCACGCGTACGCGGCTGCGGCGGTCCGATCTGACCGAGCGCTGCCGATGGCGTCATCGACGGATCGAGCGGGGGTTGGCGGGTCGGCCGAGAACCCGACGGCAGACCCTCCTGGCGACGCGCTGCTTCGATTTCGCCGGTGGGCTGCCGGCGACGGTGTGGGCTACTCGCACTCGCCGCGTCGATTTCGCCGGTCTCGGAGACATCGCGGCGTGACAGGTAGCGGCCGAACGCGCGGCGATAATGCCTCGCGAGCGCGCGCTCGATCATCTTGGGGCCGGTCAGGTACGGCCGGATGGTGAGCTGGGTGCGAATGCGCAGCTCGTCGACCACGCCGATGTTGGTCGGCTCGGCCATCGCGACGTCGAGGAACTCCATCGTCTGCGCGAATGGAATCAGGCTGTGCTGCTCTGCGAAATCAGCGGGCACCAGCTCGAGCACGGTCGGATCGATCTGAACCGTGTCGAGGTCGACCGACTGGAGACCCAGCTGTAACGACAGCACGCGCACCAGCTCGCTCTCGCTGATCGCCTTCGTCTCGACGAGCGTACGGCCGAGTGTTCCACCCCAGCGCCGTTGCTCGTTGAGCGCCATGCGCAGCTTCTGCTCGGAAAGTACGCCGGCCTCGACGAGCATCTCTCCGAGCTTCTTCCGCGCCATGATTGACGTGACACTATCGTGGCGTGACCGGTCGCGGCAAGCGTGCCGAGGAACTCGGCGGTCTGCTTGCGTGCAGCACTGCATCCCTGGCGACGACGTGATGGTTGTTGTTGCTCAGCGTTGGACTGACGAGGGCGGCAAAGGTCGAAGGAAGTGGACGCGCTGGCCGCACCGGTGAACTCACCGTTCTGGTAGCCGAACAGCGCGCTCTCGAACAGCGTCGCCGGAATCGTCGATCGTCACCCGAGTTGGCAATTCGCCAAAGATGCTAGCCCTAGCCGGCGAGCAGGACGATCTCGTCGACGACGTGCTCGAGGATCACGCGCTCGCCGAGCTCGCGTCCGAGCGCCTTGAGCTGCGGCCCGGTGAACAGCGTGTCGATCAGCGTGATGTCGCCCTTGAGCGCGCGGTCCGCCATCGCGAGCCGCTGCGTGGCCGTGGCGAGCGCCGCCGGCGAGTACGCGCGCGCCTGACCGGCGATCTTGTCGACGATGAACGGCGGCACGCCGAGCTTGGGAGCCCACTCCCCGCGCGGTGCGTTCTGCGCGCGGAGCGCGTGGACCAGCGCCATCTGGCGCACGTGGCGCGCGAGCATCACGACGACCCCGACGGCGCTCTCGCGCTGATCGCAGAGCGACGACACGGCCGCGAGCGCACGCCCGCGATCCCCGGAGCCGATCGCATTGGTGAGCTCGAACACCGAGCGCTCGCGGGTATCCGCGATCAGCTCGTCGACATCGTCGGAGGTCACAGCGCGATCACCGGCATAGAGCCCGAGCTGCTCGACGGCGAGGGTCAGCCGCGACAGATCACCACCGACGGCGTCGATCAGCCGCGTGATCGCCGCGGGATCGAACGTGACCTTCCTCGCCTTCGCCTCGGCCTTCACCCAGCCCGGCAACGCGTTCGCACGCGGCGGCTCGAGAACGTGGAGGAACTTCTTCTTCGCGAGGCCCGCGTACAGCTTGAGGCGCTTGTCGAGCTTGCTGGTGATCGCGACGACCACCGTGCTCGGGTTCGGCTTCGCGCAATACGCGAGCAGCGGTTCGGCCTCGTCGGCCGGCATGCCCGCGAGATCGCGGACGTAGACCATCCGCATCTTCGCCATCATCGGCAGGGTCTGCGCGAGCGCGATGATCCGCTGCGCCGTGGGTTTCCCCTCGACCACGTCGTAGTTGAAGCCCCGCGCCATCGGGGGCACCACCGCATCGCGCAGCGCGGTGACCACGCGCTCCACCAGGATCGGGTGCTCGGAGTGCAGGACGTAGATCGGATCGAGGTCACCCGACTCGATCGCATCCAGCAGCTCGTCCATGGGCCATCCTATACAACGACTCTGATGTAGTGTCTGGGCGTGTCGATCCACCGACGAGAATTCCTACGGGGCACGGCGGCGGGTGTGCTCCTCGCGGCGCTCGCCACCCCACGCAGCTCCGCGGCCCGCGGCCTGCTCACCGATCCCACGCTCGATGACCTGATCAAGCGTGCGCTCGCCGCGGCGACCAAGGCCGGCGCGACGTACGCCGACGTCCGCATCGTGCGGATGCGGAACGAGTACCTGTCGACCCGGGAAGACCGCATCGACAACGTGTCGTCGAGTGAGGAGTACGGCGTCGGCGTGCGTGTGATCGCCGGCGGCGCGTGGGGGTTCTCGGCCACGCCCACCGTGGTCGTCGCCGAGGCCGAGCGGATCGCGAGGCAAGCCGTCGCGATCGCGAAGGCCAACGCGGCGCTGATGAAGCGTCCGATCACGCTGTCGAAGGAGACGCCCCACGTCGACGTCTGGCAGACGCCGATCACCAAGGACCCGTTCAAGATCCCGCTCGAGGACAAGGCCGAGCTGCTCCTCGCGATCAACCGCGAGGCCATGAAGGTCGCCGGCGTCAAGTTCGTCACCAGCTCGTACGCCGCGCAGGCCGAGTGGAAGCTGCTCGCGACGACGGAGGGCACGTATCTCGAGCAGGAGCTCATCCGGCTGTCGCCGACCTACGCGGTGACCGCGGTCGACGACAAGCGCGGCGAGTTCGAGACCCGCGAGCACGACTTCCCGGCGCGCCAGGCCGGCTGGGAATACGTCGAGCAAGCCCCGCTCGTCGCCGACGCGCGGCGGATCGCCGAGGAGGCGGTGCAGAAGCTGAAGGCACCGTCGGTGCGCGACGGCAAGTACGACCTGATCCTCGATCCGTCGAACCTGTGGCTGACGATCCACGAATCGATCGGCCACCCCACCGAGCTCGATCGCGCGCTCGGCTACGAGGCGAACTTCGCGGGCACGTCGTTCGCGACCCCCGACAAGCTCGGCAAGCTCCGGATCGGCTCGCCGCTGCTCACGTTCTACGCCGACAAGACCACGCCCGGCGGCCTCGCCACCTGCGGCTACGACGACGATGGCGTCAAGACGCAGAAGTGGAACCTGGTCGACAAGGGCGTGCTCGTCGGCTTCCAGACCACGCGCGAGCAAGCGGGCTGGATCAACGAGAAGCAGTCGCGCGGCACGTGCTACGGCGATGCGTTCTCGTCGTACCCGTTCCAGCGGATGCCGAACGTGTCCCTCGCACCGGCCTCGCAAGAGCGCTCGATCGAGGACCTGATCGCGGCGACGGACAACGGCATCGTCGTCACCGGGCGCGGCTCGTGGTCGATCGATCACCAGCGCCTCAACTTCCAGTTCAGCGGCCAGACGTTCTGGGAGGTCAAGCGCGGCAGGAAGACCCAGATGCTGCGCGACCTCGCGTACCAGGCGAACACGCTCGAGTTCTGGGCCGGCTGCGATCAGCTCGGCGGCCCGAGCTCCTGGCAGCTCCACGGCTCGATGGCCGACGGCAAAGGCGAGCCCGGCCAGAGCAACGCGGTCTCGCATGGCTGCCCACCGGCGCGGTTCAAGAACGTCAACATCATCAACACCAACCGCAGGAGTGCCTGAGCATGACGAGCCTGACCAAGGACCAGGCGCTCGGGGTCGCGCAGAAGTGCGTGCAGCTCGCGAAGGGTGTCGAGTGCCTCGTCTCGGTCTCGGGGCAGCGCCAGGGCAACACGCGGTTCGGGGTGTCCGAAATCTCGTCGTCGTCGGATGTCGATCGCCAGACCATCAGCGTGACGATCCAGCTCGGCAAGCGCCAGGCGACCGCGAGCACCAACCAGCTCGATCCCGTCGCGCTCGCCGAGGTCGTCGGCCGGGCGACGCGGATGGCGAAGCTCGCCCCCGAGAACCCGGAGGCGATGCCACCGCTCGGCCGCCAGACGTATCGCGCCGCCTCCGCTGCGTCGGATCCGGCGACCGCGAGCCTGACCCCGGCCGCACGCGCGAAGACCGTCGGTGCCGCGCTCGCCTTCGCAAAGGAAGCGCAGATCAGCGGCTACTACGAGCATGCCGCGCGGGTGATCGCGCTCGCGAGCAGCCAGGGCCTGCGCGCGACGCACGAGCACACCACCGTCGATCTCCGCGTCACCGCACGCACGGCTGACGGCACCGGCTCGGGCTGGGGCGGAGGAACATCGCATCGCGCGGCGGATCTCGACGGCGCGGCACTCGCGAAGATCGCCGTCGACAAGGCGAAGAGCTCGGCGAAGCCGACCAAGCTCGACCCCGGTCGCTACACCGTGGTGCTCGAGCCGGCCGCGGTCTCCGACCTGTTCGGCTGGCTCTACGGTGCGCTCGGGGCGCGTCGCGCCGACGAGGGTCGCTCGTTCTTCAGCAAGCCCGGCGGTGGCACCCGCGTCGGCGAGAAGCTGTTTCCCCCGTGGGTGACCGTAAGAAACGATCCCACGGATCCGCAGCTGACCGCGCGTCCGTTCGATGGCGATGGCATGCCGCTCGCGCCCACGACCTGGATCGAGAAGGGCACCGTCAAGGCCCTCACCTACTCGCGCTACTGGGCGCAGAAGCAGGGCAAGCCACCGACCGGCAACCCGAACGGCTGGATCCTCGACGGAGGCAAGGCCACCCGTGAAGAGCTGATCAAGGGCGTCAAGCGCGGCGTGCTGATCACGCGGTTCTGGTACCTGCGCTCGCTCGATCCGCAGACGCTGCTCGTCACCGGGCTGACCCGCGACGGCGTGTACCTGATCGAGAACGGCGCCGTCACGCGACCGGTCAACAATTTCCGGTTCAACGAGTCGCCGGTTCAGATGCTCGCGAAGTCCGAGGCGATGACCCCTGCGGTGATCTCGCAATGGGTGCGCGTCCCGGCGCTGCGCACCCACGAGTTCAACCTCGCCTCGATCAGTGACGCGGTATGACGCTCGACGCCGTGCTGGTCGTCGCCGACGCGGCGATCGTCGAGGGCATGCAGCGCGGCCCGACGGCGGTGCTGTCGCACGACGGGATGATCGTGTCCGTCGGAGATCCGGAGGGCGTCCGCGCTGACCCGCGGGCCGTCGGCGCGCGCGTCGTCGATTGGTCGCACCGCGCGATCGTGCCGGGCACCATCAACACGCACAATCACAGCTTCCAGTCGCTGCTGCGCGGCATCGGCGATGACCTGCCATTCCTCGAGTGGCGAGACAAGGCGCTGTATCGCTACTCGCCTGGATTCACCGCCGAGGACATGGCCACCGCCGCCCTGTTCGCGTTCGGCGAGATGCTGCTCCACGGGGTCACCACCGTCTGCGACTTCTACTATCTCAACGACGGCGCGAACGACCACGCGACCGCGACGATCGAGGCGGCGAAGCAGCTCGGCATCCGCATCGTGATGGCGCGCTGCTTCTACGACTGGGACGGCGCGCCGGCGAAGTATCGCGAGACGATCCCGCAGGCGGTCGCGAACTTCGAAGCGCTTGCCGCGCAGTACCAGGATCGAAAACGCTATCTGACGAGCGTCCAGCCGGCACCCCATAGCCAGCACGGCGCGACGCCCGCGATGATCGAGGCCGGCGCAGGCTGCGCGCGCGACGCCAACACGCCGTGGCACATCCATCTGGCGGAGGAGCAATATCAAGTCGCGCAGTCGCTCGAGCGGTTCGGCAAGCGGCCGCTCCACGCGATCGCCGAGCTCGACGTCGACATGTCGAACATGATCGCCGTCCACGGCTGCTGGTTCGACGAGGGCGAGCGAGCGCTCCTCGCGGAGCGCAAGGGCTCCCTCGCCTACTGCCCCGGCTCGAACATGTTCCTCGGTGACGGCGTCACCGACCTCGTCGATCTCGTCGAACGAGGGGTCCGGATCGGGCTCGGCACCGACGGTGGCTGCTCGAACAACCGCGTCTCCGTGTTCGACGAGATGCGGATGGCGGCGCTGCTCCAGAAGGTCCACCGCCTCGACGGCCAGGCGATCACCGCCGAGACCTGCTTCGCGCTCGGGACCAAGACGGCGGGAGAAACCCTGCGGTTGCCGATCGGCCGGATCGCCCCCGGCTACCGCTGCGATCTCGTCGCGCTCGACCTCGACGACCCCTCGTTGTGGCCGGCTCAGGCCCTCGAAAAGAACGTCGTCTATGCGCTGTCTCCTCGCGCAGTTACGGACGTCGTGGTAGATGGAAAAGAAGTCGTCGTTGCGCGCCGGCTCTGCCATGTCCTCCTCCACGACATCCAAGCCCGCGTCGCCCGGCTCACCGCGGGATGGCGACGTGACTGACGGCAAGAAGGAGCTGCGCGAAGAGGAGCCGCTACCCCCAGCGAAGCTCGTCAAGGAGCCGGCGAAGGAGCCCGAGAAGCTCCCCGACGGTCCTGTCAAAGGGGACGTCCAGGTCTCCGTCGATCTCGAGATGTCGCGCCAGAAGCCGGCCGGCTGGACGGTGTTCGGCATCATCTTCGGCGCGCTGCTGATCTGGAAGCTGGGCACCGTCGGCGTGTGGGTCGGCTTCGCGCTCGTCGCGATCGGCATCTACCGAGCGTGGGAGCTGATCCAGACGTTCATCCACCCGCCCGGCACCATCGTGGTGACGGACAAAGAAGTCTCGTTGCCTCGCGGCATCTGCCTGCCGAGGCCGGTCAAGGTTCGCCCGGGTGAGGTCACCGCCGTGTACTTCCTGCGCCGCTCGGTGCCGTGGAATCGCTCGGCACCGGTGCTCGTCGTCGAGCTCGGCCCCAAGGCGATGGCGTTCCCGCGCGACTGGTTCGCGTCGGAAGCGGATCAGCGCCACATCGTGCACGCGCTGCTTCGCTACCGTACCGAAGACGCAGCTCGCGCCTCGTGAAGGCGATCCTCGCGATCGTAGCGATCGCCGTCCTGGTCGCGCGCGTTGCCTCCGCCGAGCCGGTCGCGATCCCGAATTCGAAGGCGCTGTTCGACGTCCCGAAGACGTGGAGCAGGCAGCCCGACGACCCGGCGCTCGTCGGCGCCTGGAAGCGCGGCACCAGCGTGCTGGCCGTGACGCGTGCGCAGGTGCCGAACCTCGGTGCGTGGATCAAGGCCTCGCGCGAGACCTACGTCGCGGAGGTCGAACGCGGTGCGATCGCCGCGGTGGCCGGGACCAAGAAGCTGGCGCGTGCGCTCGCCGACCTCAACGGCGTACCCACGCTCGATCTCGAGCTGCGGCGCCCCGACGGCAGCCAGCTCGTGATCCGCTACCTGTTGTTCCGCAGCTACGCGCTCGCGGTGACGATCGAGGTCGCGAAGGGTGGCGCGCTCGACGAGGCGCGCGCGATCGCGAAGAAGCTGACGGCACCCAAGCCGGGTTAGAGCGTGACTTCCTTCGTGTAGACGTTGTTCGTCAGGTCCGATTCGGGCAGCAGCTGGTCGGGATTGATCGTGACGCGCAGCGTGTACGTGCCCGCCGGCAGCTCGGTGACGTCGAGCCACTGACACGGCAGCGAGCGCGTGTAGATGTCGCCCCAGCCCGCGGTGAGACCCTGGTTGGTGCAGTTGTAGCCGTGCGACGGCTGCGCGAGATCGCGCTGGAAGGTGTCGAGGATGCAGAACGCTTGCTTGCGGCCGGCCACCACGACGGCGTCGCCGTCGAGCAACTCGTACTGCGCGTAGCCGTTGAAGTGGTGGTGGCCGTGGCACGCGGACCACGAGAACCGCGCGTCGGAGACGCCTTGCGCCGGCGGCACCCCGACGATCAGATCGGCATTGCCGGCGTTCTCCGAGATCGCATCGAACCGCAGCAGCTGCCGCGTGCCCGGCGCGCCGACGCACTGCTCCGCCATCTCGCAGCTGTCCGCGGTGAACGTGCCCGGCATCATCAGGATCGAGCTGTCCATCGCGCTCGCGACCCAGCGCAGGTCGGGCATGCCAGGTGGGGGCGTATCGGGAGGTGCATCGGGGATCACCGGACCGTCGGGCGCCACGTCGGGCACGGCGGGCACGCGGTTGTCACCGCAGCCGAGCATCGAGAGGAGGAGCCAGCGCATTGCGCGATCCTATGCTCTCACCAACGCCAACACGACCTCGACGTGCGCGGTCTGCGGCATCAGATCGGTCGATCGGCCAGGCCTCGGTCGTGCGCTCGCCGGCGGCGACGAGCGTGGTCGCGTCGCCGTCAGCTTCATCGGTACGGGACCGCCGCGGCCGCGGGCTCGATCGCCGTCCCACGGATGTCGCCGGTCTCGGTGTCGAACTGCCCGTCCGCGTTGCCGTCGCGCACGGCGATCTCGACGGTGTTCGCCGAGCCGATGTACGCGAGCAACTGCTTGGGCTCGACGTCCTCGTAGGTCGCCACCAGCGGCAGCGTCTGGCCGAGCAGCGTGACCGACGTCCCGGCCTCCGCCGCCGGCAGATCGCTGATCAGATTGCCGTACTGGTCGACGTGGACGATCCTCCCGTGGCCGGCCTCGCGTGGCCCCCACGGCAGCGTCCCGGCGAGCTTCACCGGCGGCCCGGCGTTGAGCACGTCTTCGCCGCGCGCGATCGCCGCCGCCGCGTGCGCGAACACGTCGCGACCGTGGAACGTGGGACTGACTCGCTTCGCGCGGAAGTGGCGCGCCTCGATCTGCCAGGCCTGGCTGCGCGCATCGGCGACGTACGCGAAGACCCCATTATCCGGGCCGACATACCACTGCCCGCTGCCCTTGATGATCACGCTCTTGCGCGCGCCGCCGACGCCCGGATCGACGACGACCACGTGGATCGAGCCGTGTGGAAACTCGCGGGTCGCCGTCGCCACCACCCACGCCGCATGCGCGATGTCGCCGCGCGGGATGTCGTGCGCGAGATCGATCACCGTCGCGGCTTCAGCATTGCGCGCGATCACGCCCTTCACCATGCCGACATAACCGTCGCTGGTGCCGAAATCCGTGGTCAGCGTGATGATCGCCATCGCGGTCAGCGGTAAGCATACAGCCGATGAACAAGGTGTACCCGGACGCGAAAGCGGCCTTGCATGACATCGGCGACAGCGCCGTGATCCTCGCGGGCGGATTCGGACTCTCGGGCAACCCCGAGAACTGCATCCAGGAGCTCGCGCGTCGCAAGCTGATGAACCTGACGATCGTGTCGAACAACTGCGGCACCACCGAGAAAGGCCTCGGCGTCCTGCTCGCGCAGGGCCAGGTCAAGAAGATGATCTCGAGCTACGTCGGCGAGAACAAGATCTTCGAGCAGCAGTTCCTGTCCGGGCAACTCGAGGTCGAGCTTTGCCCGCAGGGCACGTTCGCCGAGCGGTTGCGTGCGGGCGGTGCCGGCATCGAGGCGTTCTACACGCCGACCGGCTTCGGGACCAAGGTGGCCGAGGGCAAGGAGACGCGGAAGCTCGGCGGGCGCGACTGCGTGCTCGAGCATGCGATCCGCGGCGACTTCGCGATCGTCAAGGCCTGGAAAGGCGACGCCTGGGGGAATCTGGTGTTCCGCAAGACGTCGCGGAACTTCAACCCGCTGTGCGCGCAGGCCGGCAAGGTCACGATCGTCGAGGTCGAGGAATTAGTGAAGGTCGGTGATCTCGATCCCGATCAGGTCCACCTGCCCTCGATCTACGTCCACCGGATCTTCCAGGGCACCAACTACGAGAAACCGATCGAACAGCGCACCACGCGCAAGAGGGGCGTGTAATGCAGCGCATGAACCGCGAGCAGATGGCCAAGCGCGTCGCGCAGGAGCTGTCCGATGGCTTCTACGTCAACCTCGGCAACGGCATGCCGACGCTGGTCGCGAACTACATCCCGGCCGGCATGGACATCGTGCTGCAGTCCGAGAATGGCCTCCTCGGCATCGGTCCGTTCCCGTACGAAGGCGACGAGGATCCCGATCTGATCAACGCCGGCAAGCAGACGATCACCACGATCGCCGGCTCGGCGTTCTTCGACTCGGCGCAGTCGTTCGCGATGATCCGCGGCGGCAAGGTGGATGTCTCCGTGCTCGGCGCGATGGAGGTCTCCGGCACGGGCGACCTCGCGAACTGGATGATCCCCGGCAAGATGATCAAGGGCATGGGTGGGGCGATGGATCTGGTCGCCGGAAGTCGCCGCGTGATCGTGATGATGGAGCACACGACGAAGGACGGCTCGTCGAAGATCCTGCCGGAGTGCACGCTGCCGCTGACCGGCGTCGCGTGCGTGCACACGATCGTCAGCGACCTCGCGGTGATCGACGTCAAGGACGGCAAGCTCCACCTGCGCGAGCGCGCACCGGGCGTCTCCGTCGAGGACGTCGTCAAGGCGACCGCGGCGCCGCTCGTCGTTCCGGCGAACGTGCCGGAAGTTCGCGTCTAGCTCCTCGTCCATCACGCAGGAGCCGACGCGCAACAGCAGCTCGCGGTAGTACCCGGCATCGGCGGTGTACAGCGTGTCGGTGTTCGCCCAGCCGACCCCGCCGGGACATCGGCGGAGTACACCGTGTCGGTGTTCGCCCAGCCGACCCCGCCGGGATCGGTGGCATGTGTGAATGCGGCGAGCTGCGCAACGAGTGGAGCGGTGGCGGGACGTCGAAGTCCTGCATGAAGCCGGAGCGTACGTCAGCTCTTGCAGACCGGGCGCGGATCGAACGGCATCGCCTGACCCGGAACCTGGCAGTCCTGCTTCACCGGCTTGTCGGGTTTGACCGGCGGCTTGGTGTTGACCACCGGCGGCTTGGTGTTGACGACCGGCGGCTTCTCCGGCTTGGCCTCGGGCTTGACGTCGGTCGTCGCGGCCTCCTTCGTCAACACGACCTTCTTCGCAAAGTCGCCCGCGAGGTCGACCTTGAGCGTGACGTTGTCGTAGCCGGCGTGCTGGACGACCAAGGAGACGTCGCCACTGCTGCGAGGGCGATCGAGCAGCAGCGGCGTCTTGCCGAGCAGCTTGCCGGTCTGCCAGACGTCGGCACCGGCCGGCTCGGACGTGATGTCGACGCGCACGGTGTCCTCGACGAGAGCATCCGGCGTCGGCCGATTGACGACCGGAAGCTCTGGCTTCTTGGACTCGGGTTTGTCGGCCCCAGGATCCCCGACCGCGACGGGCGTTGGGTGATCCCCGACCGTCGGCAAGGTGCTACCGCCGCCGAGGCCGACGATCAGCACGATCGCGACGCCGACCGTGATGATGGCGAGCCCGATCCACAGCGGCCGGCGGTTCGGTTTGACGCGGACGTTCGATAGCGACTCGTCGACGTACGACTGCCCACTCTGATTGGTGGTGGGCTTCGCATTCGAGATCGCCGGATGCGAGTGATGCGAGTGATGCGAGCCCGAGCCAGGACCGATCGGGAACTGCTGGGAGGTGTTGTGGTTGGGGAGCGGCGTGGGCTTGGTCGGAACCTGCGACTCGGGCACCGAGATTCGCGGCGAGCTCCGCGCGTTGACCTCGACCGGCACCGCGATCCGGGACGAGCTGCGGTTGACCGCGCTGTTGTCGGGCGGCAGCGTCTGCGCCGACGCGAACGAGCCCGGCACCATCGTCGGATAGGACTTCGCGTTCCAGGCCGCGGGGTCGTCCTGCTCGTCGGAGCGCTCGTCGTCGCGACCATGATCGCGCGGCAGATCGAGCAGCGTGCGCGCAGCCTGCGGGTGTGGCGGCTGCGCTGGCTGTGGCGATGCGACGGAGGTGGCGGCCGTCGGCGACCGCGGCGCACTCGCGCCGTTGGTGTTGGAGATCGTGCTCTCCTTGGGCTGCCGAAGCGGATCCATGAGCGCGCCGCTGCGCCCCGCCGCGGTCAACCAAGGCTCCGGCGCCTCGCCGAACATCTCGCGCATGAAGCGTCCGAGCGCCATCGTGGACAGCGACATCCGCGACGACACCGCGTACGACTCGATCGCCTCCAGCAACAGCCCCGCCGACTGGTAGCGCTGGTTGGCGTCCACAGCGAGCGCCTTCATCACGATCGCTTCGAGCGCGGTGGGGTACCCCTGGACCAAGCGCGTCGGGCGCACGACATCGCCGGTGACGATCCGGTGCATCGTGTCGAAGTCGCTGTCCGCGCGGAAGCAGCGGTGCTGCGTGGTGATCTCGTAGAGGATGATGCCGAGCGAGAACACGTCGCTGCGGCGATCGACGTCGCGGCCGCGGCATTGCTCCGGTGCCATGTAGGCGAACTTGCCCTTGATGATGCCGCTCACCGTCTCGACGCTGCGAGAGGTGGCCTTCGCGATGCCGAAGTCGAGGAGCTTCACGCTGCCGTCGAGGCCGATCATGATGTTCGACGGCGACACGTCGCGGTGCACGAGCCCGAGCGGGACGCCGTTGCTGTCGCGGCGCTCGTGCGCGTGGTTCAAGCCGGCCGCACCGCCGGCGACGACGGTGAGGGCGAGCTCGAGTGGGACGCGCGTGCCCTGGCTACCGGCCTTTGCGAGCAGCGCTCGCAGATCCTGACCGTGGACGTACTCCATGGCGAGGTAGTGGATGCCGCCGTCTTCGCCGACCTCGAACACCTGCGCGACGTTCTGGTGATTGAGCGAAGCCGCGAGCCGCGCTTCGTCCAGGAACATCTGCACCGCGGTGTGATCGGACTGGCGCTCCGGCGTGATCAGCTTGAGCACGACGTGGCGTTCGAAGCTGCCGATGCCCGTGGTGCGCGCGATGTAGATGCGCGCCATGCCTCCCGTGGCAAGCGGAGACAATATCTCGTACTTGCCGAGACGTGTGGGTAGCCCCCCTGCAGTGGCCACTGCTGACACGTAGACGAGCGTTCCATCCGACGACGATCAAGTCAATCGTTACGCTCGGATTGCTCGCCGACGAGGCCCGTACGATCCGTACGGTCCGTACGACCCGACCCGTACAATGTAGGTGCAGCGGCTATTGCGAGGTGCCGGCGACCGTCATGTGCGACACGCGGAACGTGGGCGCCGCGGTCGAGCTTCGCATCGTCAGATCATCGGCCACGGCGTCGATTCGTTTGAGGATCTCGTCGAAGTTCGCCGCGATCGTGACCTCGGAGACCGGGAATGTCAGCTCGCCATTCTCGATCCAGAAGCCCTGCGCACCCCGGGAGAAGTCTCCCGTCACGGGGTTGAAGCCGAAGCCCATCAGGCTCGTGACGTACAACCCCTTCTTGGTGTCGCGGAGGAGTTGCTCGCGCGAGATCCCGCCTGCCTGCATCACGAGGTTCGACGTCGTCGGGCCCGGGTTGCCGCCGATGCCACGCCCCGCCGAGCCGGTCGATTCGCGACCGAGCTTGCGCGCGCTGTAGACGTCGCACAGCACCGGCATGAGCACGCCGGCCTCGACGACGCTGTTCTTGCGCGTCGGCAGGCCATCGCCATCGAACGGCTTGCTGCCCGGGGCGCGCGGGATCAACGGATCGTCGACGATCGTGACCAGCTTGCTCGCGATCAGCTCGCCTTCCTTGCCGACGAGATAGGACGACTTGCGCCAGAACGACGAGCCGTTCGCGACGCTGAAGATCGTGCCGACGATCGATCTCGCGATCTCCGGATCGAACACGATCGGACACTCCTGGGTCTCGACCTTGCGACTGCCGAGCGTCGCGATGGTGCGGCGCGCGGCTTCGATGCCGATCGCATCGGCGGGGTCGATCTCGTTCAAGAACCGCGACGCGCTCCACCAGTAGCCGTTGCGCTTCTTCGGGTTCTTCGGATCGGTGGTGTCGTCGCACAGCGGCTCGACGACCAGCGACGCGTAGCTACCGCGATAGCCGCCGACGAAGCCACCGCTCGTCGCGAACGCCGTGGCGCCGAGGACGCGCGACCACGTGGCGCCCTCGGAGTTGGTGACGCGCGCGTCGTACTTGCGGGCCGCGGCTTCCCCCGCGATCGCCTGCTTGAGGGCCCACGCCGCATCGACCTCGGCGACGGTGGGATCGTAGAGATCGAGCTCGGGGAGCGTCTTCGCGAGCAGCGCCGGATCCGGCGGCAGCGCGAACTCGTCGGGCTCCGCGAGATCCGCGAGCGTCACCGTCTCGGCGCACAACGCCTCGAGCGACTCGCGCCGCAGATCGCTGGTGTACGTGACCGCGCGCCGGCCACCGCGGAGCACGCGCAGCCCGAGCGCCCGGCTGCCGGCTTCCTGGACGAGCTCGGGTTCACCGAGCCGGACCTTCGCGGTCAGCTCGCTGCCATCGCGGACCAGCACTTCGCAGTGATCCGCACCTGCTCGCTTCGCGATCTCGACCGCGAGCTGCGCGACGTCGCACAGCTCCTTGATGGTTGCTTCCGTCACTTGTGCGCCTGTCATTTTTTGCCCACTCGTCATGCCTGTGTGCCTCCGACGGTGATCGAGGAGAGGCGCACCGTCGGCGTGCCGACGCCAACGGGCACGCTCTGGCCGTCTTTTCCGCATGTCCAGATGCCGTCGGAGAGCTCGAAGTCCGAGCCGAGCATGTCGACCCGCCGGAGGACCTCGGGGCCGTTGCCGATCAGGTTGACGCCCTTGAGCGGCGCCGTGATCTTGCCGTCCTCGATCAGGTAGCTCTCGCTGAGCGAGAACACGAAGTCGCCGTTGCTGATGTTGACCTGGCCGCCGGAGAACCGCTTCGCGTAGATGCCGCGCTTGACGCTCTTGACGATGTCCTCGGGGTTGTCCTTGCCGCCGAGCAGATTGGTGTTCGTCATCCGCGGCAGCGGCATCGAGCGGAACGATTCGCGACGGCCGTTGCCCGTGGGCTTGATCTTGTAGTGCTTCGCGCTCAACTGGTCGTGCATGTAGCCGACGAGCACGCCGTTCTCGATCAGCGTGTTGTACTGACCGGCGTACCCCTCGTCGTCGACGTTGATCGCGCCGCGCGAGCCGACGATCGTCCCGTCGTCGACCACGGTGCACAGCTTGCTCGCGACTTCCTTCCCGATCTGGCCGGTGTAGTTCGAGGTCTCCTTGCGATTGAAGTCGGCCTCGAGCCCGTGCCCGACGGCCTCGTGGAGCAGGATTCCGGAATCGCCGGGAGCGAGCACCACCGGGAAGTCGCCGGCGGGTGCATCGCGCGCATCGAGCATCGCGAGGGCAACCCGCGCGGCTTCCTTGCCGTGGCTCGCGGCATCGCGCATCGCCTGCTCGAAGTACTCCATGCCGTAGCGTCCGCCGCCGCCGCCGCTGCCGGACTGGCGCTTGCCATTCTCCTCGGCGACCGCGCGGACGCCGAAGCGGAGGATCGGCTGGATGTCCGTGGCCATCCGGCCGTCGGAGGTGAACAGCAGGATCTCCTTGATGCTCTCGACGAACGACGCCTCGACCTTGACGATCCGCTTGTCGTACGCGCGGGCCGCGCGATCCGCCGCGCGAAGCAGCGCGAGCTTGTCGGGTGCGGCCACCATCAGCGAAGGCGTGGGCACCGCGTAGAAGCTCGGCGTCGGGACCTTGATCAGGGGCTCGACGTTGACGGGCTTGTGACCGCCACCGGCCGCGATCTGCCCGGCGGTGCGCGCCGCGTGCGCCATCTTCTCCCAGGCGAGATCTTCGCAATATGCGTAGCCGGTGGCATCGCCGCGGGTGACGCGGACGCCGAGCCCGAGCGTGATGCCGCGACCGAGCGTTCGGACTTGCTCTTCTTCGAGCGCGTAGTCGGCCGACACCCGGAACTCGAAGTAGATGTCCGCGTAGTCGCCGCCGGCCTCGAGCGCGATCCCGAGGAGCTTGTTCGCAAGCTGCGCATCGATCGCGGTCGCGCCTCCGGCTGCAAACGGCGCGCGCAGCGCTGCAGGTAGGACGGTGGTCATGGCGGTCACTGTAGCAGCGGGGTTCGCCGAGGACCCTGGTCGAACAGGCGGATCTTGACGAGGCGCGGGCTTCGCATTGAGCCCTCGAAGCTCGTGCAGTCAGCGTTCGATCGTCGGCGGTGTCGTGGTGTTCCAGCTCGGTCGCCGTTGACGTATAGTGAGCCGATGTGGCGTGTGGTTGCGGTCGTGTGGGCGTTGGTTGGGACGGCGGTGGCGGATCCCGTCGAGCGAGCGACCACCACGCGCGTGGCGGGCGGTTCCCGCGTGCTGCTCGGGATGCCGAAGATCGTCTATCTGAATCGCTGCCGCGGCAATTGCGAGATCACGGCGGGTGAGGAAGACGACGCGCGCCAGAGCATCTCGCGGATCCCGTTCCGGCCCGGCGTGCACCAGGTCACGGAGTTCGCGCTCGGAGACGAGGTGTGGACCGCGTTCGTGGGGTGCATGCGCGAGGTGTGGTCGCCGTACGGCCTGACGTTCACCGAGTCGCGGCCATCGCCGACGGAGGTCTACGGCGAGGCGGTGATCGCGGGGACCGATCGAGAGGTCGACGTGTTTGGCGCGGCGGGCATCGCACCGATCGACGAGTTCTGCCGGCCGCTCGCCTACGCGATCTCGTACACGTTCGCGAACCAGTGGCTCGAGTACGGCCTCGGGGACGACACGGCCGTCGATCTCTGCAGCGTGGCCTCGCAGGAGATCGCGCATACCTACGGGCTCGATCACAGCTTTCAGTTCTTCGAGGGGGACTCGTCGTGCTCCGACCCGATGACGTATCGAGCCGATTGCGGCGGGCAGAAGTTCTTCCGCAATCGACTCGCGACGTGTGGTGAATACGAGGAGCGCGTCTGCCGCTGCGGGCCCAATCAGCAGTCGCACAGCTTGCTGCTCGGCAAGCTCGGCGCAGGCACGCCGATCACCACGACCGACGTTTCGATCACCTCACCCAGCGATGGCACCACGATCAATAACAATGCGACGGTGATCGCCGAGGGGTTTTCCCAGCGCGGCATCGTCGAGATCGCGTTCCGGCTCAACGGCTATCCATGGACCACGCTGCCGGGTGCGCCGTTCGGGCCCCGCGGTCAGCTGCGCAGCAACTACCTCTACACCCTGCCGGCCGACGTGCCCGACGGCGTGATCGACATCGAGGTCGAAGCGATCGATGACATCGGGGTGAGCTCGGTGTCGGAGATCACCGTCACGAAGGGTGCACCATGCGCGAGCGAGGACAGCTGCGCCGCCGGCCAGTTCTGCGACGCTGGTCGCTGCATCTGGCCCGAGCCGATCGGCAACGTCGGCGACGCTTGCACCTACGCGCAGTTCTGCGTCGAGCCGCGCTGCGACACCCACGGCGGTGAGTCGCACTGCACGCGCACCTGCGTCGCCGGGCTCGAGGGCGCGTGCGAGGCCGGCCTCGCGTGCGTCGATGATCCCGCGGGTGCGTACTGCTGGCCCGTGGCGGAAGGCGGTTGCTGCAGCACCTCGCGCGAGCTCCCGTGGGGCGCGCTGGTGCTCGGAGGGTTCGTGGCGTTCCTCGTCGGCCGGCGTCGACGCTAGAGCCGGTCACTCACCTCCCTTCGACATGACCGCCGCCGTCTCGAGCTGACACATCGATCACGCCGGCCGAGGATCACTACCCACCGCCGTGGCTTCGCGCGTATGCTCGGTCCCAATGGGTGGCCGTAGTCTCGTCCTGATCGCGTTAGCAGCCTGCGGCCCTGTGAAGGGGACGCCACCCGGTGAGGATGCGCCTGCAAACACCAACACCGACGGCTTCAAGGTCGCGGTGTTGTCCGCCCGCGTCGCGGTCCCGCTCGATGGCAAGGCGACGATCGATCTCGCGATCACGCGCACCGGTGACTTCGCGGGCGAGGTGTCGATCGTCGGCGTCACCCCACCCAACGGGCTCGAGATCACCGACCTGGTGGTGCCCGCCGACGCCACGACCGCGCAGCTCGTCGTCGGTGCGCTGACGCCGCTCGTGATCGGTGACACCGTGGACTTCGATCTCGCAGCGACCGGGACGGACGTGGATCCGCAGACCACCTCCATCACCGACGCCGACGTCACCGGCAAGCCGGGCTCGCTCGACGTCTCGTTCGGCATCGGCACCGGCTACGCCGGCGTCATCTTTGGCAGCGATGACGGCGGCTCGTTCAACTCGCTCGAGGTCCTGGGCGGCAACATCATCGCCACGGGTGAGGGTATCGGCGGGCTCAGCGGGCCGCGGTTCTCGACGATGCGGTTCACGGCCTCCGGCGACAAGGATCCCGACTTCAATACCGGCGCGCGCCTGATCACCGTCTTCAACTCGGGCTCGACGAACGAGACCACACTGTCGGGCGCGATCGCGCATCAGCTCGATGGCCGGCCGATCCTGATCGGCACCCATCAGGGCAAATCGCCGACCCAGGACCTCGCGGTCGCCCGCTTGTCCAACACCGGCGGTGCGGGTGGAGTCGATTTCGGCAACCAGACCGGTGCCAAGTCGCTGATCGACCTCAGCGCCGCCGCCGAGACCGTCAACGACGGCGTGGTGCTCCCCGACGATCGCATCGTGTTCGTCGGTGAGGTAGGCGGCCACCACCTGATCGCGGTCGCGACCTCGGGTGGGCTGCTCGACACCAGCTTCAACACGACCGGCTTCATCAAGGACGTGCTCGGCAACGGCTCCACGGCCCGGCGCGCGATCGTCGACGGTGATGGCAAGGTCGTCGTGCTCGGCACCACGCAGGGTGCGGCCGACGTCGATCTCACGCTGCATCGCTACAGCGGCACCGGCCTCGACACCACGTTCGGCCTCGGTGGGCGACTGATCGTGGCGGCACCTGGCAGCGACGAAGGCGCGATCAACCTCGTGGTCCTGTCGACCGGCAAGGTGATCGTCGGCTCGGTCTCGGGCACCAACTTCCAGATCCGGAAGTTCAACGCCGACGGCAGCGCGGACACCACGTTTGGAACCAACGGGCTCGTCGAGGCGCCGGCCAACGGCACCGCGCGCGACCTCGTCGCTCTCCCCGACGGCAAGCTCGTGATCCTGGCGCAATCCGGCAATGACTCCGTCCTGACGCGATTCCTCGCCAACGGCACGCTCGATCCGCTGTTCGGTACGGATGGCGTCGTCAACATCCCGTGCGGAGACAGCGCCACGATCAACAAGTTCCGCGTCTACGACGCGCACAAGATCGTGATCGCCGGCGGCAACGAAGGTGGCGTGCCTGGCCCCGGGACCAAGGGCCTGCTCGTCCGCGTCTGGATGTGATTGTTAGCCCGCTCGGCTTGTTAGCCCGCTCGGATTGTTAGCCCGCTCGAATTAGCTCTTCGCTTCGCGGCCGCTGATCTTCTTCAGCGCGCCCTCGGCAGCCTCGACGGCAGCCTTGATCTCGGCTTCGGACCCACCGAGCCAGAGTCGACCGAACGCACCGAAGGTCACGACCTCCATCAGGTGCACGTTCGCGGCCTTCTCGGCCTCGTTCGCGGCGAGGGCCGCGTACGCCGCCGGAAACACCTCGAGGATGTAGAGCGTCTGGCCGGTCATGATCATGTCGCCGTGGCGCATCCGGTTGATCAACTGGCTCTGATGGCCATCGATCCCGGTGATGATCTGCGACGACACGATGCGCGGCTTGATCCGGTCCTCGCGCTTGACGCCCATGTTCTGGAGGATCGCGTCGACCGCCGCCTCGACCTGCCCCTTGTCCATGTTGTGGAGCTCGAGCATGCCGTAGGCGCGCTCGACGATCTGCATGCCGGGCCGGCACGTCGTGGCCTTGAGGGCGACATCGGTCAGCTGGTTGATCGCGATACCGGGCGAGATCTCGATGAACAGCGCCGCCTCTTCTTCCAGAGGCATGAAGCCCGAGCACACGGTCTGCAGGAAACCGGTCAGCTGCGGCTGTAACGAATCGAGAACAATGAGCGCGCGAAGCTCCATCGCTGGGGACGCTATCACCGATGGTCACTCGACGGCATCCAAGTAGAACAGGTACTCGTTGGCGCAACCGCCGGGCGACCCGGTCGCGATCACGCGCCGGCAATCGCCGAGTGGGACCGCGTGCACGCCATGCAGCTTCGCCGGCGGCGTCGTCCAGGCCGGATCGTCGAACGGGTCAGCGACCGAGGCGCGAACCATCACTCTCGTGCCGAACTCGTCCTTGAAGAACACCGACAACCCGTCGCTGGAGAGACCGGAAACGTATTCGTAGGGCCGGACGCCCGGCATCCGCACCGGAGGCCCGAACGGCAGCAGGACCGAGGTCCGCACCGCCTGGAACGTCCCGTCCACTGCGCCATCGCCATGCGGGGGCGTCTCGATCCGGAAGTACAGCGTCAGCCGATCGGCGGACAGCACGGGCGCACGGAGTACCGCAGCGGGGGGCAACGGTGGTGCGAGCAGCGGCGCCAGCACACCGATGCGATCGCCGATGAGGGGCGCCTCGACGAACTGCCGCCGATCCGTGGTCGACAGGATGAGGGTGGCGCCGTCGCTACTCAACGTGCAGCAGCCCTCGCGCAGCGCGTGAGCCGGATCGATCTGGTTGGTGAGGTCGACGGGCACGAACAGCTCGCTGACCTGGTGCGCGACAAAGAGGTGGTCGAGTCGGCACCCCTCGCCACTCAGATAGAGGACCGTTCGACCGTCCGCCGTGGCGCCATGCAGCGACTCCTGGCGATTGTCGCGATCGAGCCCGAGCAACCGCGGTCCGACCCGAAATGCTGGCGCCGAGCACACCGACACGCAACGACCGGTACACGCCGAGAATGGACACGTGCAACCCCGCCGCTGATCCATGAAGGTCATCGGGGCCTCCTCGACCACCGTGCGCCTCGGTGCGAGCGCGAACGTCGTCGCGGCGACGGCAATGGTGGCGATCAGTCCGGTGCCGAGCGCGACCACGCGCGGGCGGCGCTGCGCGCGAAGCAGTGCGCGGATCAACGCGTTCATGTCGGGCCAGCGACGCCGAGGATCGGCATCGAGTGCACGCAGCAAGATCTCGCGCGTGCGTGCGCTGACGGGATGTCGTGGAGGGCTTAGCTGACCGGCCACGACCGCTGCGTCGCGCGTCGCGTCGGACGGAAATGGCCGGGCACCGGCGAGCACCTCGTACGCGGTCGCGGCGAACGCCCACTGATCTCCAAGCGTCGACGTGCGGCCGAGCTCGACCTCGGGTGCCATGTACGGCGTCGTCCCGAGCACCGCGCCGGTCTCGGTCAGCGGTCCCTCTGCCTCGAAGGGTTCGGGTCGATCGACATCGCTCACACCGACGAGGCCGAAATCGGTGAGCCGCGCGCGATCGTCGGCGCCGACCAGGATGTTGTCGGGCTTGACGTCGCGATGCACGAAGCCGCAGGCGTGCGCTGCCGCGAGCCCTCGCGCCGCACCGATCAAGCACTCGATGATCGCCCTCGGCGTGCGCCGCGATCTCGAGCGCCACGCGCGCAGATTGCCGTGCTCGACCAGCTCCATCACCACGAACACGCCCTCGCCGTGCGCGCCGACGTCGAACACCGAGACGATGTTCGGGTGTGAGAGCTGGGCAAGCGTGCGCGCCTCGCGGAGCAACCGGGCTTGGTTCGCCGGATCTCGCGCCCTACCCCGCAGCACCTTGATCGCGACGTTGCGTGCGAGCTCGCGATCGGTCGCGAGATAGACGACACCCATGCCGCCGGCGCCGATCCGTCGCTCGATCGTGTAGCGACCGAGCTCGACGCCGGCAGCCATCGTCGCGAGCCGGAGCTCTTTTTGATCGGTCGGCGCCTCGTCGGGAAACAACGCGAGGCTGACGACGACCGCATGACAGGCATCGCAGATCGCCGCGTGGTTCGCGAGCGCCTCGCGGGCGTCGGTCGACAGCTCGCCCGCAGCGAACGCTGCGAAGGTCTCGTTGTCAGGACACTCCACGATTTCGCGCGACGGTATCAAGGGAGCTGGCGCCAGGTGGGGCAGCGTGGCGTGCTCCCCGGCGCGATCCCGAGGGTGGAATTGAGTCGATCGACGACCTGCTGATCGAAGGCAAGGAACAACCGCTCCTTGAGCACGCCGTCGAACGCGATAGCCACGAGCGGGTCGGAGATGCCCCACTGCGGGAAGCTCGCCTTCGACCGCAGGATGCAGAACGGCGCGCCGACCACCGGTGGCGCGAAGTCACTGATGTAGTCGAGTCCGAAGGTCACGGTGACGCCGTTGGGGGGTAGGCCGTTCGGACCGCACGGCAGCGTCGGACCGATGGGGACGATCACCGAATTGAGCGTGCTGTTGACGCCGATCTGGATCGTCGCGCGTGACGTAGGTCGTGGTGGTGGTGAAGGGTTGGTGCCGAACGTCGCTGAGGTGCAGGCGACCGTGATCGCGGTCAGATCAGCACCCGGGCAGCCGGTCCGGACATCTGGAATGCTGCCCGGGCACGTAAACATCGAGCCTGGCGGCGGTGTCGGCGGTGTCGGCGGTGTCGGCGACGGTGACGGCGACGGTGATGGGCCACACGCGGCCAGACCTACGAGGAGCGGGGTGAATCTCATCGGAAGCTCAGGGTGAGCGTTGGGAACAAGTCGCATCAAAATCGAGGCCCGGCCCGCGCTGCCGGCGTGCGGCGATCATCGGAAAGTGAGATCGTCGCGGACAGGACCACGCTCGCGCGCACCGGCGTCCAGGAGGCATCACGGAGACGATGTTCGCGCACGAGATCGATCCGCCAGTGAACGGCGTCGTCGTTCGCGTGGACTACGTTCTCGTTCCTAACGGTCAGTCGACGCTGCGCCCTGACTGGATCTCCTGATCCTGCGCGGGCTTGTCGATTTCTGCGCGACATGCCCACTGCCTGCACCTGCCATGCGAATTGGTTCGATTTCTACCTGTGTGCTCGTCGCGGCCTTCCACACGAGCGCTTCGGCGGCGCCGATCGATGTCCAGTGGGGGCTACTCGGCGATGTGCCGGTGGCTCGCGACTTCGACAACGACGGCTATGCCGATTTCACCGTGTGGCGACCCAGCAATGGCAATTGGTACTCCAACCTTGGCGCAGCATGGGCAGCGCGCATGGTCGAGCAGGCAAGCGGCGAAGACTTCGCCGGCGTCACGCGCGATCAGATCCTGACACCGCTCGGGATGACGTCGACCGCGTGGTCGCCGGGCGCCAGCTTGCGGAGGGCTTCTCGTCGGGCATCCGCACGTTCCAGGACGGCGTGTCGCCGTACCCGATGGGCAACCTCCGCTCGTCGGCGCTCGACCTCGCGCGCTTCATGATCATGTACACGAGCGACGGTCGCGTGTTCGGCAACGAAGTACTCGCCCCCGGCACCGTCGCATTCGCGCTGTCACCGCAGGCCTCAGGCGGGGTGTTCTGGGGACCGTGGAACGCGGCTCGATATCGATCCGACCACGCGCGAAGGCTTCGTGATCGTCATGAACGGACCGTGTGCAACCGTCCAGCCGCAACTCGACGTGATCGAAGACGAGGTGTTCCGAACCTCGGAGCTTTCTCACTGGCCCGATAGCTACCGATCAGAACGATCGCCAGCACGCGCGATGATGATCAGCGACGGCCGCCCCGCGGCTTCGGAGCGCGCGTGCCGCGAGACGCAGGGCCCGACGAAGGACCACGCGCCGTGCGGCCCGGAGATGCCGGCTTCGTCGCGCCATACCCTCGTCGATCGCTACCGCCGCGCGAGCCTTGATCGCCGCCGGAGCTGCGACCGCCGGGGGCGCCACCGTCGCTGCGACCAGCTCCGCCACTTCGCGCACCCGCACCGCCACCAAAGCTGCGGCCGCCGCCGTTAGCGCGTGCGCCGGCGTCGCCACCGTAGCTGCGACCACCGCCGCCGCCGCGACCACCAGCACTGGGACCACCGCTGCCACTACGCGCGCCCGTGGCATCGCTGTAACTACGAGGCGCGACGCTGCGCGCGCCTGTACCGCCGCCGTAGCTGCGGCCGCCTGCACCGCCACTGCGACCCGCACCGCCGCTACGAGCGCCTGCATCGCCGCCGTAGCTGCGACCGCCTGCACCACTGCGGCCAGCACCGCCGCCAGCACCTCCGCTGCGCGCGCCTGCATCGCCGCCGTAGCTGCGACCGCCTGCGCCACTGCGGCCAGCACCGCCGCCAGCACCTCCGCTACGCGCGCCTGCATCGCCGCCATAGCTGCGGCCGCCTGCACCGCCACTGCGACCCGCACCGCCGCTACGAGCGCCTGCATCGCCGCCGTAGCTGCGACCGC
>JANNBP010000336.1:0-15920 GCA_031385555.1 Deltaproteobacteria bacterium | reverse complement strand
GTCGAAGCGCACGAACTCGACGCCCATCGTCGACGCGAGTTGCTTCGCGAGCTCCGTCTTGCCGACACCGGTGGGGCCGGCGAACAGGAAGCAGCCGGTCGGCTTGTCGGGGTTGCCGAGGCCGGCACGCGACAGCTTGATCACCTGGGCGAGCGACTCGATCGCCTTGTCCTGACCGAAGATCATCTGCTTGAGGTCGGTCTCGAGGTTGTTGAGCTTGGTCTTGTCGGCGGTCGACACGCTGCGCGTGGGGATGCGTGCGATCTTCGCGACGATCTCCTCGATCAGCGACGGGCGGATCTCGTCGGGGCGATCCTCGGGCTTCATCAGCCGCACGCGTGCACCCGCTTCGTCGATCACGTCGATCGCCTTGTCGGGCAGCTGCGAGCCGGAGATGTGGCGCGCCGAGAGCTCGACCGCCGCCTCGATCGCGGGGTCGGTGAACTTCACGTCGTGGTGTGCCTCGTAGACGCTCTTGAGGCCCTTGAGGATCTCGATCGCCTCGGGGACGGTCGGCTCGCCGACGTCGATCCGCTGGAACCGACGCGACAGCGCGCGATCCTTCTCGAACGCCTGGCGGTAGTCCTTGAACGTGGTCGCGCCGATGCAGCGCAGATCCCCGTTGGACAGGGGCGGCTTGAGGATGTTGCCCGCGTCCATCGTGCCGCCGCTGGTGGCTCCGGCACCGATGATGTTGTGGATCTCGTCGATGAACAGGATCGACTTCTTGTCGGCCATCAAGACCTTCATCACGGCCTTGAGGCGCTCCTCGAAGTCGCCGCGATAGCGCGTCCCGGCGAGCACCGCCGTCATGTCGAGCGAGTACAGCTTGCAGTCGAGCAGCGGCGTCGGGACCTTGCCCTCGATGATGCGGAGCGCGAGACCTTCGGCCAGCGCGGTCTTGCCGACGCCGGGCTCGCCGATCAGGAGCGGGTTGTTCTTCCGGCGGCGCGACAGCACCTGGATCATCCGCTCGAGCTCGTCGACGCGACCGATCAACGGATCGATCTTGCCGTCGCGGGCGCGCTGCGTGAGGTCCTCGCAGAAGCTCTCGAGCGGGTTCGCGACCTTCTGGTCTTCTTGACCATCGTCCTCGACGCCGCGGTTGCGTGGCACCACCGGACCGGGCTCGCCACCCGACTTCGAGACCCCGTGCGAGATGTAGTTGATGACGTCGAACCGCGTCACGCCCTGCTTCTCGAGCAGGTAGACCGCGTGCGAGTCGCGCTCGCGGAACATCGACGCGATCACGTTGCCGGTGGTCATCTGCTGGCGACCGGCGGCCTGGACGTGCATCGCGGCGCGCTGGAGGACGCGCTGGAACGCGAGCGTCTGATCCGGCCCGCTCTCTTCGCCCTCGGGGAGCTCGTCGACTTCCTCGGACAGGAAGCGCTCGAGATCGCCCCGCAGCTTCTCGACGTCACCACCACACTTGATGACGATGTCGGCGCCGCTCGGATCGTCGAGGATCGAGAGCAGCAGGTGCTCGAGCGTCAGGTACTCGTGGCGGCGTTCGCGGACGTCGTCGACGGCGCGTTGCAGCGTGGCTTGGAGCTCTGGGGAAAGCATGGAAATCCTCTCAGTCGGTGGGCTCGATCGAGAGCTGCAGCGGGAACTGTTGGGCTTTCGCGAGATGCATCGTCTTGGTCACCTTGGTCTCGGCGACCTCGAACGTATAGACGCCGGCAACGCCGACGCCATTGTTGTGCACGTGGCTCATGACCGCGATCGCATCTGCCTCGTTCCTGTGGAACACCGTCTGGAGGACCCAGACCACGAACTCGCGCGTCGTGTAGTCGTCGTTGTGAAGCAACACCTTGTACATGGGCGGCTTCTTCGTCCTGACGCGTTCGTCGAGGACCAACCCGGTCTGCCGTTCTCCGTCGGGCTTCCGAGGAGGAGCAGGAGGCTTTTTCTCATCCGCCATTTGCCCAATGATACGAGAGCCAGGGCTTCTGTGTAGCGTCGCCAAGCCCCTTCCGCACCAGCGATTTCAGGCAGGATCCCTAGCGGTTTTGCTGGTCTAGCGGGCCAGCACGGCTAGGCGAATCACCTCCACGCCGAGGCGGAGCTTGCTCACGTAGCTGTGGTTGCACGTGATCGCGGGCGTCCGCTCGACGATCGCGAGGGATCGTGGCGAGCACCGCATGCGAAAGAACACCTGCCCGAGGCGCCGGTACTGGATCTCCGCATCCACCGGGACCGGCGACAGATCGAGCACGAGCTCGAGGGGCCGGCCCTCGAACACCCGGTCGTGACGCGCGAGGAGGTAGTCGCCGGCGGTCAGCCGCAGTGCGCGGATCTCGTACGCCTGGAGTGTCCGCGCGGTCAGCTCGCCGGCGAGCGCGAGGATCCCTGCGACGCCGCGATCGATCGCGTCGCCTGTGGGCTCGGCGACCTCGTAGCTGCCGCGATCGAGGAGTGCGTAGCGGCGATAGCCGGTGATCGACGCGCGCATCTCGGCCGCGGTGGCCGCGTCGATCGCGCCGGCGGCGAGCTCGGACACCGGGAACATGTCCTCGAGCGTCATGGATAGAACCACCCGGCGAGCGACAGGCGGAGCCCACCGAGCACCTCGCGCACCTGATGGAGCGAGCGATCCGAGACCTCGAAGATCGCGAGGCGGTTCGCGACGGGACCGATCAACTTCGTGCTCGTTGTCGCGGTGATCTCGCCCTGGTCGAGCTGGCATGCGAACAGCTCGAGCTCGCCGCCGGCGGGCACGTCGGGCGACGGCAGGTAGTAGGCGTACGCCAGCCGACGCGAGAGCCCATCCTGATGATCGGTGTGCGGCAGCAGGTAGTGCCCGGGGCGATACGCGTACGCGCGCATGTCGATCCGCGATACCGCATGCCCCGTGATCCGCGACAGCGATCCGCAGTACGCGGCGCCAAACTCCGCGCGCACCTGTTTGAGCTCGTCGCTGCGTGGCTCGGGTGACGAGGCTTCGAACGTGAAGAGATCACCTTCGTAGCGAGCGACGGCCTCTTCCTCGAGGAGCTCGAGCAGCGCCGCCGGATCGCGCGCAGCGTCGTCGATCACGAGGTGTGGAAACGGCGCGGACGACGTCCACGCGGCCACGCACTCGGTCTCGCTCAACGGTCGCCACACGGCGCGGGCTGTAACGTGGCTCGACGGAAAACTCCATCGTTGAGAGTGAGTCAGCGATGACAGCCCGCAACCCATCGGAATCACGCGGACGACTCGTCACCGATCACCAACCGCGAGCTCGACGCTGCTCTCGATCGCGCTTCCCCCGAGCTCCAGGAGAGATGGAGGGTCCGGCGGCTCCGGAGATCCAATGGCCGGTTGCACGACGACCGCCATCGTTGATGTGAAATCGAGCTCACCTCGAGTCGTGCGACATGGTAACCGTCGAGCGGTGAGGCGTTGCGATGGGTGACTCGTCGCTCGGGAGTTAGTCAGATGTCGGTCTGGTACGCGCAAGATCTCGTGTGCGAGCGTTGCCAGCACGCTTTCTCGACGGTGCTCGCCCGCGGCATCCATGCGCGCCGGGTCCCGGAAGTCCGGGCGCAGATCCTCACGGGCCAGCTCCACTACATCCACTGCCCTGCCTGCAACGCGAGCGTGGACGCGCACCGCGACGTCGCCTACACCGACTTCGGCCGGTTTCACTGGGTCCATGTCGGAACCCCAGCCGCGCTCGACGATTGGGCCACCCTCGAGAGGTACGCACTCGAGACCTTCGATCGCTACATGCTCGGCGGGCCGCCGGCGGTGGCCGAGCTCGCGACGCGGTTTCGCATCCGCGTCGTGTTCGATCTCGACGAACTCCGAGAGAAGCTCGCGATCTGGGACGCCTCGCTCGACGATGCCCTGATCGAGTGTGCGAAGGCTCGCTGCCTCGCGGAGCGGCCGTCGCTCGCGGGACCCGAGCGCCGGATCCGCGTTCGCGCGATCGAGCACACGCAACTCGTCATGGCAGCCGTCGATGCCGCACATCCGCGGGTCGATGTCGCCCGCTGGGTCGTGCCGCGCTCGATCCTCGACGATGTCGTCGCGCATCGAGACGAGTGGGCCCGACGGATGCCGGAGCTGTTCGAGCGTGGCTTCGTTTCGCTCGATCGCTACCTGCACAGCACGTAGACTCGCGCTGTGAGGCTGTGGTTCGTCGTCGTGCTGGTCGCGTGCTCGAATACGCCGCGCGAGCGTGCGCCGATCGCGTCATCGCCCGATGCGATGGTTGTCGCCGGGGTGGACGCAGCGCCCGCCGTTCGCGATGCCGCGACCACGGATGCTGTCCAGGCCATGCGCTGCCGCGACGTCAACGGACCGAGCGAGCGATTTCCGAAGTGCACCGAAGACGGCAAGGTCGTCGAGCTCGCGCGACCGATCGTCCTCGCGATCCAGGGGCGCACAGCGACCGCGCAAGGCACCTCGATCAGCGTCGATGGCGGCGCGCGGCGCGGCATCGACAAGACCTGGCGTGCGACGATCCTCGATGCCCGGCAGGCCGAGCTGGTCGAGGCGACGCTCACCAAGCTCGACCCCGACCGGATCGAGGTGCTCGCCCCGATCGCCATCGAGCGGGTCGATAACTTCGCGCGCGGTGTGCGCTTCACCCCGCCTGCGAACACACGGCTGGTGCTTCCAGTCCCGCCGAAGCGCGAGCCGGTGGTGCTCAAGATCGCGCGGCGCGGCGCGGTCACCGATCGCGGCACCGTGGTCGTCGTCGCCGGCGGAACCCGTCAGGGCATCGACACGACGTGGCGCGCTGAAGTGCTGGACGCCCAGCAGCGCCCGCTTCGGCTCCCGGCCAGCTTCGCGCGGCTCGGACCCGACGAGATCGAGCTCGTCGTGCGGCTGACACCCGACGAGCTCGACGCCCGCGGGCGCGCCGTCCGCTTCACCCCCCCTTAGATCGATCGACGCGCTCGGGGTTGTACGCGAGCGTGTCGATGTTCTGATCGAACCAGCCCTTGATCCATCCAGCGAGGCGCCCGCCCTTCTTGTCCTCGGTGCCGGGCCCCTGGAACTCGCGGTAGTACTCCGCGTAGCACTCGGCGAACCACTCCTGGGGCGCCGTCATCGCATACCCGGTCGGCGAGGCGTTCCGCGTCTTGTCGGGCACGCGATAGAGCCGCTGGTACTTGTGGTTCGTGATCGTGAACTTGCCCTTGAACAAGCCCATGTGGATGTCCGGAGTCTGCTTCTTGCGGGCGAGCTCGACGATCCCGACACCCTTGTACTTCTCGGCCAGGGCCGGATGGGTATCGGGGACGAACTTGTCGATCCCGTCGTCGGTCCGCGAGTTGAGCCACACGGCCCACGCGTCCTTGATGCGCTCCTGATCGTCGGGCTTCACCTTGTCCCAGTTACCGAGGTCACGCGCGAGCTCGTCGATGTCGGATTCGCCGAACTCGCGCCAACCCGCGAGGCCGTAGACCAACTCGGTGCGATCACCCAGCATGTCGTCGACCGCGTGACCGATCTCGTGGAGGACGGTGGTGTCGAGCAGGTGTGTCGCGACCGGTTTGATCACGTAGCGCGTGCCTTTGGCGGTCTTCTTCTCCTCGAGCTGGCCTTGCGCGATCCTCGCCTCGATCTGCGCGTCGTCGTAGCCATACGCGGTGACCAGCTGCTCGCGTGTCATCTCGTTCTTCTGATCGAACATCTGTGAGGGTTTGTTCGAGTTGATCAGATCGTCCTCGATGTCGATCCGGTGATCGCCCGCGCTGTACAGACCGGAGTAGCCGCCAAGTGTCTTTGACTCGGTGAACCCGTGGACGGCTCCCATCTCGATGTGCGCATCGGGCACGCGCTCGAGCATGACCCACAGCTTGCTGAGCTCCGCGTGCGTGAACGTGGGGGTCATCCGCGTGCCGAACCGGATCTCGAACAGCTTGCGTGCGGCGACCGCCGTGCTCGCCTCGTCGAACATGCGCTTGACGAGCTTGCGCTCGCCGGCACCGAGCGCCGTGCCCTTGGGCATCCGCTCGAGCCAGGTGTCGATGCTGGTGTCTCTTCCGGGTGCGCCGCCGGACGCGTCGAGCTTGTCGACGACGAGGCGTAGGAGCTGCGGATCGCTCGACACCTCGCGCAGGATCAGCATCGCGTCCTCGTGCTTGAACAGCCACTCGCGCGACGTCGCCGTGTGGAAGTACGCGTAGTACGGCACGCTCGGGAACACCGCGAGCGGTGACATCTCGACGGCAGTACGCAGCTTCCTCACGGTCGCCTCGTGCTCGGGCTTGCCGACGAGCTTCGCCGCGGCTTGACCCAACTCCCGACACACGGCGAGCACGTTCTGGAGGGAGACTGGCTCCTGGAGGACCAGCTCGAGACCCTTGGCGAGATCGCCGGTCGCGAGCGCGGCCTCGAGCTCGCCCTGTCGTGCGTCGATGTCGACCGGCTCGAACGAGCCTCGCTTCGCCTTCGGCGGCTTGGTCGCCTTCTCCTCTTCCTCTTCCTCCTCTTCCTCCTCGAACTCTGCCGGATCCACGGCTTTCGAGAGCATCTTGTCCGCAAACCCACCGTGGAGGTAGCTCGCGAACTTCGTAACCGCGGCTCGATCCTCCACGCGATGGAAGACGTCGGGCACGAGTCGCACGTGCTCGCCGGTAAACAGCTTCGCCGCCGCCTTGCCCGTCGCCGGGTGTGCCAGCAGCGACATCACGTAGGGAACGTCCGCGCGCTCCAGCAGCCACGTCAACGTCGACCCGCGCCGCAACACGGCCGCCAGCACCGAGGGCTCGCGCAGCGCGGGCAACGTCTCGAACGGGGTCTTCACGAAGCGCGTGAGGCGCCTCTCGATGTCGTCGTTCGCGAACGCCTCGGTCGTCTCGCTGGCTGGACGCGTCCGGCTGTACGACGCGAGCCCCTCGTTCCACAACTCCGCGTGGAGCAGGACCAGCGGCAAGGGCGGCTGGATCCGCAGCAGATCGTGCAGCAGCCACTCTCCGTCGAGCTTCGGGAGCAGCGCCGCGAGCTGCGCGGGGTTGGCTCGAAGCTCGGCGACATCCTGGTCGGAGAGCTCGGCCGCGCGCTGCCCGAGGTCACGCGTATCGTCGCCGGCGAGTCCCTGTTGGAACCGCTTGCTCGCGCTTCCTTCGAACGCGATGTCGGGAATCTTCTGCGGATCGTTCGAGACCTTGTCCTCGACGAAGTCGCCGATGAGGGTGTGCCGGATCCACGAGCTCGCCTCGTGGTCTGGGGTGTTGAGTGCGAGCTTGCGAAGTCGGTCGTCGTTGCTGGTACCGACGCCGGTACCGAGGCCCTTGTACCAGTCCGCTGGCACACCGTCGGCGACGACGCCTTTCCACATGCTCGCGATCGAGTCCGCCCGTTGAGTCACCAGCATCAGCAGGTCGCGAGGGTCAGCGTTGATCGTGCACCACCTGCGCACGGTCGGGTTGCGGAGCGCGACCGGGTACAGCTCCCGTGCCTGTGGCCCGAACAAGTCCGTGGGGCCGACCGCGGGAAACGTCGACATCAACTTCGCGAGCAGCTTCGGCTGTTCGGCAATGCCGGCGACCGAGGAGGCGGACCAACTCGACAGGATCGGGCGAAGCGTCTCCGACGAGGCGTGAGGACTCTCGATCATCCACGCCAGTCGCTCGCTCCCCTCGTACGTGAGGAGGTTGAGGATGACATCGAGCTGATCGAACGACGCCGCCGCGATCAGCCGCTCGCGATAGGGCGACTTCGCGAGCGCGGAGACATCCTTGAGATACTTCTCGTACGTGCGCGCGTCGTGAATCGCCGAGATCACGGCGGCCACGTCGACGTTGCCGTCGGCGACGAGCTCCTGCAGCGCGCGAGCGCCTCCAGGACGGCTGCCCGGCTGGTTGACAGACGTCGGTGCGATGGACTCGAGGTGCCGGCGGACGGTGTCCTGGTTGGTCAGCTGTGCCCACTGCCGCGGCATCCCGCCCCACGTCCGCTGCGCCGTCGCGGCGTCGAGCGTCAGGGCCCACTTCCAGCCCTCGGCTCCGAGGTCGTTGAAGATCTTGGCGAGCGCGGCGTCCTCGTCTACGGAGCGGTTCTGCGACGAGCGCACGATCGAGCTCGCCGCAACGCCCGCGGGTGTCGTGCGCAGAAACCATTCCACCAGGTCGGGGTGCTTGCGCACCTGCGGACCGAGGTCCGTGATGCCCGGGATCACGTCGGCCGGGGCCGCGTACTTCGCGTCGAGCAACGTCCGCGTACGCTCGTCGAGCAGCGCGATGCGCTCCTCGATCGACAGCTCCAACGCGTGCGCTCGTATCGCGTTCGGGGTTGGTGCGGTACCCGACGCGAGGGCGGCGCGGAGCTTACCTGTGGGCGGCAAACCGACGAGATCGCCGATCTGCAGCACCTCGTTGCCGGCCGCGATCCTCGCGACGTCGGCGATCCGCTTCGCGACCTCCTCGCGCCGGATCGCATCGAGGTCCTGCACCTTCCTCACCAACCCGGCGACGGGTACGCCTGCATCGAGGATGCGCTTGATCTCGGCACTGGCCTCGACCTGGTCGCCAACGCCCTCGAACCTATGATCGACCGACTCCTCGGTGTCGAAGCCGGCCACCTCTCGCTTGCCGCTCGTGCGGCCCGAGGCCCGCATCTCGAGCTGGCGGTCGGCATGCGTGGTATCGAGCTCGGCGGCATCGCCGCTGCGCTTGCTCTTGACCGGATCCTCGGCGGTGGAGTCCTGCTTGAGCTTCTCGCTACGCCGTTCCTCACCCATCGATCATTTCCTCCCGAGCACCCGGCCCATCGCACGATACTCACTACGTGCGGCGCGGGCGAGGAGATCTTGCGAGATCGAACTTCCCTCGGCGGCGGCCAGAAACGCCGCGGCGAGGCTCGCGTTTCGAATGTTGGCTCCCGTCATGTCGGGGAATTCGTCCGCGAGCCTGGTGAGCTCGAGCACACCCGTGGTCGGGGCGCCGCACGTCGCATAGCGTTGCCACAGCAACACTCGCTCCTCGTACTCCGGCGGCCAGAACACCACGTGTGCGGCGAGCCGGCGGCGCAGCGCGGCGTCGATGCTGGTGTCGAGGTTCGTGGTGAGGATCGTGATGCCTCGGAAGGTCTCGATGCGTTGCAGGAGGTAGTTGACCTCGAGGTTCGCGTAGCGATCGCTCGAGGACTTGACCTCGGTGCGCTTCGCGAACAACGAATCGGCCTCGTCGAACAGCAGGAGCGAATCGGAGGACTCGGCGGCATCGAACAGCTCACCGAGCTGCTTCTCGGTCTCGCCCACCCACTTCGATACGACGCGCGCGAGGTCGACACGAAACAGGTCGCGATCGAGTTCGCGCGCGATGGTGCCCGCGACGAGGGTCTTGCCGGTCCCCGGCGGACCCGAGAACAACGCCGCGACGCCTCCGCCACGCGCAGTCGTCCGCGGAAAGCCCCACTCCTCGTAGACGCGGTACGCGTGACGCACTCGCCCGACGAGGGCCTCGATGTGGTCGCGTGTCTCCGCGGGCAGCACGACATCCTCCCAGCGATCGGTCACCTCGAGGCGCTCCGCGAGCCCGCGGAACCTCTCGACGATCGTGCTGCGCACGCCCTCGATCAGCTCGCTGCGCCCGACCGGCGTGGCGAGCCGGCGCGCAGTCTCGACGGCGGCATGGATCGCTCCCGGGCCGAGCTGATAGCGCATCGCCAGCTCACTCGCGACGCCTTCGTCGACGGACTCCGCGGCCAGCGCGGATCGCCAGAGGGCGACGCGCGTGCTCGCCTCGAGTGCGCGGACGTGGATGCGGATCGTCGGGCGCACGACCGGCAACTCCAGATCGGCGTCGTTCGTGGTGACGATGCAGGGACCCGGTGCGTCGTCGATCGCGCGTGCGAGCTTGCGCAGTTCGCCGGGAGCGCCCGCGACGAGCTCGCTGGCGTTCGCGATCACCGCCACGGCGTCGAGCAACAGCGCCTCGCGATGCAGCGCGTGAACGAGATGGTCGCCGGATGCGCGTGCACCGTCGAGCGCGACCACCTGTTTGCGCTGACGCGCAGCGGCTGCCGCGACCATCGTACGGCGACCGATCCCGCGTTGGCCGACGAGGAGCACCAGCGGAGCGGGGCGCTGTGCGACGAGCACTGTGAGTCGATCGATGATCTCCTGGTGTGCGCGATCGACTTGATAGCCGGTGGGCAGCGAAACGATCCCACCGCACCGCGCGATCATGGGGTCGAGCGCATCGGACCCCTGCAGATACGACACCAGGCGCGGGGCAGCGACGTACGGCGTCGCACCGGGCAGCAGGTCGTCGGTCGCAACCGCGAGAAGACCGAGGCGTCGGACGAGCGGCTGCGTGGCGAGCCACGCCGCGAGTGCAGGCACCTCGTCATCGCCGAACACCGCGCCGTAGGTCGCGAGCGACAACCCTCGCCGCGCGTCGGCGCCTCCCACCGCGATCAGCGGCGCCAGCACGATGGGATCGGCGGCGACGCAGACGCACGCCCACACGAAGTGGAGCTGAGCGTCCTCGAGGTACAGCAGCTGCTGGACGCGTCGCTCGCGCGCGTCCGGTGAAGCGAGATCATCGGGTAGCGGATCGAGGGGCTCCTGCCGCAGCCGCGCTTCGACGTTCTCTCGAAACCAGACGCCCCTGCGCGCGAATCGCTCCACGACCGCCGACATGCCCTGACTCTACAGCGGAACCGCAGCCGATCCGGCGGCGGACCGTCCCGGTGTGCGAGCTGACAGCGAGCTTGCAGAGATCGAGAGATGCTAGCGCCCGAGATCCAGTGCCCCGTCGAACGCCGCCATGCTTGACGGTGTAGGGTCGCCGGCAGATGGCGAAAGCGAAGACGACGACAGCGAAGCCGAAGTCCAAAGCTCCGGCAAAGGCACCTGCGAAGTCGGCCGCGAAGGGCGACGATCGCTGGTGGGACTTGATCGAGCGGGCCGGCGAGGATGCCGAGGATCCCGACGAGCAGACCGAGCTGCTGCACGATCTCCTCGTCGACGAGCTCAGCGCCGACGAGATCCTGAACTTCGACACGTTCGTCCACGAGAAGCTGCGCGACGCGTACCGCAACGATCTCTGGGAGGTCGCGTACCTCATGAACGGCGGCTGCTCCGACGACGGCTTCGACTACTTCTGCGGCTGGCTGGTCGGCAAGGGCAAGGAGCACTACGAGGCGGCCTTGAAGAAGCCCGAGGACGCGGCGAAGGGCGTCAACCCCGACGACGAGCCGTTCGAGAACGAAGGCTTCTGGTACGTCGCCGCGAACGCGTGGCAGGAGAAGACGGGCAAGGACGACGCGGCGTACGAGAAGGCGGCGACGCACGTGACGCGCGAGCTGATCGGTGAGGGCTTCGACGAGGACACGGTGAGCGAGAAGTACCCGAAGCTCGCGAAGAAGTTTGGTGGGTGATGGCGTCTGCGAAGGGGATGCTGCTGTCCGCGATCGGCAAGCTCGTGCTGCGCGGCACCACGGTCGGCGCGGTCACCGAGCTCGCTCCCTCACTTCGCGCGATCACGCTCGAGAGCGCGGACCTGCGCGACCTCGCGTGGACCGCCGGCGACAAGATCCAGGTGCTGCTGTCGTCGCTCGACGTCCGCACGTACACGCCGATCGAGTGGACGGCGGGCGCGACCACGCTGGTCATCTACGATCACGGCGACAGCCCGGGCGCGTCGTGGAGCCGGCGCGCGAAGGTCGGCGATCCGTGTCGGTTCGTCGGTCCGCAGCGCTCGCTGCACCGCACGCCCAAGCCCGCGGTGGTGTTCGGCGACGAGACCAGCATCGGCGTGGTGGCGGCACTCGCGCGCGAACCGAACCTGTCGGCGGTACTCGAGGTCAGCTCTCCCGCGCACGTCACCGCGGCGTTCGCTGCGCTCGGCACCAAGGCGAACATCGACTGCGTCGCACGAACTCCCGGTGACGCTCACCTCGCCGAGTGTGCGAGCAAGCTCGCCGAGCATCGCGGCGCCGAGCTGATGCTCACCGGTCGCGCGCAATCGATCCGTGCGCTGCAGGCGAAGCTGCGATCGTCGGGCGTGCGCTCGGAAGCGAACAAGGCGTACTGGTCCGTCGGCAAGACCGGCCTCGACTAGGTCACTTCACGAGCGAGAGCTGCACCGTGATCGACTTCTTCTGACCACTCGGAAACTTCGCGGCCGACAGGCGCAGCGCCTTCGCAGGTTTGGCAGGAGGCCAGGCGTTACCTTGGTCGCAGGTGCCTCGTTCGCGGGAGCCTTCGCCGCCTTCACGGTTTTCGCCTTTGCCACGAGCGGAGCACAAACACGAGGGGTAGAGTCCGGCGCATGCCCGTCGCAGATAGCAGCACCAAGTGGGTCTCCGACCTGTACGCGAAGTCGATCGTCCCGACGCTGGTCGACTACATCAAGATCCCGAACAAGTCGGCGATGTTCGATCCCGAGTGGAAGGCGAACGGCCACATGGACAAGGCCGTCGCGCTGCTCTCCGGCTGGGCGAAGTCGCAGCTCCCCGAGGGCGCGACGATGGAGGTCGTCCAGCTCGGCGACCGCACCCCGGTGATCTTCATCGACATCCCGGGCACCGGCGGTCGCAAGGGCGACACGGTGATGCTCTACGGGCACCTCGACAAGCAACCGGAGATGACCGGGTGGCGCGAGGGTCTCGGTCCGTGGATCCCGGTGATCGAAGGCGACAAGCTCTACGGTCGCGGCGGCGCCGACGACGGCTATGCGATCTTCGCGTCGCTGACGGCGATCAACACGCTGCGCAAGGACAACGTGCCGCACGCGCGCTGCGTCGTGTTGATCGAAGCCTGCGAGGAGAGCGGCAGCTACGACCTGCCCGCGTACATCGATCACCTGTCGCCGCGGATCGGCGAGCTGTCGCTCGTCGTCTGCCTCGACTCGGGCTGTGCGAACTACGACCAGCTGTGGTCGACCACGTCGCTGCGCGGTCTCGTGATCGGCAACCTCGAGGTCTCGCTGCTCACCGAGGGCGTGCACTCCGGCGACGGCACCGGTGTGATCGCGGCCAGCGAGCGCGTGATCCGCATGCTGCTCGATCGGATCGACGATTCGCACACCGGGGTCGTCCGGATCCCCGAGCTCGCCACGCAGATTCCGCGACAGCGCATCATGCAGGCCGAGCGCACCGCGCAGGTGATCGGCGACGAGGTCTACAGCAAGTTCCCGCTACAGCCGGGCGTCAAGCCGGTCGTCGACAACCACGTCGAGCTGATCCTCAACCGCACGTGGCGCCCGGGGCTCGCGATCACCGGCGCCGATGGCTGGCCCGCGATCGGCAACGCCGGCAACGTGCTGCGCCCGACCACCACGCTCAAGCTGTCGATCCGGATCCCGCCGCGCGTCGATCCGGCGAAGGCGCAGGCCGCGATCAAGGCCACGCTCGAGAAGGACCCGCCCTATGGCGCGAAGGTCCAGTTCACCGGTGGCACCGCGAGCGCGGGTTGGGATGCGCCCGAGCTCGCACCGTGGCTCGAGAAGGCACTCGACGACGCGAGCCAGCGGCACTTCGGCAAGCCGGCGATGTACATGGGTGAAGGCGGCACCATCCCGTTCATGTACATGCTCGGCGAGAAGTTCCCGAAGGCGCAGTTCTGCATCACCGGCGTCCTCGGACCGGGCTCGAACGCGCACGGTCCGAACGAGTTCTTGCACATCCCGACGGCGAAGCGGCTCACGCTGTGTGTCGCCGACGTGCTCGCCGAGCACGCGAAACAGTAGGGATCTCGATTCCGCATGAAAAGTACCGCCGTCCACGCGGCGTTGAACGCAGCAAACTGAAGCTCTGATCCTCCTCGGGTTCGTCGCTGCGCTCGCGTTCGGCATCGCCGGTCGTGCAGTCGCCCGGACAGTTGTCGGTGGTCTCGGCGCCGTTGCATCCGCTGTCGCCGCACGCGGAGCTCGCCTGACTCGCCGTCAACCAGAACGGCCGTTCTCCCGCACGAGAATCCCGGTTCGCGTACAGATCGACCGCGCGACTCGGCCCGCCTCGCTAGCTCACCAGACGGTGCAGCGCTTCGCGGCAGGCACGACCATCGGCGCGTCCGCCTTGCACGAGAACGCGCTGTGGAACTCGGGCAGGTGCAAGAACGGGCCGATCACGCGCCACTTCGCGACCGCGTGCGGATCGCCCTGCACCATCGTGCGCTGCGTCTCGATCCGCGTCGCGTCACCACGCGCCTGGCCCCACGCGATGAAGAACTGCTGCGCGGGGGTGAAGCCGTCGATCGTGGGGGCCGGCGTGGCCTGCTGCGCCTTCTGGAACGCGCGCCAGCCGAGGTTGACGCCACCGGAGTCACCGATCGCCTCGCCGAGCACGAGCTTGCCGTCGTGGTGGACGGTGGGCTCGATGAAGTAGTTGTTGTACTGGTCGACGACGCACTGACCCTTGGCCTGGAACGCCTTGAGATCGGCGGGCGTCCACCAGTTCGCGAGCCGGCCGAGCGCGTCGAACTGCGCGCCACTGTCGTCGAAGCCGTGGCTGATCTCGTGACCGATGATCACGCCGATCGCGCCGTAGTTGTACGCGTCGACCGCGTCGACCCGGAAGATCGGCGGCTGCAGGATGCCGGCCGGGAACACGATCTCGTTGAGCGACGGGTTGTAGTACGCGTTCGACGTCGGCGGCGTCATGCCCCAGCGACCGCGATCGATGGGCTTACCGATCGTGCTGCGGTTGTCAGCGACGTTCCACGCGGTCGAGTTGAGGCGGTTGCCGAACGCATCCCCACGCTTGATCGCGATCGCGCCGTAGTCCTTCCACTTGTCGGGGTAGCCGATCTTGGTGTTGAAGGTCGACAGCTTCTCGAGCGCCTTCGCCTTGGTCGCGGCGCTCATCCAGTCGAGCTTGTCGATCGTGTCCTTCATCGCGGCGAGCACGTTGTCGACCAGCACCTTCATGCGCTGCTTCGCGACGGGCGGGAAGTACTTCTCGACGTACTTCTGGCCGAGGGCATCGCCGAGCGAGTTATCGATCACCTCCGCACAGCGCTTCCACCGCGGCTTGAGCTCCTGCGTCCCGTTGAGGAACTTCTCGTTGAACGCGAACGACGCCTCGATGAACGGCTGCGACAGCGCGTTCGCGAAGTTCGCGATCACGTGCCACGACAGATAGGTCTTCCAGTCGGCGATCGACGTGCCCTTGAGGCGCGCCTCGAATTCCTGGACGAACTTCGGCTCGGTGACGTTGAGCTTGATCAGCGGGATCTTCGCGGTGGTCAGGTACCCGGTCCAATCGAAGCTCGGCGACAGCTTCTGGAGCTCGGCGACCGTCATCGTGTGATCGGTCTGCTTCGGATCGCGCAGCGTGACGTTATCGAGCGACGCCTTCGCGAGCGCGGTCTCGATCGCCATCACCGTCTTCGCGGCGGCCTGGCCATCCTTGCGTCCCGCGAGCGCGAACATCTTCTCGACGTGGATCAGATACTGCGCGCGCGCCTCGACGAAGCGCTTCTCCGGCTTGACGTAGTAGTCGCGATCCGGCAACCCCAGCCCACCGGCGTAGAGATGCGCGACCACGTCGGTCGGCGTGTGCAGATCGCTCTCGCCTGCGACGCCGAAGGGAACGTTGAGGCCGATCTCGGCGAGCTTCGAGATCGAGGCGCGCAGGCCGTTGCGATCCTTGATCGCAGCGATGTCGCCGAGCAGCGGTTCGATCGGCTTCACGCCGAGCTGGTCGGCCGCCGCCGCATCCATGCAGCCACCGTAGAAGTCGCCGAGCTGCTGCTCGACGCTGCCCGCGGGCCAGTCGGTCTTCTTCGCGATCGGCTCCAGGATGTCGCGGAGCCGCTCCTTCGCCGTCTCACCCGATTGCCAGCGCCGACTCCACCGCACCTGCGAGGCCGGGATCGGGTTGGACGTGCGCCACGCACCGTTCGCGTACTCGAAGAAGTCGGTGCAAGGGTCGACGGACTTGTCGATGTCCTCGAGATAGATGCCCGCGAGCTTCGGCTTGGACGGTTGGGGCTGGTAGGGCTTCGCCTCGTCGGAGGAGGCGAT
>JANNBP010000150.1:0-33833 GCA_031385555.1 Deltaproteobacteria bacterium | reverse complement strand
ACCGCGGCGCGCAGCATCGGAGAGCTCGCGACGCTATCCGCACGCAGCCGAACCCCGCTGACCGCTTGTTCGAGGGTGCTCGCGAGCTTGTCCGCATGGAGCTGGAGCCCCTGCGCATTCGAGCTCACGGTGGTCGTCTGGCCGACGAACCACGTCGAGACACCCGCCACGAGGGAGAGCAGGGACACCACGACGAGCAGCAGCCAGGCACGGGACGGCCGCGGCGTGAACGGCAGCGACACCACCGACGCGGGCGACTCGAACGAGATCTGAATCGGCGCAGGTGGAGGAACGGGCGGCGCGATCACCGGTGGAACGATGCTGGGATTGCTCGACGAGGTCCTGGGGCGGAGGCTCGGGATGTCGGTGTCGAGCGTGCGGGCGGGCGGAGGTGCGAGGTTGGTGATCGTCTTCGACGTCGCCGGCAGCGGCGTGGCGCGCGGGTTGATCTCGATCGTTTGGGCAAGCGGCGGGATGCTTCCGCTCGGTCGCGACTGCCCCGCGATCTCGCTGATCAACTTCTCGACGTCGGCCATGGTCGCCGGGCGTTCGTCGGGATCTTTGGCGAGCATGGTCTCGAACAGCAACGCCTGCAGTTGCGGTGGCGCGTGGTTGAGCGAGAGCGGTGCCGGCGGGGTGTGGACGATCCTGCGTAGCAACTCGTCGATGTCACCCTCGCTGGCGAAGGCGCGACGCGCGGCGAGCATCTCGTAGATCACGAGCCCCAGCGCGTGGATGTCGACCCGGCGATCGACGTCGTCGGGGTGCAGGATCTGCTCGGGCGCGAGGTACTCCGGGGTGCCGATGATCTTGTGGCGAACCTCTCCCTGAAACCGGGATGCGCCGAAGTCGAGCACCTTGACGTGATCGGGATAGTCGCCGCGCGTGCAGAGGAAGATGTTGTCGGTCTTGAGGTCGCCGTGAACGATGCCACTCTCGTGTGCGGCTTGAAGTGCTGACGTGATCTGCAGAGCGATCCGGCAGACGCGATGCACACCCATGCCGCCGACTCGATAGATCTCCTCGGTCAGGGTCGCGCCCTCGAGATACTCGAACACGATGAACGGGATGCCATCCCGTGTGAACCCCATGTCCGTCGACTCGACGATGTTGGGGTGCCCGAGCGTCCCTGCGGTCGAGGCCTCGTTCATGAAGCGCTCGACGGCTTCGCCATCGTCGGCCAGGTCTTCGCGCAGCAACTTGACCGCGACGCGACGCTTGATCAGCACGTGCTCGGCCAGGAACACCGAGCTCATCCCGCCTTCGGAGATCAATCGGATGATCCGATATCGCCCTTCGACGATGTCGCCCGTTTTTACGAGCGGGTGGAGGCACTCCAGCGCAGTCACCGCGCGCCGATTGTCAGCCGCATCTCACCGCGAGTAAACGCGTACCCATCCTCTAATCGTCGCAATCGTCATCGGCGTATTCGTTCGAGGAGACGCTCAGGCCGCTGGGCACGTGACGCGGTGCGACCTTGCGTGCACGCCGGATGCTGGACTCGTCGGTGTTCGCGAGCATGAACTCCGTGATGGGGTCGACGAACTCGGGCCGGATCGGCGAGCCATTCGCGAACAACGGATCGATGTGCCCGAGGATCTCCGGCGTATTGTCGAGCACCGTGAGCTGGAGACGGTCGTCGATCTGGATGCGGTCCCACTCGCGAAGGTTCTGTGCCGGACCCGCCGGGGTCCCGATCGTCTGGCCGCTGCTGTCGAGGTGCACCGAGTAGTGATCGACGAAGTCGCGCAGGTCGACGATCTCGCCGGTGTGACCGTACGGTCCGGTGTGCTCGACGTTGCGAAGCGGAGTGGTGCGGAACGCATAGCGCTCGCCGATCACACCGGTGACGCGCTCGCGACCGAAGTCATCCTTGCCACTCGGGCCACCGCCGCCACTGCGCGGGCCGGGCCCGAACTGGGCGAGGGCGGTGTTGTGGAAGCGCTGATCCGAGCCTGTCGAACCGCCGTGGCAGTTGACGCACGTGCGCATGAAGACCTCGGCGCCGCGAAGGGCCTCGAGCTTGAGCGCCTTGTCATTGCCGCGAAGGAAGCGGTCCCAGTCACTATCGTTCGCCTCGAACTTCGCGACGAAGAAGCCGGCGATCGCGTTGGCAGCATGCGCGAACGTCATGTCCTTGAACTTGGTGCCGGGGTACGCCTCCTCGAACAGCTTGCGATACTCGGGATACGAACCGAGCCGCGTCATCAACCGCTTCCAGATCTCCGTGAAGTTGCCGTCGGCGACCGCGGCCAGCTCGTTCGTGGGATTGAACCCACGCATCTCGTCGCGCGCGGTGACCGGGAACAAGGGCAGCACCGAGATCGCACCGAACTCGGCGACAGCCTTCATCTCCGGCGTGAACTGGTTGCCGGCCGGCGTGCGGAAGTCGCCGTTGGGCAACTGCTCGACGCGACCGTCCCAGAACAGCGTCTGCATCGCGTGCATGTTGAAGAGAGGAGGCGAGTTGCGGCCCTCCTCGCCAGCCGCGAAGTTTCCGGTGCGCTCGATCCCGACGCCGGATGATTCGACGCCGAGCGACAAGTGGCGATCGTCGTCCGTTCCCGCCGCCCCGGGATGGCAGGTCATGCACGAGACATCGCGGTCGCCCGACAGGATCTTGTCGTGCGCGAGCAGGCGGCCCAACCGGACGAGCTTCTTGCGAACCCTCGGCGCGTCAGGAACGGCCGTGACTCCACGGAACGCGATCGAGGCGCGGGTCGAGGCGACCAGTTGCGCGCGTTCGCTCGAGACTTCCTGTTCCTGCTGCGAGAGGTTGTCGTCGATCTCGGCACAACCCACCAAGCCCACCACGAGCACCAAGGTCAATCTCATGCCGTGTCCTATGAGCACGATGAGCGCCAACGCGACACTTGCGCGGAAGTCGTCGAGATTGCTCGGCTCGCACAGTCCCTGGCAAAATCGTGGCGTATCGAATTAGGAACAGCCTCCCGTAACTAGCCGAAACCTAACCGATCACCATGAGCTTCCAACCTCGTTGGAATGACTAGTTTTTTGGGTTTCGAGGGCAACGTCCTGTATGGTTTTCAATACGCAGTCAGCGACTGTCACGTGGAGAGCACTTCAAAGATCGTGATCCTGACCGAGTCCGAGCCGTTCTTCGCGCGGCTCTCGGAGCTCGTTGGAAGTGGTTCTTGGACGGTCGTGCGTGCAACCACGTCCAACCTCGACGGTGCTCTGATCATCGTCGAAGGCACCGCCCAGAACGCCGCGTTGCTCGCCTCCACCCGCAACCCGAACGTGCCGTTGGTCGTCATCGGATCCGAGCCGCTGACCGCCTTGCAGCCTACGGTCTGGCTACCGGAGCTGTCCGGCCGCGAGGCCGTGATCCGGAACATCCTCGACCACCTGGTGCCGCAATCGACGCCGATCAACTGGCGTCGCAAGGCAGACATGATCATCGGCCACAGCGACGCGACAAAGCAGCTGCGTCGCTCCCTCGATCAACTCGCGCCGGCTGCGAGTCCGGTGCTGATCACGGGGGAGAGCGGCGTCGGCAAGGAGCTCGTCGCGCAGGCGCTTCACTACTGTGGGCCCCGCGCGGCGCGACCGTTCGTGGTGATCAACTGCGCCGCGATTCCGGAAACGCTGTTCGAGAGCGAACTGTTCGGTTACCACAAGGGCGCGTTCACCGGTGCCGTGAGCTCGCGCGACGGTGCGTTCGTCGCCGCCGACCGCGGTACGTTGTTCCTCGACGAGATCGGCGAGATGCCGCTGGCCGCGCAGTCCAAGCTGCTGCGCGTGCTCGAGAGCGGCGAGGTCCAGCCGGTCGGCTCGACGGACCGCCGCAAGGTGACGGTGCGGCTCGTCACCGCGACCAACCGCAACCTCGAAGCCGAAGTTGCGCAGGGGCGGTTTCGCGAGGACCTGTTCTACCGGATCTATGTCGTGCCGGTGCACGTGGCTCCGTTGCGCGACCGGCCGGAGGACCTCACGGCAATCGCGACCCATCACATCTCGTTGATCGCGGCGCGCGAGCAGCGCCTGAACTTGCGGCTCACGCCGGCAGCGATCGACAAGCTGTTCACCCACAGCTTTCCCGGGAACGTGCGCGAGCTCGTCAACGTCCTCGAGCGCGCCGTGCTGTCCGCCGGAGCGAGCTCGATCGATGCGGAGCACATCATCTTTCCGCAGCAATCCGTGGGCGCGCGACCGATGCCGGTCGGGACGCTCGTGCCGTACCGCGATGCCAAGCAGCGGTTCGAGCGTGACTATTTCACGCGCCTCCTCCAGTTCGCTGGTGGCAACGTGGCCCACGCCGCGCGCATCGGTAAGAAGACGCGCAAAGAGATCTATGACGTGCTCGAGCGGCTCGGGATCGATGCGGGCGACTATCGGAAAACCGCCGACGACAAAGCAACGCCGTCGGACAGTTGAGCGTCCCTGCACGCGGCCGGGCAGGTGTAGGGGGCGAGCTTATTGCGAGGTCCAGCCGCCGTCGATCGTCCACGCCGCTCCGCGCATCTGGCTCGCCGCGTCGCTGCACAGGAACAGCACGGCGGCGCCGATCTGCTCGGTGGTGACGAAGCTGGCCGACGGCTGCTTCTCGGAGAGCAGCGATTCGCGCGCGTCGGTCTGGTTGGTGTGGTCGCGCAGCGCGCGTGCGTCGACCTGCTGCTGCACGAGCGGCGTCAGCACCCAGCCGGGACAGATGGCATTGCAGGTCACGCCGAGCCGCGCGGTCTCGAGGGCCGTGACCTTGGTCAGTCCGAGCACCCCGTGCTTCGCCGCGACGTAGGCTGCCTTGCCGACCGACGCGACCTGGCCGTGCACCGACGCGATGTTGATGATGCGGCCCCAGTTGCGCGCCTTCATGTGCGGCAGTGCGAGCCGCGTCGTGTGAAACACCGCCGTCAGGTTGAGTGCGAGGATGGCATCCCAGCGCTCCGGCGGAAACTCGTCGACCATCGCGACGTGCTGGATGCCTGCGTTGTTGACGAGCACGTCGATGCCCGCGAACTCAGCCTCGGCGTACGCAAACAGATCTTCGATCGCTTCGGGCTTCGATAGATCGGCGCCGTGAAAGCCGACACGCGCCCCCGTGCGAGCGAGCGCATCGCGCGCCGGCGCGGTGTCGCCGAAGCCATTGAGGATCACGTTCGCCCCCTGGGCGGCGAGCGCCTCCACGATGCCGAGCCCGATCCCACTCGTCGAGCCCGTGACCAGCGCGGTCCTGCCGTGCAGGTCCGGTGAGATTCCCATCATGCGTTCGACTCGATGTAAGCCCGGAGCGCCGGGTAGATGTCGGTCCGCCAACGGCGGCCGGAGAACAGGCCGTAGTGCCCGACGTCGCGCGCGACCAGATGCGCGTGGCTCGCCGCGTTCGGCGTCAGCGCGTGCACCGCCTCCGTCTGGCCGAGCCCGGAGATGTCGTCGAGCTCACCCTCGATCGTGAAGATCGCGGTGTCGCGAATCGCCGCCGGCTCGACGAGCGCATCCCCGACACGCCACGTGCCGCGCGCGAGTGCGAACTCCTGGAACACCAGCCGGACCGTGTCGAGGTAGTAGCGGGCGTCCATGTCGAGCACGGCGTTGTACTCGTCGTAGAACGCCTCGTGCGACGCGATCACGCCCGGCGAATCGCCGATCAGCTGCGCCGCCCAGTAGTCCAGGTACGCCTTGAAGTGGCGCTCCGGGTTCATCATCACGAACGCCGTGAGCTGCAGGAAGCCCGGGTAGACCTTGCGGCCGGCGCCGCGAAATCCCGGAGGCACGCGGTACGTGAGGGCATGCTCGAACCACGTGATCGGATGATCCGTCGCGAGCTTGTTCACCTGGGTCGGTGACACCCGCGCGTCGATCGGTCCGCCGATCAGGGTCAGCGTGCGTGGCGTCGGACGCCCGGCGGCCGCGTCGAGGGCAACCGCCGCCGTCACCGGCACGGTCGGCTGACATACGGCGATGACATGCGTCGACTCCGCACCAAGCAGCGTCAGAAACCCGCGCACCTCGGCGATGTAGTCGTCGAGCGAGAACGTGCCCTCGGCGAGCGGCACGTCACGCGCGTCTCGCCAGTCGGTGACATACACGTCGTGGTCGGCGACCAGCGATGCGATGGTGTCGCGAACGAGCGTGGCGTGATGTCCCGACAGCGGAGCCACGAGCAGCACGCGCGGACCGCGGGGCCCTGCGGTCGGCACGAAGCGACGCAGCTCGACGAAGGGCTTTGCTGCCACGATCTCCTCGGTGGTCCCGGGGATCGCGAAGGGCTGTCGCGGGTAGGTCTTGATGTTGCGATGCAGCAGCGCCGCGTTGGCGGAGACGAACGGCACCTGGAACGCCTTCAACGTCTCGAGTCCCGGCAAAAGTGAAGCAAATGCAAGGCGCTGGAGGGAATGTGCGAGGTACAGCATCACGGGCTGCTGTCACTCTGCCTCAAGTCGACTGATTGTGCAATGCAGCAAACGGGCTGCGCCGAGCGGTTCCAACGTCGCGTTGATGCTGCAACGCAGTATTCGAGCCCAAATCGACGATGCAGTCATCGGGCTCGTGTGGACCGTCGGCGAGCTCGTGTGGGATGCGGTGTCCCTAGCGAGCGGAGCCCAGGCCCGCGAACGTCCAGTCGCCGAGTCCGGCGCTGGCGTTCGGCTGGCTGCCGTTGACCGGGGTCGCCAGGATGGCTTCGATCGCGCGGCGTCGCGCGAGCTCCTCATCGATGGTCATCATGACGTTCGACGTCCGAGACGCGATCTCCGGTGCGTCCATCGCCGGTTCTTCAAGGACGAGCTCGGCGAGCTCGGCGTGGTCCCTGGTCGCAACGAAGGCGGCGAGTGCGAGTAGCCCGCCGACACAGACCCAGCGAATCGATGCACGTGCCGCCAGCATGGATCCGCGACAACCCGACCCGCGCCCGGTTGCACGCGGCGCGGCGAAGATCGACGGGAGGTCTCCCACCAGCCCGACCGCTAATTCACCGGCCCGATACGCATCGGTCTCGGAGCTGTCATCTGCGACTGACAGGGTCGCCACATGCCGATCCCGAAGAGCTATTTGATCGACATGGATGGCGTGCTGGTCGCCGGTCGTACGCCGCTGCCAGGTGCTCGCGAATTTATCGCTCGGCTCGAGAAGGCCGATCGAAAGTATCTGCTGCTCACCAATAACCCGATCTACACGCCCGGCGATCTCAGTCATCGCCTCGCCAAGATCGGGATCGCGATCCAGCCCGCGCACATCTTCACCTCGGCGATGGCGACCGCGCGGTTCCTCGAATCGCAGCGCGGGCGCGGCGGGACCGCCTACGTGATCGGCGAGAGCGGGCTCTCCGAAGCCCTCCACACCGCCGGGTTCATCATCACCGACCACGAACCGGAGTACGTGATCCTCGGGGAGACGCACGCCTACAACCTCGATCAGATCACGCGCGCGATCAGGTTCCTGGTCGCAGGGGCGAAGTTCATCGCGACCAACCCCGACGTCGCGGGTCCGGGTGAGCACGGCATCGAGCCCGCGAACGGCGCGATGGCCGCCTTGATGCAAGCCGCGAGCGGCATCGCCCCGTTCTTCGTGGGCAAGCCGAACCCGCTGATGATGCGCACCGCGCTCAACTTCCTCGGCGTCCACTCGGAGCACACGGTGATGGTCGGCGACAACATGGAGACCGACATCGTCGGTGGCGTGCAGGCCGGCCTCGAGACCATCCTCGTGCTGTCGGGGGTGACGCGGCGCGAGATGGTATCCCGGTACTCGTATCAGCCAAACCGCGTGATCTCGTCGCTCGACGAGATCGAAGTCTGAACGGGCGGTCTCACCGCGCCTCGCCGGGTGCCGCCGGCTCGGGTTGGTTCTCCAGCCGCTTTCGAAGGCTGAGCGGGCGCATGTCGGTCCAGACCTCCTTGATGAAGTCGAGGCACTCGGTCTTCGACCCCGCCTTGCCGGCATCCTTCCACCCGAGCGGGTTCTCGCGATCGGCGGGCCAGATCGAGTACTGCTCCTCGTGGTTGAGGACGACCTTGTAGACGGTCGGGTCCTCCTGCTCGGCGAGCGCCCCACGGCGTGGCGGCGAGTTGTCGACGGCGATCGTCGGTGGCTGCGCGTCGTCGTCGGCCGGCGTCACGCGCAGGCGGACCGTCTGCTTCCGGGGTGGAGCGGCTGCGTCGGGAGCCGCCGCGACGGTCGGTGGGTTGGTCGCGCTCGCCGACGGGGTCTCGCGGTTGCTGTTACAGCCAAGGCAGCTCGCGAGGACGCAGACGGCGATCGAGGTGCGGGGGGGCATCGCCACGAGTTCTACGCGCGACGCAGCCCGATGTCGCGGGTGGTTCGACGGCATCGGCCGGGGTTCGAGCTACGCTCGCGTCGTGACGCTGCTCGACGCTGATGTCACCGCGGTCGAGGCGGCGTGGAGCGCGAGTGATCTCGGTGCGCTGTCGCGGCTAGGCCCACGCGTCGGGCTCGCGATCGAGGACCAGATCGGTCGCGCCCTCTGCCATCGCAGCTTTCGCCAGGTCACCGCGCGGGCGCTGTTCTCGACGATCCTGGGGGCCGTGGTCGAGCCCGTCGGTGTCGCTCTGCACGTCGGCGCGCTGGGGATCGGGGTCGACGTCGTCTGCATTGCCGTTCGAACCGAGACCCACGTCGTCGTCGGGATCCGGAGCGTGCGTGGGGGACCGAGCGACGCGTGGCCGTCGCTCCGGCCCTGGTTCAAGCAGCTCTCGCGCAATCACGACCGGTGTCAACGCTGGGCAAAGGTCGAGGCGCCCGATCGGCTCGCGATCCCGCTCGCGCGGCTCCCTCGTATCGAGCGCGACACCGAGGTCTCGCTCCTGGCGCAGCTCGCGGAGCGTCCCGAGGATCCCTCGGTTCGCATGGTGCTCGCCGATCTGCTGCTAGAGACGGGCGATGCCCGAGGAGATCTGATGAGGCTCTCCGGCTCTTCGGATCCGGAGGATCTCCAGCAGAGCGCCGAGCTGGTGCGCAGACACGGTGCCCGGCTCGCCGGCGAGATCGCACAGCTGGCGAGCTCCTACACGCTCGAGGGCGGGTTCGTCGACACGGTGGCGATGACCGCCGCGACCTTCCGCAGGCACGGCGATCGGCTGTTCCGCGCGCAGCCGATCCGCAAGCTCGTGATCCGACCCTTCCACAGCAAGGCGCTGGCTACGTTCGCGAGCGCACCCCATGCCGCACTCGTGCGCGAGCTCGAGCTCGCGGCCACCGACGTCCGCGCCACTCCGATCATGGCGACCCTCGCAGAAGCCGATCTCGCGCGGCTCGAGCAGCTCGACCTCGAGGGTGTCGTGCTTGCCAACGCTGATGGCGAGCACGCGATGGCGAAGCTGCGCGCGCCGCGGCTTCGCTCGCTGCAGGTCCGGCGGGGGCGGTTCGAGCTCGCCGCGCTCGCCGGGTTAGCCGAGAACCGCGCCGTCACCGCCTCGCTCGAGGACCTCGTGATCTCGCCGGCCGATGGCGGGAGTGCGACGTCGCAGGCGCCCTTCTCGAGGATCTCGCTGCCGAACCTGCGGCGGCTGGTCCTGGAACACTGCCGGTTCGGCCTCGAGTCGCATGTCGCGACGCTGATCGCACGTGCCCCGAGACTGGAACATGTTCGGCTCGATGGCTGCGGTGAGCTGGTGTGCAAGGCGCTGACGGCGTGTCGGGAGCTGCGCTCGATCGCGATCGATCGCCAGCTCACCGAGGACACGTTCGAGGCGATCCTGGGCCTGCCCAAGCTGGAGACGATGAAGCTTCGTTACGACCTCCGGCCGGACCACGTGTACGCGGATCGTCTGCTCGCCCTCCCGACGTCGCACCCGTTGCGAGGCGTCGAGTTTCCGGGCCGCTTCCACGATGCGCTCCGACGCAGGTTCCCAACCCCGATCTGACGCCGCCCGAAGTTCGTGCCACCGGCACCCATCCTGCCGCTCGAGCAGCGCACGAGGTTCGTCTGCTCTGCGGCTCGTGCGGCTCGTCGTCGTGTGCCCAGCTGGAGCTCTGCGAGCAGGTGGCCCGCGTGCGCGGCACCATGGTGGTGACGTGCGAGTCGTGCGTGGGATGATGAGCGTTTTCGCACGGTGTCGAACGCATGCGAGGTGCGTCGTCACCGCGAGGCGCGCAACGCAACTAGGAGCTCGGGCCCGTGCTACCGATCCTCGATGGCTCTCGTCGACCCGGCGTCATCTCATAAATGGCGTGTCAATCGACTGCGCATCTGGCTGACGTGCGCACTCGCGGTCGGCGCGAGTGCAACGCTTCACGCCGAGCCGAAACGCAACGTTCCCGATTACGACGGTCGCGGCAACGCCGATTCCCACGCCTCGCGCGGCATCCTGTGGGTCCCGAAGGTCCTCCTGTGGCCGATCGCGACGACCCACGACTACGTGGTCCGCAAGCCGCTTGGTGCGCTGTTCCGCACCGCGGAGCACCATCGCTGGGCAGCTCGCCTCCGCGAGTTCGTGACGTTCGGCCCGGAGAACGAGAGCTTCCTCGTTCCGACGGTCGTGTACGAGTTTGGCTTCAAGCCGAGCGTCGGGCTCTTCCTACGGCTCGCGGACCTCGGCGTGAAGGGCCACGACCTACGCGTTCACGGCGCGACGTGGGGACCGGACTGGCTCTCCGGCGTGGTGGTAGATCGCTACACGTGGTCGCGCGAGACGTCGATCTCGGTGCGCGGCTCGTTCGTCCGGCGCCCGGACTTCCTGTTCCTCGGCATCGGCCCCGACGTCACGCGGGAGACCCGCTCGCGTTACGGGCGCCAGCGGTTCGAGGCGCGCACGATGCTCGCGCAGAAGCTCGGTAACGAATCGAAGCTGGCGTTGAGTGGTGGCGTGCAGTCCACGTCCTTCCGCGCGGGTGGCTACGGCACGGACCCTGCGCTCGAGGAGCGGATCGCAGACGGCACCATCCCTTCGCCGCCGGGGTTCGGCGAGTCGTACGCGACTGCGTTCCAGCGTCTCGACATCGTGCTCGATTCACGCGCTCCCCGTCCCGCACCGGGAACGGGCGGGTACCTCGAGGCACACACCCAGCGGAGCGAGGAGCTCGGCGGCATGGATCGCAGCTGGATCGAGTACGGCGGAACGATCGGCGGCGCCATCGATCTCGAGGAGGGACGCCAGCGCACCGTGACGCTTCAGGTCGGGGCAGACTTCGTGGATTCGTTCCACGGCGAGGTGCCGTTCGATCAGCTCGCGATCATGGACCCCAATCTGATGCCGGGCTTCCTCGAAGGCTGGGCGACCGGCCGCAGCAGCGTGGGCGGACAGATCGCGTACACCTGGCCCGTCGCGGTCTGGACCGACGGCGCCCTGCGGCTCTCCGCGGGCAACGCGTTCGGCCCACACCTCAGTGGGTTCTCGGCGGGGCAACTGCGGCTCTCGGCCGAGATCGGGCTGGCCTCGATCGGCGCGCGCACCAGTGGCTTCGAGCTCGCGCTCGGCGTGGGTACGACGACGTTCGATCAGGGCACCGACATCGACTGCGTGCGCATCGCGCTTCGCTCGCGGAGGGGACTGTGAGCGCGTCGACGTGGATCGCGCCGGCGCTCGTGGTCGTGGCGTGCGGGAGTCCGCCCGTCCTGTACCCCGATCGGGAGCCGATGACGCAGGACCTCGACACGCGTCCATTCGCGAAGATGCCGCGCGAGTACGAGTCGCCGTTCATCTGGGACAAGATCGACAACCTCGTGTTCGAGCGCTTCTCGCGCGGGCTGAACGTCGAGGTGAGCGCCGAGGCGGTCAACGTGAACAGCCTCGACGAGGTACCCGACTCGTCCTGGTTCGTGAATCGCCGTGAGCAGGATCTCGCGACCCTCGGTCGTGGCGGTTGCAAGCCCGACGACCGGCTGGTCGGCGATCAAGGGACCGGCACCTGGCTCGTCGACAAGGGCAAGGACAACGGCTCCACGCTCGGCTTCCGCATCGAGATCGAGGGCCATGGCAAGTACCTGTTGAAGGCGGACGAGTTGCACGCGCCGGAGCGCGCGAGCGCCGCGAGCGTGATCGGGGCCGCGCTGTACGAGGCGCTCGGGTTTCGCAGCACGTGCGAACAGGTCGTGTACTTCCGGCCGGAGCAGCTGAAGCTGGCCCCCAACCTCACCGTCACGACCAACCTCGGCGTGACGAGCGCGTTCGACGACGCGAAGCTCAAGTCGATCCTCGACTCGCTGCCACATCGCGGCGCGCTCGTGCGCATGCAGGCGTCGCGCTGGCTCGAGCAGCCGGTCCTCGGTCCATTCCGCTACGAGGGCACACGTCCCGATGATCCGAACGATGTCGTCCCGCACGAGGACCGGCGCGAGTTGCGGGGCGGTCGCGTCCTCGCGGCGTGGCTGAACCACTGGGATTCGCGCGAGCAGAACACGCTCGACATCTGGATCGCGACGAACCCGAAGGAGGCGAAGAAGTCTCCGGGATACGTCGAGCACCACATCATCGACACCAGCGACACCCTCGGGCAACACGCGCTACCGGACACGCTCGAGCGCCGGCTCGGCTTCTCGTACGTGGTGGACTGGCGCGATATCGGGATGGACTTCGTGACGCTCGGGTTGCGCGTGAGCCCGTGGGACCGCGCCAAGGTGGACCCGCACGTGTCTAGGTTCGGCTACTTCTCCGCCCGCGACTTCGATCCGGCCGGCTGGAAGGGGGCGTATCCGAACCCCGCCTTCATCCGCATGACCGAGCGTGACGCGGCGTGGATGGCCCGGCGGATCGCGCGGCTCGGTACGCCGGAGATCGACGCGATCGTGAAGAGTGCGCAGCTCTCGGAGCCGCGCGACGAGGCGTACATCGAGGCCACGTTGATCGAGCGGCAGCGGAGGATCTTCGCGCGCTACCTGACCGTGCTCTCGCCGCTGACCGACGTGACGGTGCATGCGGATGGCCGCGTGTGCGCGCTCGATCTCGCGCGGCAGCGCGGCGTGTATCCGGAGGCACGCTTCCACTATCGCGCCGAGCAGGCAACGCCGGGAGGTCGCACAGCGCTCGCCGTGGAGCCCGGCCCCGACGGTGTGCTCTGCACGGGCCCCATCGCGCGCACGGATCACGCGATCCGGATCCGGATCTGGAACGGAACGAGTGCGGGGCCGCTCGACGTCTACGGCTATCCGCGGCCCGATCAGCCGTTCCAGCTCGTCGCGCTGCGCCGCCCGCAGTCGTAACCGGCGGCGCATGAAGCGAGGCGCCGCAAGAAGCTCCGCCGGAGCAGTACCTGCCGGGTCTCCACACGCAGCACGCGCGGACCCTGGAGCGAGTTCGACGTCGGATGTTTCTAGATCGGCGTGCTCGGTTTTCCGGCAGGGACGGTTGGCGCGGGCGGTTCCGGATCGGCTGCCGTGAACAGCGCGATCGAGTGGGCGGGTAGCGCCTGTGCTCCGATCACGATCTCTCCGGACGCCCCCGCGTTGAACGCGAAGTCGAGCTTGCCCCACGCGAGCTTGTTCGTGCGGACATCGTCGTGGATGAGCTCGAGGCGGCGGAGCGTCTTGGTCGTGACCCCCTGCTTCTCGAGCACCGAAGCGAGGCTCCACCGTGCCTCGCCTCCGGTCGCGAGCTGGTTGCGCTTGATCACCGCGGCGAGTCGATCGTCGACGTAGACGCGGATTCCCTCGCGCACCGGTTCGCCATGATAGGGGATCCCGTGGACGGGGATCCCGTCGAGCTCGAGCGTGAAGTCTGGCTTGAGGCGCGGCGGCTGACGCTTGACGTAGATCGTGAGCGCCATCAGATCGTCGAACCTCGTGCCGACCGCGATCGCACGCACGATCGGAATCGGCTTGCCGAAGGTGTCGCCGGCGAACTTGAACAGCACGTCGTTCGGGTGCCTGCGAAGGTCCTCGCGAGTCAGCACGATCGCGTTGTCACGGGCGCCGTGCATGTGGACCTCGACGACCTCGTCGAGCTGGATCCCGACGGCGCTCAGATAGTCCGTGACGCGATAGCGCGGGACCTTGGTCTCCCGGTATCGAATCTCCTCGCCTGCCTTGAAGGGGAGCCGGTGTTGCTCGGTCTCCCAGATCGGTCGGAGCTTGGTGGGGAGCTCACCGAAGCGCAGCATGCCGATCGGCTGGCCGTCGAGGTAGACCCCGCCGCCGCGCCAGCGATCACGCCCCGACCCGTGCCCGTTCACCGGAGGTGGTGTGGCTGCCGAACCTACCGTCGGTGGTTCCGGGATCGGGTCCGACGGTGACTTGCACCCGAGAGCACAGAGCGTTGCCAGCAAGAGGATCCGCACGACTGTATGTCCGGTGCAGGCAGCGTTCCGATCCAGGACACCAACTCAGCGGGCTGCGGTAACCAGGATGTCGCATCGCACGCAACATCGAGGCTCCTGTCCCCCAATCGATTCTCGAGCTCGTTGCTCCTTCGCTCCGACTTCAGCGAGCTTGGGCGTTGGCGCTCTGGTTGCACTGGGCCCGACGTATGAATTCTTCGACCAGAGCCGTCCTCGCAGGTGCGCTCATGTGCGTGGGCTCGCCCGCACTCGCCGACATCGAGGTCTACGAGCATCCCGACCTGCGTGGTGGCAGCGCCGGGCTCGCCCCCCACGACATCGACGGCAAGCCGTACATGAAGAGGCAGGTCGGCGCGGGCTTCGAGCACGCGAACGTCGCCGTCTGTGGAACGAACCTCCTGATCGCCGGCGTCGGCTCCTACGAGAAGGACACGATCGGCGTCACCCCGGACATGCACGCCTACGGTCGCAACATCAACACGGATGACCACCTCCAGGCGATGGTCGTCGCCGGGCAGATGACCGCCGAAGGGCTCGAGGTCGGCGGCGCCTACTACGTGATGCCCGAGCTCAGCGGCGGCAATCGAAACCGCGATGGCATGAAGCCGGGCGTCGCGTGCCTCGATCCCGACCTGGGCCTGTTCGTGGTCAGCTCGAACTTCGCCCTCAACGATCTCGCGCAGACCTACGCGGCGGTCTTTCAGATCGGCCGCAGCGAGCGCAACGACATCGTCGCGAACCAGATCTCGCCGGCCACGATGGTGCTGGCGAGCGATAACGACAACTGCTCGGATCGCGACTACCAGGATCTGATCGTTCGCAAGACGGGCGGCGGCTATCGCGTCAACCTGACCGGTAGCTGCAACGGCAACGGTGCCGACGTCGCGTGGGTGACGTACTTCGATGTCGCCTGTCCGGGCAACTGCAACATCGTCTCGGGTCCCAAGGCGCAGGTCTCGCAGGGGCAGATCGAGCGCTACCGTCCGCAGACGTACCAACTCGGGCCCGACACGTTCATGTCGATCGGCACCGAGGGTAACGCGCAGCCTCCCCAGGACGGCATCAGCGCCACGATCTTCCAGGGAGACTCGCTCACGCTGCTGTCGTCGACGACGATCGCCGCGACCACGACCACCGATACCGGGACGTTCTACAGCACGATGTCGCACGGTGCCCAGCTCGGCCCGGACACGTTCCTCGTCAGCTTTCAGCAGCGCAACGGTCGCAACCGTCGCGAGGGCAAGGGCGGCACGACCCTCATGATGGGCGTGCTCCAGGCCGACGCGGTCGCTGGTGCACGCTGGGTGGTGGACCCAATGCCCAACCTGATCCAGGGCTTCTCCGCAACCCACCACGGTGTCTGCACGACCATGACCGGAGACGTGGCGGCGCCCAAGCCGGGTGCCTTCCTGATCAGCGCGTCGCCCAACGGCGCGACGACGGCGACCGGCACCTTCGTCAGCTACAGCGGCGGCGCGCTCGAGGTCGGCAGCCCGATCAGCCTCACCTCCAACATCGATAGTGGTTTGCTGTCGAACTACTACGGCGAGAATCCGGGCCGGCAGGGCAAGAACTCGCTGTACTGCGCGACGATGGCGAACCCGGGCTACGGCATCAAGGGCGCCTACCGCCCCGACGTCAAGGAGTTCGTCGTGGTGCCCGCCACCTCGCGCGTCCCCAACACGAGCGGCCAGATGGCGGAGAAGCTCGGCCTCGACATCGTGCTCGTCCCGTCGCTGCGCGACGCGACCATCGACCCGACCGCGGGCGAGGACTCGGCGGCCGCGGGGTGTTGCTCCGTGCCGGGTGGACAGAACGGCGGCGCGGCGACCTTCGGGCTCGCCCTCGCATGTGCTGCATGGCTCCGCCGCCGGGGAGCACGTCGATGAAGGCGGCAGTCCTGATCGTCGCGCTCGGCGCGTGTAGCGGCAACATCGACGGCGGCGGCCCCGCTGGCGGTGCAGGGGAGTCGATGTTCTCGTCGACCGTATCGCCGATGCTGCGGACGGCCTGCGCGGGATGCCACGAAGGTGCGGGGGCGGGCCCGGCGTTCATGGGGGAAGCGGGCGGCGACGACGACTACCTCCAGTTGCTCTCGAACTCGCGCGTGGTCGGCAACTTCAACTCCGCCAGTGCACTGCTCCTCACCAAGGGGAGCCACTCGGGCGCGACGTGGTGGGATCCGGGTCAGCAGGCGAAGATCGCAGCCTGGCTCGACGCCGAGCTCGCCGACTTCGGCGACAACGGGATTCCAGACGTGCTGGCTGAATGGGTCGGCTGCATGACGATCCAGAACTGGAACGACTCGGGGATCGGCGAGTGGGCCAACAAGGAGACGGATCAAGACGCGACGTGCGGCGGCTGCCACTCCGACGGCGAGTATGGGTTTCACGCCAACGCGACGAGCGACACGATGTTCATCCAGCAACGCACCTCGCTCGGGATCGGGAGCTTCTTTCAGGTCTCGGCCGCCGGGGTGACGCCGGAGGTGGTCCCGGCAGCCGCGAAGCTCCGCAGCAAGTGTAGTGGTGCGAACCTCCATCCGAGCTGCGCGGTCGACGACGAGTACGTCGAGTACTTGGATCGTTTCTACAAGCTCACCCGCGCGACCCTCGCCGCTGGGCTCTGCAATCCGCCAGGCTACAAGACCCTAACGGACCCGATCTGAAAGAGGACAATATGAAGAATCGTCTATTCGCGGTTCTCGTCGGTGGTCTGGCGGCTTGTAGTGGAATCAAGCAAGCAGACGACCAACCACCGGTAGCTGAATCACCGCGCGTGCTCGACGGGCTCCAGGCTCTCTATCGGTTCGACGAAGGCGACGGGCTCGTCGTCCACGACAGCAGCGGCGTCGAGCCGACCTTCGATCTCCAGCTCGACAACTTCGTCACCAACAAGTGGTTGCCGGACAACGGCGTCCAGATCGCCGGCCCGTCGGTGATCACGTCCACCGAGGTCGCCGAGAAGGTCTTCGTCGCGTGCGTCCAGGCGAACGCGGTCAGCCTCGAGGTCTGGGTCGAACCGGAGAACGTGACCCAGGACGGCACGATCTTCACCTACTCGAAGCAGAACGAGCGCAACGTGACGCTGGGGGTGAGCTCGACCCGTTACAACGGAGCGGTCCGGACCTCGAACCCGGACCCGATGGCGACCGAGCTCGACGTGATCAACACGGTGCAGACCACCGAAAACATCGCGACGGTCGCCGCGCAACACATCGTGTACACGCGAGACCAGACGACGTCGACGATCTACGTCAACGGAGCCGTGGCACTCCCACCACCACCGAACGACCCGCCGCCGATGCCGCCACCCGCGACCGACCAGAACGGCTGGAGCCCCGCGTACCAGCTCGCGTTCGGCAACGAGACCAATGGTGGTCGACCATGGCTCGGCAAGATCTTCCTCGCGGCCGTCTATTGTCGCAACCTCTCGGCCCCGGAGGTCGAGAAGAACTTCGCCGCCGGGTTCTCGTTCTGAGCTGACGCTACCGGCCGCGGATCCCGTGGCGGGCGAGCAAGCGATGAAAGTGCGCTCGGTTCAACCCTGCGGCCCGCGCCGCGAGGGTGACGCTGTTGCCATTCGCGAGCAGGATCTTCTCGAGGTACGTCTTCTCGAACTTCTCGATCCAGCGCTCGCGCAGCTCGCGGAGCGGCACGTCGACGTCGATGGGGCTGGTCTCTTCGTTGGCCTCTCCGAGCAACGCCGGCGCGACGTATTGCTGGAGCGAGATGCAACGCGAGAGGTAGTTGCGGAGCTCGCGCCCGTTGCCCGGCCACGTGTGCTTGTGTAACTCGGCGATGAACTCGGGGCGATCGAACAGGGTGTCGTGGCTGGCTTCGGCTCCGAGCTGCTGCAAGATCGCCCGAACGAGGAGCGGGAGGTCCTCGACGCGCTCGCGCAGCGGCGGCATCGTCACCTCCGCGACCATCAGGCGATAGTAGAGATCGGAGCGGAAGCGCTGCGCCTTGACCTCGGCGGCCAGATCGCGATTGGTCGCCGCGATGATGCGCACGTCGATCGGAATCACCTCGGTGCCACCCACCCGCCGGACTTCGCGCTGCTCGAGCACGCGCAGCAACTTGGGCTGCAGATCGAGTGCGAGCTCGCCGATCTCGTCGAGGAAGATCGTGCCACCCGCCGCGGCCTCGAAGACGCCCGCACGCGTCTTCTCCGCGCCCGTGTACGCCCCGCGTTCGTGCCCGAACAACTCGCTCTCGAGCAGGTGCGTCGAGATCGCGCTGCAATCGACCACGATGAACGGAGCACTCCGGCGCTCGCTGGCGTTGTGGAGCGAGTTCGCTGCGAGATCCTTGCCTGTCCCGGTCTCGCCCTGGATCAGCACCGTGACGTCACTCGCCGCGGCGTGCTCGAGAATCTCGAACACCTTCTGCATCGCGGGTGATCCGCCCACGAGCGAGCCGAAGCGATCACGGTTGGTCCTCGTGATCGCCGTGTCTGCACGCCCCGCATCGAACACGAACTTGGTCCGTCCGACCTGGATCACGCTGCCCGTGCTGAGGTGTGCGGCCACGACCGAAACGCCGTTGACGAAGGTGCCGTTGCGGCTGCCGAGATCTCGGACCAGGACCCTCCCGTCCGTGACCACGAGCTCGCAGTGGGTCCGCGAGATCGTGGGATCGGCCAGCCGAAAGTCGGCCGTCGGATCGGTGCCGACGATCATGCGCTCACCGTTCCCCACGTGGCGCGTGCCTTCACTGATCCCGTCGATCACGCGGAGCTGGAACCGCAGGACGGGCGTCGGCGGGTCGATCTCTCGCGCCTCGGTCTCGGCGCGGGTGGGCTTCGATGGCTCCATACGTCGGCGCCCCGAAGGTATCAGCTCCCAGATCGCAAAACGGATCGGACCGTCGATGCAGAGGGCGTTTTGCGCGAAGCGTTTGCGCGTCGCGTGACGATCGCGCCGAGTGCATCACGGACGCTCGAGAACACCACCCGCGCGTTGGTGTCCGGATCGTTGGTGTCGCGGTGGTCGCCAGCACAGCACGTCAGGTTCGCGATGCACGCGATCGGATCGGCCACGCGTCGACAAAGATCGCGCCCCGACGCTGGAACCTCGAGGTTCCACACATCTCGAAATGCGACAGGCCGTGGTGGTTCCCGGTGGTCAGCGACCGAACGTGAACGGGTACATCACGCGGATCGTCGCCGGCGGCGGTGGAAACCGCAGCGTCCGGATCACCCGCGCGACACAGTGCGCGACGGTGTCGTCCATCCCCGTCCCGGTGGCCGCGGTCACTCGACCACTGACAGCGATCGTGAAGTCGACGACCACGGTGCCCGCGAGACTCGGGGTCGCGGCGAGCTGTCGTTCGTAGCACCTCACGATCCGCGGGGTCGCGGCGCGGATCGGGCGGCGGACGACCTCCTTGTCGAGCGAATTGGCGGTGACGGGCGCGGCGAGCGCCATCACGAGTGCGGCGAGCCGGGCGACCATCCGGGTGACCATGGTGCTCTGACACCGGCCCCGCCGCGGCGTTCCCAGAGTGTCGTATCGTCCCGCCATGACGGATGACATCGTCGCGCGGGTGCGCGCCCTCGGCGAGTTGATCGATGGGGCGGCGATCGAGCGCGAGCGCCGGCTCCCGCGGACGGTCGTCGACGCCCTGATCGCGGCGGGGGTGTTCAAGCTGTGCGTGCCCCGGGTGTATGGCGGTGCCCAGGCGAGCCCGCTGACCGCGCTCGAGGTGCTCGAGGCCCTCGGCACGCTCGACGGCAGCGTTGGCTGGTGCGCGATGGTCGGCATCACGTCGAGCTTGATGAGCGTCTATCTCGAGGAGTCGGTCGCGCGCGAGGTCTACGGCCCGGCGGACGCGATCACCTGTGGCGTGTTCGCTCCGATGGGGCGCGCCCAGCGCGACGGCGAGGGCTATCGCGTCAGTGGGCGGTGGTCGTTCGCGAGTGGCTGCGAGCATTCGCGGTGGCGGATGGGTGGCACGATCGCCGAGGGCGACGCCCCGTTGCCGAGCGGTGCGCCCGATGTGCGCAGCGCGCTGTTCACCGCCGCCCAGACGCAGGTGCACGACACCTGGGACACGGCGGGCTTGCGCGGCACGGGCAGCCACGACATCTCGGCGGCCGACGTCCTCGTCCCGCGCGAACGCACGTTCTCTCTGATCACCGACAAGCCGCGCCTCGACGGCTACGAGCTTCCCTTCTTCGGTGTGCTCGCCTCGTGCGTGGCGGCGGTCGGGCTCGGCATCGGACGAGCGGCGATCAACACGGCGACGTCGTACGTGCGAACGAAGTCACCACCCGGCAGCAAGCGCACGCTCGCACATCGCGAGCTCACCCAGCTTCAGGTCGCGGGCGCCGAGGCACGCCTCCGCGCGGCGCGAGGCCTGTTGTTCGACGCGCTCGCGGACGCACTCGCGGGGCCGACGATCGAGGCCCGTGCCCACCTCCGGCTCGCGGCGTGCCACGCGGCCACCGAGTCCGCGGCGGTCACGGCGGCGATGTACGAGCTCGGCGGCGGCGCGGCGGTCTACGCGAAGCATCCCTTGCAACGGCAGTTTCGCGACGCCCACGTGGTCACCCATCACCTGATGGTCAGCAGCACCTCGCTGACGATGGCAGGCCGCGCGCTGCTGGGGCTCGAGATCGACGCAGCGCTCCTGTGATGCGAGAAGCCGCATGAAGATCACCGACGTCGCGTTCTGTACGACCGACTGGTCGCAGGTGCCCGCTACCGAGCACGCAGGCGAGCAGGGCATGGCCACCTGGCGAACGCTCGAGCAAGGCAATCTGCGGGTGCGGATGGTCGCGTACTCGCCCGGCTACATCGCCGATCACTGGTGCGAGCGCGGCCACGTCCTGCTCGTCCTCGACGGCGAGCTGATCACGGAGCTCTCCGACGGCAGACGCTTCACCTTGCGCGCCGGCATGTCCTATCAGGTGGCCGATGGCGCCTCGTCGCACCGTTCGATCAGCCCGACGGGAGCTCGGCTGTTCATCGTCGATTGACGTCAGGTTCGGGTCGCCCCGTGACCCTCAGTTCTTCTCGGCCTTGCCGTTGTTGATCTTCCACTTCTGACCGTCCTCCAGCTTCTTGACCGGGAACGACAGCCCGCCGCCGACGATGTCGCACTCCTTTGCCGAGGAGTGGAAGGTGTACGACGTCGTCGTCGACCCCTTGATCTCGATCGACGTCGACGAGCCGCTGCACTTGAGCTCGACCTTGTAGGTCTTCGAGTCGTGGTTCTCGACGCGGATCGAGCCGGCGAGGGCGGTCGAGGTCAGGAGGGCGGTTGCAAGTCCAGTTAGCGCGAGTTTCTTCATTACGGGGTCAGACGACACCCGGTCCTCCAGGTCGCACATCCACGAACCTGACCGAGCCATGACCACAAGGGGCACGTCGGCGGCCGGCGGGGGCCGCATGCTCGACGAGTATGGTCCACGCGATGTCGAGCTCGAGACCCCGCCTCCGAGGCGTCTCGCATCGGGTCGCGTTCTTCGTGATGCTGGTCCTCGGGCCGGGCCTCGTCGTGCTGTCACGCGATCGCGTGGCGATGGCGGCGACCGCCATCTATGCGACGACGCTCGCCGGGATGTTCGGCGTCAGCGCCTCGCTGCACCGCCGCGATTGGGGGCCACGCGCCTTCGGGTGGTTGCGGCGCGCCGACCACGCGATGATCTTCGCGTGCATCGCGGGGACGTACACCGCGTTCACCTTGCTCGGCCTCCCCGACGAGGTCGGTAGACGTCTCCTGATCCTCGCGTGGGCCGCCGCCGGGCTCGGGATCGTGCGCGCGGCGTGCTGGCCGCATGCGCCGCGTGCGGTCACGGCCTCGCTGTTCGTGCTCGTGGGCTGGGTCGTCATCGCCTACCTCCCCGAGGTCCACGCGGGCTTGGATCCGATCTCGTTCGCGCTGCTGATCACGGGAGGCGCCTGGTTCACCGTCGGCGCTGCCGTCTATCTGGTGAAGCGTCCCGACCCCTGGCCGACCGTGTTCGGCTATCACGAGGTGTTCCACGTGATGGTGGTGCTCGGCTGCGCCTGCCACTTCGCCGCGATCGCCGTCCTCGCGATCTGGCGCTGATCTGGCGCTGATCGGACCCGCTCGCCGGGCTTATCATTCCTTGCAATGCCGAGCTTGGAGGTCCGCGCGCTGTGGGAGCTGATCGAGCAGCGGATCGCCGGCGGTGACCACGCGACGATCGACGAGGAGATCTGGCGGCGCTTCGGCGGCGAGTGGGCGGTGATGCTGACCGACCTCGCGGGGTTCTCTCGCCAGGTCGCGCGGTTCGGCATCGTTCACTTCCTGCAGACGATCCACCAGCAGACGCGCGCGCTGGTTCCGATCGTCCAGCAGCACGGTGGTGCGCTGGTGAAGACCGAAGCCGACAGCATGCTGATCCTGTTCCCCACCGCCACCGCCGCGGTCGAGAGCGGCATCGCGATGCAGCGCGCCTGTCATGCGCTCGGCACCACCAGCCGTCCGGAGGACAAGGTGATGCTCTGCGTCGGCATCGGCTTCGGTCGCCTCCTCAAGATCGGAGACGACGAGGTCTTCGGTCACGAGGTCAACCTGGCGAGCAAGCTCGGCGAGGACATCGCCGTCGCCGACGAGATCCTCGTGACTCCGTTCGCCCGCGCGGCATGCGCCCGCATCGAGGGCCTCGAATGGGAGCAGCAACAGACCGCCTACGCCGGCGAGACGATCTGCTGGCGGGTTCGGTACCGGTAGTCGCTCGACCGTCGACGAATCGCGAGTCGACCTGGAGCTCGCAGATCTCCTGGTGCGAAGCACGGTTGGCGTCGGAGTCGTCGGAGAGCTCTGCGTCGGTGGCGTGGAGCGAGCATCGAGGTATTCAATGACGATGCAACGCGCGATCGAAGGGTTTCACCAGGACGAGGCTGGCGATTGGGTGGCCGAGTTGCGATGCGGGCACGGCCAGCACGTTCGTCACCGCCCACCGTTCTGGGCTCGACCCTGGGTGCTGACCCCCGAAGGACGTGCCGGGAGACGTGGTCTTGAACTTCCGTGCGTCTGCTGCGATCGGTTCGAGTTGCCCGCCGGTTACGCACCGTACAAACGGACGCTCGAGTTCGATCAGCTGTCGGTCCCGGATGCGCTGCGGAAGGATCATTCGACGAAACCCGGGGTGTGGGGCGTGATCCACGTGCTCGCCGGTCGCTTGCGTTACGTGATCGAGGCTCCGCTCGCGGGTGAGCGAATCCTGGAGCCCGCCGTGCTCGGGACGGTGGTCCCCGAGGTGCTTCATCGCGTCGAGCCGGAGGGCGAGGTCCGGTTCTTCGTCGAATTTCATCGCGCGCCGACGTGACCGCGCTCCGGGACTGCCGGTTGGGACCCACCGCCACACGCCGCGATGGCGATGAGGATCTTCCGCATGCCCGTACTCTGACTCGTCACGGACGGCTATGGTCCCCGCATGACCCCAGGGACGAAGCCCGACGCAGCCGCGATCACCGCAGCCGAGCGGCGGCTCGACGAGATCTATCCGCCCAGCCTCAAGCGTGCCTTTGCCGAGCACGGGCTGTTCACGATCGGCGACCCGGCGCTACCGCAGCTGATGTTCAAGATGTGGCCGCTCGCCGAGCACGTCACCGCGCTCGCGCACTACGCGGACGAGCTCGAGTGCGACGCGACTGCCGAGGCGGTCGGCGAGGCGATCGGGATGGAGCCGCTCGAGGTCGCCGTGCTCGCCGACCAGATCCTGATCGGGTGCGAGGGCTACGAGGACTACATCGGGTTCGATCTCCGCACGCGCCATCCGACGACGCACGAATGCGAGATCGGGCTCGTGCTGCGCGACGATGCCGAGATCACGGCACTCTCCGAGGAGGAGACGGCTCCATGTGAAGGCTCGGGCTTCGAGCGCTGGCTCGCGAAGTATCTGGCGAAGCGCGCGAAGCAGGGTTCGTAGTCGAGCTAGACGACGGCGCCGAACAACCGGCCGACGCCGTACGTCAGGCCCATCGCGATCGCGCCCCAGATCCCGACGCGCACTGCGCCGCGGAGCGGGTTCGCACCGCCGACGACGGCGGCCGTGCCACCGAGCCCAGCCAGGAAGACGAGGGAGGTCGCGACGACGAGCACCGGGAGGAGGCGGATCGGGACGAGCCACGCCACGAACAGAGGCAGGGCTGCGCCGACGGAGAACGTGCCGGCGGAGGTCAGGGCGGCGACGACGGGACGCGCGCGCTGCGAGTCGACGATGCCGAGCTCGTCGCGGGCGTGTGCCCCCAGCGCGTCGTGTGCCATGAGTTGTTCCGCGACCTGCCGCGCGAGGTGCTCGTCGAGTCCGCGTCCGATGTAGATCTTGGTGAGCTCGAGCTGCTCGGCGGCGTGGTCGGCCACGAGCTCGCTCCGTTCGCGGGCGAGGTCGGCATCTTCGGTGTCGGCCTGCGATTGCACCGAGACGTATTCCCCGGCTGCCATCGACATCGCGCCTGCGACGAGCCCGGCGACACCCGCGGTGAGCACCGCATCGTGCGCGGGCGTGGCGGCGGCGACCCCGACGACGAGGCTCGCGGTCGAGACGATGCCGTCGTTCGCCCCGAGCACGGCTGCGCGCAGCCAGCCGATGCGCTCGGCGCGGTGACGTTCCAGATGGCGCACGGCCACCTTATAGCGCTCGTCGGCCACGAAGTACGGGACGATTCGGATCACCGGACCGTTCTGCTCGTCGAACAACGGCTACAGCGACATCGCGTACGAGCCGGCGGTCGCCGGCTCGGGGCGCCAGCGGTCGCCCCGGCCATCTGCACCGTCGGACCCTGACGCGCCAGGGTGGCGAGGTCGGCCCGATGCTTCCAGCTCGGCCAACAGCCACGGAGTTGGCGCCTCGAGCCGCGAAGGCTGATGTCGCGGTCGACGGGCTTCGAGCCGGCTCGTCGCGGAGCAACCCGGGGAGTCGTCCGGCTGTGTTGGAACGAGGCTCGCCCAGACGGCTGCCGGCGTGGCGATGGGAGGACGCTCACACTGCCGATGCGGTAGACCGGCGAAGCCACAGCACGGAGTCGATGACTCCGATATCGTCGACGGGATGCGTGGGATCCTCCAAGTCGGCGTCCTCTCGTTCGTGGTCGGGTGTGGCATCGATCCGTTGCCGACGGAGGACTGCGGCAACGGCGTCGCCGAGTCGTCGGCCGGAGAGGACTGTGATTCAGGGCCGCGGCTCGAGCACGCGGATCAGCCCGTCACGTGCGCCGCCGCCGGCGAAGCCAACGCGTGCCGGTATGTCTGCGATCACACCGCCGTTGCGCCTGGCTGTCCGGCGGGGTGGGGATGCGGCACCGACGGGATCTGTCGTCACGCGTCGGGCGCGTATGCGGACGGCGGTAGCGTGTCGTCGGTCACCGGGAGGCTCGACCTGGCAGATGTCGACGGAGATGGCCGGCGAGACCTCGTCGCGGTCACGATCGATCAGGTGTCGCCGCTGTTCAACAACGGCGATGGCACGTTCACCGCCGGCAGGATCGTGCCGGCCGTGTCGCCTTCGCCCGCGCCTCACATCGGAGATCTGGACGGGGATGGGCGCGCCGACGTTGTCACCGGCACGTTCACGGGCTTCGTCCAGACACGTGGGCAGAAGAGCCGGACGTTCTTGCCCTACGCCCAGCCGACGTTTCCGATCTCGACCTTCGGGGCTACGAAGTCGTTCCCGTTCCGGATCGGATCTCCGCAGCTGACGAACGGTCCGATCACCCACCTGTTCGTGCTCGATGACGAGCTCGGCACGCTGCGGATCCGGGTGCTCGACCAGGAGCTCGAGGATGCCGATGGGCTGTTCGACGAGATCGCTCCGATCAACCTCGGCGCGGCGACGATCTTCGACGTCGCCGGTAGTCCTGCGCACGCGGATCTCGATGGTGATGATGGCGAGGAGATCGCGCTCGCGGTCGTCGGCTCGACGTCCGTTCGCGTGTTCTCGCCAGTTCACGACGGCAGGTTCGTCAGCGATCTCGATCTCTCGACGGTGACGCTCCCCGCACCCGCCGACACGCGTGGGTTGCGCCTGGTCGATGTCGACGGCGATGCCCGGCTCGACCTCGTGGTCGGCGTCGACTCCAACCGCGTGGCCGTGGCGCGAGGGCTTGGCGCGGGAGCGTTCGGGCCCGCCGTCTTCGACGGGTTCTTCGAGAGCTTCTCCGGTAGCCCGTTTCCACTGGCGAAGCTCCAACTCGGGGCGAGCCGCGCGTGGGTCAACGACTTCGGGATCTTTCGCGACGACGCCGGGACGGCGACGTTGATCGACTTCAACAACGCCTTCTTCTGGAGTGAGGTCGTGGTCGGCGACTTCAACAGTGATGGCCTCGACGACATGGCGGCCACCGTCGCCAACAAGCCGACGCTCGACGTCTTCCTCCAGACCCAAGGCAACCTGTTCGCGCACACCCGCGTCGTCACCTCGAAGATTCCGACCAACCTGCGTGTCGGTGACTTCGACGGCGATGGCACGACGGACCTCGCGTTCGTCGAATCGGCGTCGAGCGGGGTCGGTCCGTTCACGGTGCTCGTCTCCTTCGGCAGTCCACAGGGGCTGACCACGCCGGTCTCGGTCGGGGTGTGGGCGACGGTCGCCTCGCTCGAGTCAGCGTCCGTGTTCTTGCGTGCAGCGGTGTTCCGCGACGGGGTGGATGATCTGATCGTGCAGGGGACGCTCGACCCGGCGAGCTTCACCGAGTCCTACACGTTCCTGTTCGGCAGCTACCAGCGGGTGATGTTCGCGCCCTACGAGATCAAGGACAGCATGGGCAGTGTGGTGTCCGATCACACGCTGGTCGGGGACTACGACGGCGACGGACAGGCGGATGTCGCGACGCTCTCGCTGGACAGCAACGCCACGAGTGGCATCCGCGTCGACCTCGCGAGGGGCACAGGCGGTGGCAACCTCGCCAGCCCGACGGTTCCACTCGCGACGGCGAACGTCGAAGGCTCGATCTCTGCGTTCTGTAGTCGGTTCCGGACCACCGACTTCGATGCCGATTTTTACACCGACGTCGTCGGCCTGCAGGCGAGCTTCTGCGTGGACGAAGCGTCGCCACCTCAGCTGGTGGTGATCCGGGTCGGGGCCGCGCAGACCCGGGTCGAGCAGGTCGCGTTGCCACGCGGCATGTCCGAATTCGCGATCGGTGATGTCGACGGCGATGGCCGCCCCGACGTGCTCGTCACCGGCTTCGACGACACGTTCACCGCGGTCGCGGCGGTCCTGTTTCGCGACGACAACGGCTTCACGACGGTGTCGATCCCGAGCGCCGATCCGCGGGGGCTCGCCGTCGTCAACGCCGATGACGATGCGGCGCCAGAGCTCGTCGTGGTGGGGAGCGCCGGGGTCGAGCTGTTCGAGATCGACGGGCGCGAGCTGACCCGCAAGACCACCGTCCTCGATGGCTTCTTCGGAGGGCTGGTGTTCGCGTTGGACGTCAACGGCGATGCCGTCGACGATCTCGTCGTGCAGGATGACCTGGCCGGCGAGCTCCGGGTGTTCTTCGCGATCCCACACGACCAGCAAGTGGTCTCCGCACTAGGCCGTTGATCGCGTCGATGATCTGGTCGTTCACCTCCGTGATAGGTTGAGACGATGACGGCGGACGGATCCGAGTCGGGCGTGGGCACCGCCGCGACGATGATGCCGACAGCATCCGGCGACGGCGTCACGCCCTCGAGTGATCCGGAGCTCTCGCAAGGCGCGACCGTCGGCGAGTACAGGATCGAGGGAAAGCTCGGCGAGGGCGGGTTCGGGATCGTGTTCCGTGCAGTCCACCCGCTGATCGGCAAGCAGGTCGCGATCAAGGTGCTCAATCGATCCTTCTCGGCGGATCCGGCCATGGTCTCCCGGTTCGTCGCCGAGGCCAAGGCGGTCAATCAGACCCGCCACAAGAACATCATCGACATCTTCTCGTTCGGGCAGCTTCCCGACGGTCGCCAGTACTACATCATGGAGTTGCTCTCGGGGATGCCGCTCGATGGCTACCTCGAGGAGCGCGGTGGTCGCCTGGTGCCGGAGGTCGCACTGCCCGTGTTGCGCGCGGTCGCCCGCGCGCTCGACGGCGCGCACGCGAAGGGGATCGCGCACCGCGATCTCAAGCCCGAGAACGTGTTCATCGCCGACGACGACGGGACCCCGTTCCCCAAGCTGCTCGACTTCGGGATCGCGAAGCTGCTGTCGAGCGATGCTCCGAACAAGCACAAGACGCGAACCGGCGCACCGATGGGAACGCCGACGTACATGTCGCCCGAGCAGTGTCGCGGCAAGGACGTCGATCACCGGACGGACATCTACTCGTTCGGGATCATGACCTACCAGGTCCTGACGGGCATGCTGCCGTTTCGCGGCGAGGACTTCGTGGAGCTGTTGACGCAACAGGTCTCGGGCGTCGCCGCGCCACCGTCGCAGGTGGCGCCACTGCCGCAGACCCTCGATGCGCCGATCCTCCACATGATGGAGAAGGATCCCGCGAACCGACCGGCGAGCCTGACCGATGCCGTCGACGCCCTCTACGACGCGGTCGGGATGGAAGTGCCCGTGCGCCCCGCAGGAGGCATCTCGACGGTGCAAGGCCTACGTGCGGTCGGCTCCCCGACGCCAGCACCGTCGCGGACGCCGCCCCCTTCGAGTGGTCAACGCGCCAACGCTGCGCCGGCCTCGATCACGGCGATCTCCGCGCCGCGCAGCAACCGCAAGCTGGTCGCGGTGATCGCGATCGGGGCGCTCGTCGCCGTCGCGGTCGTGGTCGTGGTCGCGACGCGGGGGAACCAAAACGATGCCGGCTCGCAGGTCGGCTCGCAGGTCCAGCGTGGCTCCGATCCGCCACCGCCGGCGCCCGACGCTGCGACGGTCGCGACGGTCGATGCCGCGATGACGATCGACTCGCCCGTTGCTACGCCTACGGTGGAGATCGAGATCACGGGCGCGCCGCCGAACACCTTCGTGTACGGTCCCGGTCGTGTGCTGCTCGGCACCGTGCCAGGCACGCTCGTGTTCCCGCGCAGCGAGCAGCCTCTCGAGATCAAGCTCGAGCACCCGGGATACCGGACGCGCACCGAGAAGATCGCGGTCACCGTCTCGAAGACCCTATCGTTGTCGCTGACCAAGGTCCCCGCCGTCAGGGCGGGCAGCGGCAAGGGCAGTAGCGACATCCCCGACTTCTGAGGAATGCATGATCCGGATCATCGTCATCTTGATGCTGTCGTGGAGTGTCGCGCGTGCCGACGCCACCGAGGAAGCACGCAAGTACTTCGATGCAGGCCGTCAGGCGTACGACGCCGGGCAGTATCTCCCGGCGATCAGTTCGTTCGAGGAGGCGTTCAAGCTGTCGCCTCGAGCGTCGATCACCTTCGCGCTCGCGCAGTCGTACCGGCGTCAGTACTCGATCGATCGCGATGATACGAAGCTGCTGCGCGCCGGCGAGCTCTACCGCAAGTACCTGCTGGACGTGAAGCAGGGCGAGCGCCGCGACGAGGCGGCCCGATATCTCGGCGAGATCGAGCCGCTGCTGCTCAAGATCGAGGAAGCACGCAAGGGAGGGGCGGGGAGGGCGGTGGCTCCCATCGCCCAGCCGACTCAGCTCATGGTCTCGTCCCAGATCAAGGGTGCGCGTGGATCGATCGATGGCGGACCGCTGTCCGAGGTGCCGGTGGTTGCCGACGTCAAGCCCGGTCCGCACAAGGTGCGCGTCGAGGCCGAGGGGTACTTCACGATCGACCTCGAGGCGACTGCGGTAGAGAGCCGACTGATCGTGGCCGAGGCCAAGCTCGTCGAAAAACCCGGCGAGCTCGCGTTGAAGGCCGTGGCGGGCGCCGAGATCATCGTCGACGGCAAGCCGATGGGGCGTGCACCGCTCGGTAAGCCGCTATCGCTCCCGGCCGGCAAGCACTACGTCGCCGTCGTCCGTCGCGGCCACGCTGGCTGGTCTCGCGAGCTCACGCTCGCACGCGGTGAGGCACGCGCACTCGACGCGACGCTGGTCCGGACGACGCAGCGCAAGGTCGCGTACGGAGTGTTCGTCGGTGCCGGCGCACTCGTGCTGGCCTCGGGGATCACCGGCATCGTCAATCTCAAGGCGCGATCAGACGCTTCGGATCTCGAGACCAAGATCGCCGGGGGCATGGGTACCGTCGACGACCTCGCCGAGCACAACCGGTTGGCGGGCAAGGCGAGCGACTTCGCGACGGCGACCCAGGTGCTGTTCGCGGGCGCGCTCGCGGTCGGTGCCGCCGGCGCGCTCCTCTACTATCTCGATCTGCCGCGTGCCGCGGACTCGTCGGGAACGATCGTCCCGACGGTCGTTCCTGGCGGCGGCGGCGCCGCGTACATCACCCGATTCTGACAGGCCGCCCGCTCGACCACGACGCTGGCTGTGTCGCGAACCGCGACCCGATAGACCTCAGAAATCTGACCTAGCAACCTCGCAGGGGCCGGCATTCTCGGTAGTTCCGCGGACACGTGCGAGGCCTGGCTCTTGCTCACCCAGAGGTCACCTATGCATCGCCTTGTGGTCCTCGCGTTGGTCAGTGCGGCTCTGCCCGGTTGCTTCGGGTTCTTCGACGACCAGGGCAAGGGTGGCGATCAGTGCCTGATCGGAGAAGATGTTCCCCAGCCGCGGCCGAACCAAGCGGAGCCGGCACCGCAGCGCAATCCACAGAACCTGATCTGCGAGTCGTTCGGTGGTGGGACCTGCGATCCGAACTGTGGTCCATGCCCGCTAGCGGGTGAGACCGATCCGAAGACGCCGAGCGCCCTCGCACCATCTCCGAGCTGGGGCTTCTGCAACGGGGTCTGCGAGTCGCTCGACGAGGCGACCTGCCAGACGGAGAGCGCATGCCGCGTGATTCGCGATGCGCGCTGCGCGGTGTCGGGCGAGTGTGTGACCGACTTCGTCGGCTGCGTCGCCTCCGATCAGTTCACCGACCAATCCTCGGCGTGCAACCTGATCACCGATGGCCAGCGCTGCTCGCAGAACCCTGGCTGCACCGCGTTCCACCGCGAGAACAGCTGCGGTGGTCTGCCGTTCCGCGACAGCCCGATCCCGCCAGAGTGCATGGCGGAGTTCGCGTTCTGCGCCGCCGAGAACAGCGACCCCGGCAAGTGCCACGCGCAGGCAGCGTGCGATCGCGCGCCGCCGGCTTGCCCAGCCGGAACCACGCCCGGCGTGAGCGACGGCTGCTTCACGGACGTCTGCATCCCGGATGACCTCTGCGAGCTGTCACCGAACCAGTGAAGCCCGCGGGAGAGTTCGTCGTGATCGCCCACCGTTAACAAGCAAACTCGTGCTCGTCACCGACGCGATCACACCCTGATCAGTTGTCGGGTGCGCCGTTGATCACCCAGCTGCGCAAGATCGCGCGCTCGGTTTCGGGCAGTGGGTTGCCTGGTGGCGCGAACAGCTCGCAGCCCGGAACCGTGCATTGGACGAGCTCGCACGTGCCGCCTGGGTTGGTGTACTCGATCTTCGCGAGCATGTAGCTGCGCACAGGATCGCCCGGTGCGACGAACTTGAGCTGCGGTACCTGGATGGGCGTTCCGTTCAGCAGCTTGGTGCGTACGAGCGTGGCATCCGAGCCGTAGTAGGTGCTCGCCGCGGTGTCCAGGTGGCACTGCGCGCAGCGCGCGGCGAACAGCGGCATCACGTCGTTTGAAAAACTCACCGGCGTCGCCACGAACGACTCGTAGTCGTAGCAACCCGCCATCGAGGTCGGTGCGTCCGTGCTCCCCGCATCGGAGCCATCCGGGCCATCCGGGTCGGATGATGCGGGTGGTGCAGCGGGTGTGCTGCACGAGACCGCAAGCGCGACCATGCTCCATACGGTGTAACCCATGCCACCAGCCTGCACGTGTGGTCGCCGACGGTCAACGCATCCCCGCGGCCGGCGATGTGCTGCGCGCATGCAGCCACCAGCTCGTGACCTCGGTCGCGCTCGACGACGACCAGGTTGTGCTTGCCCGCCGCGTTCTGCGGTAACTCGCGCACGGCGTGGCCACCGCGCGGCCACGGTTGCTGGTGGAAGCTCCATCGGCTCCAAAACGATCACGCCGTGGGTCGCGGTGCTCGCGAGCGTGCAGATCAGATCGGAGGTCGACCGACGCGTTATCGTCTCGCGATGTCCGACTTCGAGGCCGCGGAGGCGCTGCGTGCACGGATCGGTCGCGCCCTGACCGGGAGCTACCTCGCCGAGAAGGTCCTACCGATGGCGGCGATCACGCTGCGCTTCCCGGGCAAGATCGGGCATCTCGGTCGCGCGGTCGAGACGGCGCTGACCCGCGCGCTGTCATTCGCCCCACCGGGGATGACCTACCGCGGATTCCTCACAAAGGCGAAGGATGACTCCACCCGGATCGCCGCGCCGAAGGCGCTGAGCGGGGCAGGGCGCACGCTGCTGACAAGGACCCTCGCCACGTTGCGCGCGATGCCGAACGCGCACACCGATCTCTACTTCAAGGACGGCACGCCGGCCGCGCTGCTTCCAGCGTCATTCGCGATCCACCTCTCGCTGTGTCGCGACGCCGATGATCGCGGCACGCTCTCGATCGGCTTCCCGCTCGATCAACTCGCCCACGATCGCTGGCTGACTCTCGCTGAAGCGCTGTTCTCCGAGTTGGGAGCAACGACCGCCTGGATGGGCACAGCGCTGTGGCTCGCACCGTTCAGCCTGTTCAATAGCTCGACCAACCAGCTCGACCGCATCGATCAGGTCATCGAGCTGTTCGCCGGCGATCCCCAGCTCGATGTCCCGAGCTGGTTCGGACGCGCCACGCCGTTCCGGTTCTTCGAGGGAGGTGCCACCACACTCGCCGGGCCGGTCGCGCCGTCGTGGCGGATCTGGCTCGCCACCGCACGCGCCACCGCGGTCCGTCGGTATCGCGGTGAGCGCGTCGCGATCGACGGAGGCGTGAGGTTCACCGCGACGACGCAGCCACCGTTCTCGATCGATGAACGCGCGTATGCGGCGTGGCGCGAGGCGTGGCTGGACCTGGCGCCGGTCCATGCGCGACCGGCACCCTCGGATCCCGAGGCCACGCTGTATCGCGAGCGGTTCGACGCGACCTCGCTCGCGGAGCGCGGTCGGAGCTGGCGCGCCGCACGCGCGGCCGAGCTCGCCACTCGCGAGGCGGAGGCTGCCATCACGCGACGGATCGACGAGCTCGGCAGACCACCGACCGCGGAGCTCCTCGCATACGCGACCGCGCGAATGCACGAGCTCACGTCCACCCACTACTGGTACCTCGCAGACCCACTGCGCACGCTGGTGATCACCGGCGTGCTGCCGCCCGCGGAGGCGAGCGTCTGGCTCGACGCGGCCGAGCAGGCGTGTGGCCCGAAGTCCTCGATCCTGCGCCGGCTCGCGGCGCTCGCGACGGCGGCGGGCGACCACGCACGGGCGATCGACCTGCTCGTACGGGCGATCAAGACGGGGTACCTCGACGGCACGGTCGCGTCGCTCAAGACCGATCCGGAGTTCAAGTCGCTTCGCAAGCTCCCCAGGTTCGCGTCGCTGGTGAACAAGTGATCGCGGTCTGGTTTCCCACGGGTTGCGGCTGGTACCTCGCCGCTGTTGTCTGCTGCGAGCACGCGTTGGGCGTGGTTCCCGATTGCGGTCGTGTCGATCGCCGAGTAGGGGAGCCTGGCAAAGAACTCGTCGGCATGTCGCGCGAGT